>JAWXBF010000001.1:0-13277 GCA_034439895.1 Deltaproteobacteria bacterium
AGGTAAACATTGCCCTGCGATTGCAAACGACCCTGGTCGGGACCGCGGCCGCTCGGTGCCCCTTCACCGTAGCCCGCGTACAGCTTGTCGACCACGTCCATGCCTTCGGTAACTTTGCCGAAAGGCGAAAAGCCCATCTCGTTGAGGCGGTTGTTGTCGCCAAAATTGATGAAGAGCTGTGTGGTACGGGTATTCGGACCCGCCGTCGCAAAGGTGATCATGCCGCGCGTGTTGGACTGCTTCGGTGGATCATCCTTGATGTTCGCGGTGCGCCAGGCGGCACTGATCGCGGGATCACCATGGATGCCCCACTGAACCATGAAGCCCGAGATCACGCGGAAGAATCGCGTGTTGTCGAAGAATCCGTTTTTCACGAGGTTGTAAAAGCGATCGGCCCCGTTCGGCGCCCACTCTCGCGTCACTTGCACAACGAAGTCCCCCTTTGAGGTCTTGAAGCGCGCCTTGAAGGTGGCGGGAGCGGTGGCGGTGTTCTCGTCAGGATTTAGGCTCTTGCTGCCATCCGCAGCGGCTGCTGCTGGTGCCGGGGTCGGCGCGGCCGGTGTCGGCGCCGCGGGATTGGCGGGCGGTGTTGGCGCGGGCACCTTGACGGCCGACCCGGACTTGAGCGGCGGGGCTTCGACAGACTTTTGGCAAGCGGTTGAAAGCACAAGCCCAAGGGCCGTCGTGAAGAGCAGTAAATTTCGGTTCCAGGTTCCGGGTTTCATGGCGGCACAGCATAGGTCGGAAAACCTGGTTTTCACAAGTGAACCCGATGGCGCACGCGCCCCTGCACATCGGTTCATCTCGGCGACGATGGTAATGTTCCTGAATGCCCCGGTTGCTTCCGCCGACCAGTGACGCATTGACCCACGACGAACATCGGCCGTATTTCTTGTGGTGGACCGACGCGACCGTAGCCGTGTTGCGAAAGAACCTTCATGATCCAGATCCGGCGGTGAGGCTCTACTGGATGGGTGCGCTGTTGCGAGAAGCCAACACCCGGGACGTCTGGCTGTATGTCACGCCCGATGAAATACGTGCCGCCTGGCCACATCTTTTGCGATACCTGGGGCCACCTGGCGATCTGGCCGCATAAACAAACCCATGTCAGCGACCACGGAAATCAGATTTGACGAGCGGGAACACCGAGAACTGATTGCCCAGCTGCCCGAAATCGCCAGCCCCGTGATCTGGTGGACCTGTATTTTCTTGAACGGCAAGGATTCAACGTCGAAGACGATCTGGAAGGCGCGCTCCAGAAAGACGCGGGCGTCGATCCCGGCATGCTGGCCTACTTGCTTCGCGATTTTCCTGTTGAACCCTTGCCCAAGATGCTCGAGCCGCTGACTGTGTTACAGTTACGGGCGTTTCGCGACAATTTGTCGGAAAGGCTTCGGTCGCTGGCGGTTCAAGCCGTCACGTGAATTAACGATAACCGAGGCGCCTGCGCAGATACCACTCGCTGCACAGCAGCAAGAGCGCCAACGCCATCAGTCCCGGGTGCGTGCCGATTTCGATCGCCTCGCGGCGGCCCAGCCGTTCTTCGCGCATCGGCTTGATGGGCACCTCGCCAAAGGATTCCTCGTAGAAGGTACCGCCGCTGTCGTGCGCCAGCGCCGCCAACACTTCCGAGCGCGCCACCACTTCTTGAAGTTCACGGCCCTCGGCACGCACGATGAGCGCCTTGTCTTCTTCCAGGTTGCGTCCGTCAATCGCAGCACGGCCCCGCAATCGATAAGCCCCCGGTGGCAAGTTCTTGAGTTCCACGTGTGCCTGACCGTCGGATGCCGTCTTGACCTCCACGGTTTGAACGGGCGCGCTGGCGTCGCCTCCCACCGCCAACACGTCGAGCGTCACTGTCACCTCGGCCGCGGGCGTGTAGTCGGCATGCAACGAACGCAGGCGGACCCCGATCAATTCACCGCGATTGAACTCTGGCTTGTCGAGCTCGAGGCGCAATAGACTCAAGACCGGATCGCGGACCAACCAGCGAATCGCGTTCTCCCAAAATTTTTGGTACGAGCGGGCATCGTCTCCGGCGCCGGCGGCCTGAAAACCCCAGTGCCAGGCACTATCGGTCGCGAGAGCCATCGTTCGCCCTCGCCCCACGTCCGCCACCGCCAAGACCGGTGCGGGCGTGCCATCCGACGCCTTGTCGCGTGGGTGCACCATCAGAGCAGTCGCATTCGGGGCAAGACCCGCAACACGGTTGAGTCCATCGAGCGCCGGCAAGTTTTCCCAGCGTTTTTGGTTGGCACGTGGCTCAAGCAAGAGCGAGGTCACGGGGTGTCCGATGCCCGCCTCGGTCAACTTCGGTCGAAATGGGCCCATCGAAAAAGCATCTGATGATCCCTGTGGATCAAGTGTCACCGGCAAAATCGGCTCAATCGCACTGCCACCGTAATCACCACCCGCAAACGATAGGTCACCGCCCACCATTACCAGTGCCCCTCCCCCCATCACGTAGTCGCGAACACCCGGTAAGTAGGGCGCCACCTGATAAGGTCCGTAGTTGAAGTTTTGAAAGACCAACAGATCGAACGAGCTTAACTGGTCGTGAAAGATCTCCTGATACGGAAACGGAATCAACGACAGCTCGCGCTTCTGATCCCAGGGTGCGTCGTCCTCCAGCGTGCGCAAGATGAAGAACGAAACCAGATCAACGTTGGGATCAAGGCGCATCAACGAACGCAAGAATCGTACGTCCCAAGAGGGGCGGCCGGTCACGTGTAGCACACGCACGCGATCGCGGATGATCTTGAGCGCAAACACCTGACTGTTATTCGAAGACAACGCTTCGCCGCTCAGAACCGGCGTGCGGATCTCGAACACCGACTGACCCGGCTGCTGTGGGGTGAAGGGAAAGGAAACCTTGACCTCTGAAGCATTTCCTTCAAGCTTCACCGAACGCGTATCCATGAATTGCCCATCGCGATAAAGCGCCACCTCGATGTAACGGCCGCCGAGCCCACTTTGGCGAATCACGGCTTCAAGGTTGATGGGGGTGCGCACAAAAGCGAAGTCGTCGGCGAGCACGGTGGCGACCGAAATATCCTTCAACGCCGTCTCGCGCATCCATACGCTCGAGACAGGAACGCCCAGATCGCGGATCAGATCGCGGGTTTCGGGATCCAGTGGACCGGCTCCGATGCGACCGTTGTCGATGCCGTCCGACAACAGCACGATGCCGCCCAGATCCCGCCCACCGTAGCGGCTCTTGATCTCGGTCAGCGTTTCGGCGATGCGCGTGGCATCGTGTTCGGCACGAAAGGTTGCTTCCTGCGAGACCGGGCTCAGGGTTTCACCCATGGTGTAAAAGTCCACACCGTGACCTTGTGCGCGCCACTTCTCGAAGCGACGGTGCTCACCTCGCACAAGCGACTCGACCCGCGCAAGGCGAGAGTCACCTCCCGACGGGGGGCTGACGCCCATCGAGCGCGACACATCGATCAACACCGCCACATGGTTGCGAATGCGGGTGATCTCGCGCAACTCAAGCGTGGGTTCAAGCGCCACCACCAGACAGGCCGCGACCGCCAGTAACCGCAGCACAAACAGTGGCACGCGGTAACCTCGTCGCGGCCCGGTCCACAGACCCCATGCCGACAACACCACGGCCAAGAGCGCGCCAGTACAAAGCAAGGTCACCGAGGTTGGGCCGAAGTGGCCTCCAAGCACAAAATGCCAGTCTTGAAAGGTAAGCTTGCCCATGACGCTACCGTTCAGGGACGCGCGCGCCGCGTGCGCAGGATGAAGTCAATGTGGGCTTGCTCTTCCTTGTAGTCGAGGCAAAGCGCGTACATCACGGCATTGACGGCGAAGCGAAAGGCCATTTCCCGTTGCCCTTCACCCCCCGGAATCACTTCGTGTTCCCAGCGGCCGTAACCGTCGCGGGCCATCGCGCCACAAACATCGTTCTGGGTATAAAGCACTCCGATTCGTTTTTCGCGTTCGACCGCCTCGACGTAGGGAGCGGCCTCGACCCGACCGACCCCGGACTTCAACAGGTAAAACGACTTCCACAAGACGTGGTTCTCGGGCACGGCTTTCGGCAGATCCCCCGGCAAGAGGCTCGCGAGCAACCGTCGCACAGAAGCATCAAAGCCGCCGCCAGCGCGACCTTCGGCCGAATCCACAAACAGAAAGCCGCCAAAGGTAATGAACCGACGTAAACGTACGACATCTGCTTCGGGCAGAGGCGCAAAACCCCGGTCACCGGTCAGGAAAGCCAAGGGGCAACGAAAGAGTTCGGGATCGGTTGGACGCAGCGTCACCGGCTCGGTTTCGGCAACCAGGCTCGTCCGGCGCTCGAGGGCGAGGCCCAGGCGCTTGAGCGCGGTCGGCCGGGGGTCCGGCAAATCGGGCAGCTGCAAACGACAAAGACGCAGGCTTCGAGCTGCAGTCGCTGCGTTTCCAATGCGGCTGACTGCCATCGGAATTGCCACCCCACCGAGCAGCAACGACCGCCGCCCAAGGCCAGGACCCCGGTTTTCGAAAACACTGGTTGGGTTTTGGAAATCGCTGGTAATGGATCTGGAAAATCTGCGCGACCCGGCCGATACTGCGGCGGTCATGCGATTTGTACCTTCGGGGGCTTGTTCTTCATCCATCACAAACTCGCGACCCCTCGGTCGCCAGGCGGTGGCGAGTATGGCGCTTTTTGCCGCCCTCGTCGCCCCGGGTGTCGTGAGAAACGTCTCGGCGGCCGGGCTTGCCCCGGGTCCGCTGCAATTGGCGCAGGCCACGCCGGTCGTTGACCCGAGCGAGGCCGAAACCAACGAGGGACAGGAAACGGTCTCAACACCGACGACCCCAATACCGGATCCGGTCTACCACCACACCAACCAGTTTGGCCTTTCGATCATGCCAGGCATCGGCTACCGCATCATCGTCCCTTACGGCGATCCGGATAAAGCCGGCATCAGCTGCTACGACGGCAGCTCCAACGCCTCGGCCGGAAAGCGCGTCTGCACCTCTCGCGTTCCCTTCTTCATCGACTTGCAGGCTTCGTTTGGCATCACGACAAGGCTCGACGCGATCGTTGATCTTCGTTTTGGGGTTGAAACCGACAAGCCCGGCGGTCGACCCGGTCCCGGTGATACCTTTGCCCTGGCGCCCGGCCTGCGCTTTTGGCTCGACGACGACGTCAATTTCAAGTTCTACACGACCATTCAGGGTGTCTTTGACAGCACCGACCAGAACCAGGCGGATGTATCGAACACCGACTTCGGCTTTCGCAACGCCAATGGCATGATGTACGATCCGATTCGCAACATCGGGTTTTACTTCCAGTTCGCCGAGACCCTCGGTTTCAAGCGCTGGTTCCGCATGGAGCTCGATGCCGGCCTCGGCGTGCAGGTCCGGTTTCCCTAGCGTTTTGGCCGAGGACCAGGGACCCGCGCGGTTCAAATCAAACGTGACACGGCCTCAAAGCCTCGCCACCGGACGAGACCCATTCGCCTCTCCACAACGGTGACGTTTTTTTGAAAACACAGCGGGCGGCATTCCGAAGGGCAGCCGAGTTTTCGTCGCGGCAGCTGTTTGCCTTCGTCGTCGCAAGGTTGCGATCGTTGCGGGCGCTGCAAACCAGGCCCAGGATTGCCTCGGCGCCAAAGGCCTTGAGCTTGAACGGATACCAGGTTGCCTGCGGATCCGCGTTCTTCACGTCTTGCCAGTCGTTCGCCGCACCCGTTTTTGAAACATAAGCGCGGAACTCCAGCCCGCGGCGGCTGATGCGCGCCCACGGCATGGATGCTTCTTTCGGCCACACCTCTGGCCAGACGGGCCAGTACCAGTATTTATTCTCGGGCGTCCGACCCATGCCGTTCGGAGGAGAACGCAGTACGATTGGCCATTCGCCCCGCAATGATCGAGTTGCTTGGTGCCCTGGGATCCAGGCCATCGCGCACGTTCAACACCGCCTCGTCTTCGCGGCGTCATCCGGGCAGTACCACACACGGCCGCCTCCCGTGACCTCGTACTGCCACTGCTCTAGCGATTCTCCCTTGACCACCCGGGTGCCCAGCGCGTGCCTCAACTGTGTCACCCGGTCAGGATTGGGTTCGCGGCTCCTTGGCGATCTTGAAATGTGAAGCCACATTTCCAGCATTCTGCCGCGGGCTACTTTGCACAGGTCTTCCCACCCCGCGGCCGCAGGATTGTCGGCAAAGATGAGCGCCCATTCACCTTGACGCGGCGGTGGTGCCGCCCGGTCACCTCGTTTTGGCACGATGAGGCCGGGTCGCGGCAGGGCGAGGAACTGGGATGCCAGTGCCGGTCAATGGGCGGGAAAGTTCGGCCACGAGTTTCGGGTCCGAATAGATCTCCGCGGTTGCTTTCCAATCAGCGATCATTTCGCCAAGGCGGGTCATGTTGCCAACCGAAGCACACGCTTGCACCGTCGTCAGGAATTCACGCAGGAATGATGCCCGTGCATCCGCAGGCAAGAAGTGAACCCAAGAATAGCGCGACGCCAGAGCGGCCTCAGCCGCCACTTCTGGGGATGCGTTGGACTTGAAGATCTCGGACACGAAGCGTGCCGCCAATTCAGTGCCCAGTTGGGAGCGGTTCGCCCGCGACTGCATTGAAAGCACCACCGACTCGCCATCGCGCCGACGAAGGACGACATCGCCCCCCTTTTCCAGCATGGGCAGCACCCGGGTGGGTTCGCGAATGAAATCTGACCAACTCTCCACCGTTTGGGCCATGGATAACTCCTCATCCTGGAATATCTGAAAATATTCAGAAGTCCATCGGACTGCAGGATATCCGTGGCGGGTTTTTCGACATTCACCCGGGTTCGGGTTGGAATGGCTCACAGGGGAAAACTGCGCCATGGGGAAGAAGAAACGCAACACAAAATCGACCGCGCCGCCGGTGTCCGAACGACGCCAGCATTTGCGCGGCTTGCCGCAGGATCTTCAGGTCGATTTGTATATAAAAGATGATCTGCATACCGGATCGGCCCGCAATCTCAGCGAGGGCGGCGTGTTCATTCAGGGTGGGCCCTCCATGACCATTGGAGATGAAATCATCGTGTCACTACAACCGACCCGAGACGAACCCGTCTATCTGTTGCGCGCCGAGGTACGGGGTGTCCACGATGAAGGCCAGGATGCCGGCATTGGCGTACGGTTCATTGAACCGGAAATCGACCTGGTCGCGGCCTGTCGTTCGGCTGTATCGACAAGCCCCCGTTCACGCCCAACAGGCAAGCCCGACTCGGCGCATTAAACGCTCGGCTTGACATTCAAGGGTTGGATCAGCATAAATAGACATGTGGCTTAGCCACCAGTCCAAAGCGCAAAAAAAGGATACTTTGATGACCCAACCCACCGCCCTTGAACTTTCGAAGATGCTCGATCACTCGTTGCTGAACCCCACGCTGACCGAGGCGCAGCTCGTGGAAGGTTGCGCGGTGGCACGCGAGTTCAACGCCGCAACCGCCATGGTGTTGCCGTACTTCCTGCCGATGTCAGTCGATCTATTGGCCGGATCATCGGTCGTTCCAAGCACCGTCATCGGATTCCCGCATGGCTCGAACACGACCACCATCAAGGTGGCCGAGGCCAAGGAGGCACTCGTCGCCGGGGCGGTCGAGCTGGACATGGTGGTGAACATCAGCAAGGTCCGCAACCACGACTGGTCGTACGTCCAGGCTGATATCAAAGCGGTCAACGATATTACCCACGCCCACAAGGCCAAGCTCAAGGTGATCTTCGAGAACGCCTACCTGAGCGACGACGAGAAGATCCAATTGTGCGAGCTCTGCGCCGCCGTCAACGTTGACTGGGTCAAGACGTCCACCGGGTACGCGCCCACCGGGGCCACCGAAGCCGACATCATCCTCATGCGCAAACACACGCCAGCTCACATCCAGATCAAGGCCGCTGGCGGCGTGCGAACCCTGGACGCCGTGCTACGCATGCGTGAACTTGGATGTTCGCGGGTGGGTGCAACCGCAACGAAGGCCATCATGGACGAATTCCGCACGCGCTTTGGTGCGACGCCCTAGACTTGGCGGCCCCGAGCGCTGAAGAGCACCCGGCCTGGGTCGCAGTTTGTCGGGCGCTTCGCGCACGCAGCTTGACGCCACGACTTTCGGCAGAGCGAAATTCAGCCGTTGGTTTTGGACAGGTTCCAGAAAGCACGCGGGCCAATCGCGGGAACCGGCAGCTTGACAGCGGCTTCGAGGAGATCGCGATCGCCCGTTACAATGATATTTGCGCGAGCAGCGTTGGCGGACGCAACGACCCACTCGTCACTGGGATCTCTAAGGCCGAGTCTGAGGTGACTCGAAGGGCGGGGAACGACGGTGTGTTGGCGAAGGAAGGAGGCGACCTCTGCGCAGGTTTGCGTTGGGACGCGAAATTTGAGACGCAACACGCGGTCTAACTCAACCAGGACGACATCGGCAATCAGCAATTCGTGGTCGGCAAGAACAATCCGCAAAACGTCGGCGCAGAGCCCGCGCGAAGAGAAGGCGCTCGCGAGGACGTTGGTATCAAGGAGAACCTTCACGATACGTCGCGAAAAATATCTTCGTCTGTCAGATAGCCCTTCGCCTCGGCAAACGGCATGATCTTTCGACGCAGCTGCTCAGATTGCATCAAGGCGAGCTGTCTCTTGAGGGCTTCGCGAACGATGTCGCTGCGGCTTCGCCCTGTGGAATTACAAGCACGAGCCAAAACCTTGGCCAGTCGCGCGTCGATGCGAAGGGTCAGCGTGCTCTCTTGTTTCATGTAATACATTGTGACACAAGGCCGCCCGCCTAACAAGGCGACTTTGCCGACTACTTCAAGGACTTCGAGCAACAACAGAAGGACAAAACCCGCCGCTACAACGACGCCGCAAAGCAGCGTAGGGCCGCCGCAAAGCTACCGCCAACGCCGCATCACCACCGACCTAAACTCAGCTCGGACGCCGGTCACAGGCCGATATTACAAGAAGGAATCACAACAGGGCATTGCCATGACTAAGCCCCGATCAACATTATTGCAAATTCGATAACCAGGGACATCTCTTGCTACAGGGCTATTGGCCATCCAGATAAACTGCCCTGTCTTGGAATTGACAAGACAACTGGTTGCCGGGACGCGACCAAAATCCTCATCCAAACACAGCACGTCTTCAAGCGGCTTTCGACAGGATCTCTCCATGTCAACGACGTTCGCCGCTAGCTTAAAGCAACCAACCGGGCATTTTCCATCAGCAATCAAACATCTTGGACTCGGGTTGGTATCCGATTCCTACCCGCCGCCGCACGACAACCACAGAGCAGCAACAGCACTGAACGCCACTATTTCTCGAACACTGTTTATCCATCGTATATTATGCTTATCGCTAGTGAGCATATATGTCTCCTCCTGAGTAGTAATCGCCGCGTACACAACACCCGCCGGCACACTATAACCGTAGACCCGCACCGTCAGGCATTCGCCCGCAATTCCTTGAAGACGTAGACGGTTGCGAGCATCATAGTCCGTCTGTGACCCACGACTTGACAATGGTGAGCCCGGACATCCTTGCATAACTCTAACGTCGATATCTGCGATTGAGTTCAAGTTGGACTCGAACCACGTTACCGCAGATTTCCATACCGTTGCCCCAGCGGGTAATGGTCCGCCAGGTCGACTCGAACATCCAGCGCTGCAAAAGCCGCACCAGGCGCCCCGCAGCGTGAATTCGGTTGTTTATCTGCGAAGAACGCGACCCAACTGCGACAAGAATGTCCGCCTGGCCGCCCAATCGCTTGCGCCGTGGTAACGAACGACCCGGCGGATTCGGACGAAATCCAAGAATCCAAGACGACATCCACTTGCGTTCCCGCGATCGCACACCGCAATCGTTTGAATGTTCAATTTGTTCACCCTCGCGTACCCGCCAACAAGGGGATCGCCGGATCGGTCACAGGCACTCGGATCCGGTCTGGCGCCGCTCCCAAACAGTGTTGCGAATTCCACGTCGTGGAAGAGTTCGTTTTTGATCGTCGACAAGAAACCCTCGGCAACTGCATTGTCCAACAATCACCCTTCCTGCTCATGCTGGAGACAGCATGGCGCTCGACAAAGGCGGCGTCGGCTACTCAATGGGCGACGGGCATTGACGGTCGAACCCGCTCCATGAGCGATCTTTCGTATGAATGTTCCGAATTGCCCCTACGGCCCCGCATCCGGAGCGATGGGCGTCGGCACGGCGTTTTTCGCACGGCGCCGCTTTCGGACGATTCGATACACAACGAACGCTGCCACCACGGCGACCACGGCGAGGATCCCGTGCTCGGTGTGACGCGCCCACTGCAAGACCGCATCGAAGCGATCTCCGAAGTACCAGGCCAGGTAGACGAGCGCCGGGACCGATAGCATCGCCGCCAACCCGTCGTAAACGATGAACGTGGTCGGTCGCACCCGAAGCGTTCCCGCCGACAGGAACACCGAAAAGCGCAGACCCGGCAAAAAGCGAGCGATGAACACCACCTTGCTGCCAAACTTTCGGAAATAGGCCCGCACCCGGAGCTGCTTTCTCGGCTTGAAGTGTCGGCGGGCGAATTCACTGCGGATGAGGCGGTGGCCAAAAAACCAGCCCGCCCCAAACGCCAGGGTATCGCCGAGTAAAACCGTGACGAAGCAGACCAGGAACACCTGGTGGACGTTGACGACGCCCTTGTAAGCCAGGTAGCCAGCCGTCAGGAGGGATATGTCCTCGGGGATCGGCAGCCCAAGTCCGCACAACAGGAGGATTCCACCCAGTGCGGCATACACAGAGGCGGGAGACAGGCTCGTCAGATACTCAAGCAGCCACTCCATTGTTGGTGGAACAACACCCCATATCACGGATAAGCGTGTATTGACACGACCCACACCGATGCTTAGGGTGGGTTTCGATGCGAAATGTTCTCAGCGCTCCGTTTTTGGCCGTCCTGGCCGTGGTTTCCTTTGCCGCTTGCCAGCCGGACTATCCGACCTGCGAAACGGACAAGGATTGTAAAGCCAAGGGTGAGTTCTGCGTCGATCGCAAATGCCAGCAGTGCCGAGCGGATACAGATTGCAAGGCAGGATTCGAGTGCAACTCCGGTAAATGCTCGGCAATTGCTGGCTATTGCACCGGCAACGCGCAGTGCCCCATGGGCCAAACCTGCATCGCCAACCGTTGCAGCGCCTGTGCCAACGACAGCCAGTGCCCCTCCGGTCAACGCTGCATGGCCGGCCGCTGCGGCGAGGCTGAATGCGCCAGCAACGACGACTGCCCCCAGGACAAGGACTGCGTGGAAGGCCGTTGCATCTCGATTGCAGCCCCCGCAGCGTCCGGTGCCCCGTGCTCGCTCACACCAGTTTATTTTGACTTCAACGACTCCGGTTTGACCGAGGCGTCGCGCAATGCACTCACCGCGAACATCGCGTGCCTGAAGAAGGCCGAGCGACCCGTCAGCCTGGTCGGACACACCGACCCGCGCGGCACGGACGAATACAACCTCGCACTCTCGGATCGCCGATCGCAATCGGTGAAGACCTACCTCGAACGGCTCGGTGTTCCCGGTGAGCGCCTTCGCTCCTTGCCCCGGGGTGCGCTTGATGCAGCCGGAACCGACGACGCCAGTTGGCAACGCGACCGCCGCGTCGATCTCGAATGGCAATAGGGCTCATGAAAAAGCGACCGATCCTCACGCTCGCCCTCGTTTCGCTGCTCGGTGCCGGATGTGCAACGAAAGGCGATGTGCAGGCTGTCGCAACCCAGAACACGCGACTGAGGTCTGATCTGAAAGCGATGGAGGATCGCTATGCAGATGCGACCAAGTCGATGGACGGCCTGCGCCAGGTGGTGGATGAAGCCAATGCACTCTTGTCGCGCAACTCGGCCGACCTCGGCTCCAAGTTCGAGCAGCAAACGCAGGAAATCGCGCTTCTGAAAGGCAAGCTCGAAGAAGCGCACCACGCCATTCAGGCGCTCGAGAAAAAGCTAGAAGACCAGGCAAGTCAGGTGGTCGACCGCGTCGCGGTGCTCGAACAGAACCAGCAGAAGATCGTCGACAAGGTGGCGCCTACCATGCCAACCGATGCCGCTGGCCTGTGGACCGCGGCGCAAGAGTTCCAGAAAAGCGGCGAACGCCCGCAGATGCGGCGCTACCTCAACGAGCTTTTGAAGGGGTTTCCAATGGACGCACGGGCACCCGCCGCGCGGCTTGCGATTGGAAAATCCTTTGCCGACGAGAACAATCACCGTCAGGCTGCCGGTCACTACCAAAAGCTGCTGGATGATTTTCCAAAGTCTCCAGAGGTCGCCGAGGCGATGTACCTGCTCGGTGTCTCGTTCGTCGAGCTGAAATTCTGTACCGACGCACAGTCCATTTTCATCGATGTCACCAGGCGCTTCAAGGCTTCACCGCACGCCAAGAACGCGGCCACGCAGGCCCGGGCCGTGCGCAAGCTGCTCGACGACAAAACCCGCTGCACAAGCTAGACGCGCATTTGTTTTAGGGAAGAGACTGTCGCTAGGCTCGAATAGTCACGGTCTCGGTGCAGGACCGGTATTCCATGACGAATCGCTGTCGCCGCGATCAAACAATCGGTGGACGAGCGAATCGTCAACCCAGCGCGGCGCGCGGTGCGAAATAGTTCTGCAGCCTCTTCAAATACGCCGAGTGACAACGGCGATTCGAGGCAGGGGAATGCCAGCATCGCTTCCCTGGCCCGGCGAAAAGCGAGTTCGTCCCGGAACCCTTGTAAAACTTCCTGAACGATCGGCAAACACGTCACCACCTCGTCAATGGCAACGCTGTCCTCCAATGACAGTGGCGACCCTTTCCTGAAAACCTCTATCCACACCGACGTATCAACGAGAAGCACGTTTCGCCTTTTTGCCGGGATCGGCCAGATCCGACCGCATCTGGGTCAGATTGCCTTCCCACAGTCCGGATCCGGCAAGGCCAAGGATCTGGCGAGCCTTCGCACGGCGCACGAAATCCTCAAGCGCTCGCTCTATTGTGCGCGAATAGGTTCGCTCGCCCGCGAGGCGCGTCGCCTCCTCCAGCAAATTATCACGCAACACAACATTTGTACGTTTCATGTGTATTGCAAGAATAGCGCCCGGTCGCGCTTCAAACAACATTCGGTTTCGTCAATCTCCGCGGCGTGGCCGCCGATTGCCCCTTCGGTAGGTTCCCGACGCCACGCATTCAGACGCTGGCACGTCTCCCGGCAATCCCCATTGCCGTTCGTTCTACAATCATCCGCCACCTGATTACGACGCGTCTGTGCCCATACAACGGTAGTTTTCCAACC
>JAWXBF010000002.1:0-8819 GCA_034439895.1 Deltaproteobacteria bacterium
CCCGCGGGCGGCTCTTTCGGCGGCGGCGGTTTTCCCGTGACGGGTGGCACTTCGTCCGGCGGCACTGGTGGCATCGGCGCCGGTGGCATCGGCGCCGGTGGGACAGGCGGCACGTCCTTTCCGTCCATGGTCATCGTCTTCCCAACTCAGGTGAATTTCGGAGAGCTTCCGATCGGGAGCAGGTCATCCCCAGTCGCGATTCGTATTACCAATGTCGGGAAAGGGAATGCCGGCTCCTTTCGCTTTGATCGAACTGGATCGAGCAACTTTGGACTCGACGTCAACACATGCAAGAATGCGCTTCCACCGGGAGCAAGCTGTGAGTTTCTGGTCACCTTCAGCGCCAAGGATGCAGGCGCCGCGACGGGCACTGTCGTCCTGAGTGACAAACTCGGGACCAGCGTTACGGTCACGCTCACTGGGGGCAAGGGGCCTGCTGGGACGAACTTCACCATCTCGCCGTCGTCGTGGGATTTCGGCGAAGACGGCACCGACGTCGCGGTCACGAAGATTTTCACGCTTTACAACAACGGCACGACACCTATCAGCCGCCCCGAGGTGAAACTCGGCAACCCCATGTCGGGGTTTACTTTCGTTTCGGAATGCGGTGCTTCGTTGGCCCCCGGCGGCTCCTGCGGCATTCGCGTCAGTTTCATTTCAGCCGCCTTTAGCCAAACCCAGTATTCGACACTTGATGCGAGTGCGGCGGGAGGTGAATTCACACAAGCGTTCATGACGGGCCGCGTTCGCGTGCGCAGAGGGATAATGTGGAGTGAAACATTCCACGACTTCGGAACCATCCCGGAGGACAGCGCGCCCAGCGCGACGTTCTTCCTCCGTCCGGAAAATGGAGCGCAATCTGCCACCGTCGTCACCCAGGTGACACTCGATTCCAGCTTCACGATCCTGAGTGACAAATGCACAGGATTCGTACTACAAGCAGGATCGACGTGTTCTGTGACGGTTTCGCCAAATACATCCCAACAAGGTCCGCGAACTCAGTTCCTCACCGCATACAACAACCTGGGAGCGATGGCGTCCGTCTCTCTGTCTGCCAACGTGTTGCCCAGGGAGCGAGACCCGATTGGATACTGGCAATTCGACGAAGGGGCGGGATTTTCAGCAAGGGACAATTCAGGAAACAACAACACCGCTTTTGCCGTCCAGGGCCTTTTGCCCAACAACTCGGTCGTTCAGTTTTCACCGGAGTGGGTTCCCGGTCGATTTGGAGCGGCGCTCGGTTTCAATGGCAAAGACAAATGGGTTCGAATCGAGCCGTCAGACAGCCTGACCCGCCCGGGTATCGCCAACGCCGTATCCTTTTCAGCGTGGGTCAACGTTCGTCGCTACAACTCGACCGGACCCTTTACGGCCTTCATTCAACAGCACATCCCAGGCACCCGACTCGAGAATTTCTTCCTCGGATTGACAAGCGGGACACTGTCGGTCGGCATCAATTTCTTCTACGGCTCCTCATTCGAGAACTTTCCACTCAACCGATGGACCCACGTTGCCATGACCTACGATGGCGTCACACAATGCGGGTTTGTCGATGGCAATCCGACCATCTGTCAGGACGTGGGTTGGCCACTCTCCGTGGAAAAGACACCATTCACGATTGGCGGTGGTGTCAATGAACAGTCCGTTTCTGACTTCCTCGACGGCGCGATTGACGAGGTTCGACTCTTTGACGTGAAACTCGACGAAGCCGAGGTCAGCCGCTTCGCGAGACAATAAACACGAGGTACCGGGCGTTCCCGGCGATGGGCGTTCCCAACAGTCCGTGGGAACGCCCTCATCAGAATCGTCAGAACAAATTTCTGACGCTGTTGTAGACACTTCTCCCAAAGCCCGTAGTACTGGAGGCAATGGAAGTGGCCGCGGAACTGGCAGCGCGACCCGCCGACACTGGTACGCTCACAATCGGCGTAACCGCTCCCCCAAAAATGGCGACGGTTGCAAGGCCGCCCGCACGCTCCCTCCACGATGCATCGGGGGCGAACACCCTCCCCAGGGACGCCGCGATGAGCGTCAAATCGGTGGACAGGTCGAAGTATCCGTTCCGACCGTAGCCCCGGTCGTGGGCTTGGAAGGCCTCGTCGAGTTTATCAACCGGTTTTCCCATGTTCTCGGTGCCGGGTTTCGATCCGGGACCACCGTGGTTTCCGTACAGGTTGTGTTCCTGTCGTGTGGTTTCGACTTCGTCGGTGACGTGACTGAGCGCAGCGCGGACACCACTTATAACTTTTGAATCCGAAGCCGCTTCGTGGCCGGGATTCGAGAATCGTTTCACCATCTCGGCGAAATTGGACTTGGTATCGAGGAGGATCATTTTGTGGGTTCCTTTCGGTTTGGCTGCAATTGGGCACAACGGAAAGTTGCGCCGCCACAATGGGTTTCAGCCCATCGGAGGCCATGGTTGCTCGAAAACGAATCTTTCTTTTGTCGCAACTTGAGAGGCCGAAATCCGAAGACCCATCGACCCCACCGAAAACAAACCACCATTCAGGAGCGTTCCAATGTTCAACCGAAACTTCGCCTTCTTAACCGTTACACAGGCGGTGATCTTCATCGCTCTCACGGCGTCGCCCACCCGCGCAAATGCCGACGCGGCTTCGGTCACAGAGAAAGAAGCACCTCACACCAGAAATCAACTGTTTTTACGGGCACAACTGGGATTCGGACGATCATCGTCGAAAGCCGCCAACGCGGACACTGCTGTTGACGTTCACGGAATGGGGCACGCATTTTCTTTCTCAGGAGGGTACACGTTGCGCAACAATCTCGCGATTTACGGGCAGATTTCGCAACACGGTTCCCGCAACCCAAATCTCACCATCGATAACAACGGCAGCAAAACAACCGCGTCGCCCAATACAGACCTATTGGTTGCCACCACGGCCGTCGGCCTGGGTATCACGCAGTACTTTTCCGACTTCAATTTGTTTTGGGATGCGTCCGTCGGTGTGGGGTTTCTGGGCGTGGCCGCGAACGGCGATTCCGATACGACCGATCTCGGTCCAACCGCCGCACTCTCCATCGGGAAAGAATGGCTCGTTGGACCGCACCTCGGGGTTGGTGTATCCGCACAACTACACCTTTCCCGCGTACACGATGCCGACGCCTTTCCCGACGGCACCAGTGGTCACTTCACGAGCACGACCATGGCGCTTGGAATTTCAGGGACGTACAACTGAACCGACGCCATGGCCCTTGCGAGTGGGGAAATCCGACATCAAGCTCCTACCGGATCGCAGGTGTTGCGAATGGTACTGCAAACCAGGATGCCAAAACTGTCGCTTCGCCCACTCCAAACAGCTTCGCCGTCGCGGCATCGATGCCGCTTTTCTTTGGCTGATACGCTTCAACCGGCCGCCGCTGTAAATCGATCGGACCGATCCATCATCCCAATGTTTGATCGCGTCCGAACGATCGCGTCAATTCAAGATCAGTCCAGCCAAAGCCCAGGCACAGCGGCGAGGTCGAACGGTCGCCCGCAAGACCCGGGGTGCAAATGGCCATTTCCCTGATACCATCTCTGCGCAACGTGCCGTCGGCCCTACCCACCGACTGGGTCCGGGACATTCCACACAACCACCTGATTTTAAACGGTAATTCGCCACATGCCCGAAATGAACATCATCCAGGCGGTCAACGACTGCCTGCGACTAGAAATGCGGCGGGACAGCCGGGTCGTAGTCTTGGGAGAGGATGTCGGTCGATTTGGCGGCGTTTTCCGCGCCACGGCGGGCCTTTACGAGGAATTCGGTCCCGAGCGCTGCATCGACACGCCGCTTGCCGAGGCGGGGATCATTGGCAGTGCAATCGGCATGGCCCTTTACGGCATGCGGCCGGTCGCCGAGATTCAATTCGCCGACTTTATCTACCCGGCCTTCGATCAGATCGTGAACGAGCTCGCCAAGATGCGATACCGCTCGGGCGGTGAGTACGCGGCCCCAGTGGTGATACGGACACCCGTTGGCGGTGGCATTCGCGGGGGGCATTACCATTCGCAATCTCCCGAAGCGTTGTTCATTCACACGCCGGGTTTGCAAGTCGTTTATCCATCGAACCCCATCGACACCAAAGGCCTGTTGGCCTCGGCCATTCGCGGCGAAGATCCGGTGATCTTCATGGAACCAAAACGCTATTACCGGGCCTCACGCGCCGACGTTCCCGAAGGGCAATACACAATTCCGATTGGCCAGGCGCGACTCGTTCGTGAGGCGCAAGGTCGAAGCGCGCGCTCGGTTACCATTCTGTGCTGGGGCGCGATGGTGCACATCGCAGAAGAAGCCGCTGCGCTTTCCGACAGCATGGGAGACGACGGTTTTGATCTTGAGATCCTCGATCTGCGGACCTTGCTTCCGTATGACATCGACGCGATCTTGACCTCCGTTCACAAAACCGGTCGCGTGGTTGTGGTACACGAGGCACCCAAAACCTGTGGATTCGGCGCCGAGCTGGCCGCCACGATCCAGGAAAAAGCGATGCTTCATCTGGAAGCACCCATCTTGCGCGTGGCCGGTTTTGACACGCCCTTCCCTTACACGCTTGAAAACGAATATCTCCCCGACGCCGATCGCATTCTGGATGCGGTCGAGCGAACCGTGAACTTTTAGCCCCGAGGAGACCGTACCGAAATGGCTTACGAGTTCCGACTGCCCGATATCGGTGAAGGTGTCATCGAGGGAGAAATTGTCCGCTGGCTGGTCAAGGAGGGAGATGTCTTGCGACTCGACCAACCGATGGTCGAAGTGATGACCGACAAGGCCACCGTCGAGATCCCCTCGCCCCGCGCGGGAACCGTTTTGCAGCGCATGTTCGCCGAAGGCAAGATCTGTCCCGTTGGGAACGTGCTGATACGCATTGAAGAGGTCGACGGAGCCTCTTCGGATGGCAGCGCGCACGAGGCAGGGCGGGGACGTGCACGCAAAAGCATCGTTCCGGCAGGTGCAATACCCGCAGCCTCAATCCCCACGACGGGAGCAACCGCGGTGCTCGCAACCCCTGCCACCCGAAAGCTTGCACGGGAAATGGGCATCGACATCACGACCTTGCCCGCGACAGGCCCCGCAGGACGCGTGACCTCGGCCGACGTTCACGCAGCCGCCAGCCCACACAACCGTAACACAGCGATTCCACCCGCACCGCGCGCTGTGGTGACGGGCTCCGACGACGTGCGCATCCCATTTCGCGGCATGCGCCGTACGATTGCAGACCGCTTGATTGCCTCCAAGCACAAGGCGGCACACTTCACCTACGTCGAGGAAGTCGATGCAACGGCACTCGTGGCCTTGCGTGAAAAGGCCAATGCCCGCCTGGCTGCCGATGGCGTCAAGATCTCTTACCTGCCCTTCATCATCAAGGCGGTCGTCGATGCCTTGAAACGTTACCCGCAGCTCAATGCAACCCTCGATGAAACCGTCGGGGAGATCGTTCAGCGCCGCAGTTACCACATCGGCATCGCGTCCGCGACCGAAGGTGGCCTGGTGGTGCCCGTGGTGAAAAATGCGGATCAGTTGTCGCTCGTGCAGCTTGCGCGCGAAACGCAACGACTCGCGAAGGCCACCAAGGAGGGCAAGGCGACCCGCGACGATCTGACGGGTTCGACCTTCACCATCACCAGCCTCGGCACCCTTGGGGGCCTGCACGCCACCCCGATCATCAATTTCCCGGAGGTGGCGATCCTTGCCATCCACAAGATTGAAAAGCGCGCCGTGGTGATCGATGACAAGGTAACCATTCGCGAGCGAATGAACGTTTCGATCTCGGTCGATCATCGACTGGTGGATGGACACGAAGCCGCATCGTTCGTGGCTGTTGTGAAGGAATCGCTCGAGACGCCGGGTCTCATGTTTCTGGAATCGATCTAGGGACAGTCTGGAAAAATCACCGTGGCATCTGTAAAACCACCCTATCCCGAACGGACAGACATCGTGCGCAAAGCACGTTCGGGGCAAAGTGAAGCCACCCAGGTCGAGGTTTGGACCGACGCGCAGTGGGCCGAGGCGACGGGGCTTTTCCAAATCCTGGACGAAAACGGCAAGGCCGATCCGGCCCTCGTTCCCCAATTGCCGCGCAGTGAGCTCATTCAACTGTATCACGGTATGCGCATGAGTCGCACGCTCGACGATCGGCTGATGCCACTGCAACGACAGGGTCGCATCGGTTTTTATATCGAGTGCCGTGGCCAGGAGGCCGGCATGATAGGCGGCGCCCACGCGATCGGCCCCGATGATTGGTTTATTCAGGGGTTGCGCGAGACTGCGGCAGGCATTTACCGCGGCGTCCCCTTGCGGACGCATGTCGCGCAAATCTTGGGCAACGGCAACGACCTGGTCAAAGGGCATCAACTGCCGTGCCACTCAGGGAATCGCGCCTCGAATCACCTCATCATGTCGTCCTGCGTTTCATCGCAGCTTCCGCAAGCGATGGGCATTGCCTGGGCTTCCAAGCTGAGCGGTCACAAGAACGTCGCACTCGGATATATGGGTGACGGCGGAACCAGCGCGGAAGACTTTCACGTCGCGATGAATTTCGCCGGCGTCTTCAAGGTGCCCGTCATCTTTGTTTGCCAGAACAATCAGTGGGCCATTTCGACGCCGATTGAGAAACAAACCACGAGCGAAACGATCGCGGTAAAGGGACTGGCCTACGGTCTGCCGTCGGTGAGGGTCGACGGCAACGATATCTTCGCGATGTATGCCACCGTGAAGGCGGCGGTTGATCGGGCCCGTGCCGGTGGCGGCGCTACCTTCATTGAGGCCGTCACCTTTCGGGTCGGCGCCCACAGCTCGTCGGATGATCCGTCTCGTTACCGCGACCCGGCAGAGCCCGAGGCGTGGAAGGCCAAGGATCCCATCTTGCGCTACAGCCGCTGGTTGGCGGACAACCATATTCTTTCGGATGCCGCGCGCGAACAAGTTGATGCGGAAATCGAGGCATCGATTCGCGACGCCATCGCCGAGGAAGAAAAGGCCCCCGCGCTCTCGATGCGCTCCATCATCGAAGACGTGTACAAAAAGCCCAATTGGCTGCTGGAAGAGCAACTGGCTGACCTGGAACGCGTGCGCGCCCGCCGGGACTGAGAACAGGCCCTTCGCGGCGGTAGCCTGGATGTACCGCATCCGCTATAAACGGCCCTGTGGCAAACGAAACAATCCGTGTTGATGCAGCCGTTATCGGAGCAGGTCCGGCCGGCTATGTGTGTGGCATTCGGCTTGGCCAGCTCGGAAAAAAAGCGGTAGTCATCGAGCGCGAAAAAGCCGGTGGCGTCTGTTTGAACGTGGGCTGCATTCCTTCGAAGGCGCTCATCAACGCCGCCAAACTGTATGACAAAATTCGGCACGGCGAGGAGATGGGCATTCTCACCGACAACGCGCGCGTCGACATGTCGAAGATGCAGACCTGGAAGGATCAGGTGGTTGGCAAGTTGACCGGTGGCGTGAAGACGCTCCTGAAGGCCAACAAGTGTGACTATTTGAGTGGTCAAGCAAAACTCGTTGGACGCAATCGCATCGAAGTCACCACCTCAGAAGGCGTGATCATCGTCGAGGCCGATCACATCGTGCTTGCGACAGGATCGCGCCCCATCGAAATTCCCGGATTCACCTTTGACGGCCATCGCGTGATCGACTCGACCGGAGCACTGGCGCTGACCGAGATACCTCGGCGCCTGGTCGTGATTGGCGGCGGCTACATCGGGATGGAGCTTGGAACGTTGTACGCCAAGCTTGGCAGTGAGGTCACCATGGTCGAGGCCTTGCCGGCGATTCTGCCGGGAACCGATCCAGAACTTGCGGAGGTTGTGGCCCGAAAGGCCAAAAAGCTGGGGATGAAGGTCGTGACCGGTGCCAAGGCAAAGGAATGGGTCGAGGTGGAGGGCGAAGCGCGTGTGACGATTGAGACAGAAGCCGGCAGTGAGACGTTATCGGCCGACAAGATCTTGGTCGCCGTGGGCCGCCGACCGAACTTCGAGAACCTTGGACTTGAAGCGCTGGGTGTAAAGGTCGAGCGCGGTTTTGTTCCCGCCAACCGACGGCAGGAGACCAATGTGCCGGGGATCTACTCGATTGGTGATCTGGCGGGGCAGCCGATGCTGGCGCACAAGGGCTCAAAGGAAGCGGAAGTTGTCGCCGAGGTCATTGCGGGCAAGAAGGCCGAGATGGACGTTCGAACGATCCCGTCGGTGATTTTCACCGATCCGGAGATCTCATCGGCCGGGATCACACAGGCCGAAGCGGAAGCGGGCGGCAAGAAGGTCAAGATAGGCAAGTTCCCCTTCGCTGCCCTCGGTCGCGCCATCGCAAACGCGGATACCGACGGCTTCGTGAAGGTGGTGATCGACGCTGCAACCCACGAGGTGCTCGGCATCCATGTGGTTGGCAATGGCGCATCGGACATGATTGCCGAGGCCGCACTGGCGATTGAGATGGGCGCCCTCGCGGATGATCTGAGCCTTACGATTCACGCCCACCCAACGTTGCCAGAAGCCATCATGGAAGCGGCCAAGGCAAGCCTGGGCGAAGCCATCCACGTGCAGAATCGGTAGCACGCCAGGCGTTCGAAAAAGCGACGGGCCATCGCAGTATTCACCGCGACGGCCCGTGGCCCCGTTGTTAGAGCGCGTTGACTAAAGCTCGCAGCTGGCGTCGATAAAGTCTGTGCCGCCGCCGCCAACACCGATGTCGTCGCCAGCACCGCAGAACAGCGAGTCAGCGTCACCACCGCCATCGAGGGTGTCATCGCCAGCATCGCCATTCAGGACGTCGGCGCCCGCATTGCCAAACAACACATCATTTCCCGCGCCACCGCCG
>JAWXBF010000003.1:0-79893 GCA_034439895.1 Deltaproteobacteria bacterium
CCGCGAAGACGACTGCCGTGTTCGTGCTGGTTACGCCGCGCAGAATTTCTCCGTCATCCGGCAGCTTTCCTTGAATCTTCTCAAGTCGGTTCCAAATGCCAAGGGTGGCATCAAATCTCGCCGTCTCCGCTGTGCATTGGACCATGACTTCCTCTTGCAAGTCGTGACCTCTTCCCCAGGGCTAAAGTGATGCGATTGCCCTGGCGTTCCGTGGGGGACAGGCCGCGTGCGATCTCGATCTCGGCTTCAAAGTGAATGTATGAGTGACCTTGTCATGTTCGAAGGCCGCCCCCGACGAGCCGTGCGCGCGTTCGAGGAAACGTTCATGCCTCGCCGTTGGGTGGTGTTGTAGGTGGGCTGGGGACTGCGCCACACGTTTCGATGAATTTCCTCCAGATTCGTGGAACGGTTCGCCTATTCGCGGCAACATGGGACGCATGTTTTCACGAAAGCTTGCTCGAAGGTTCATGGCGGTCGCGCTGCCCACCGCGTTTTGCGGTCTGACGCTCGGCGTTTTTTCCGCCCGCACGCAGCCTGCCAACGCTCAATCTATCGCCGAATTGCGCGGGACGAAGCTTTTGCCGAATGCGATCTGGTTTCAAGATCTCGACTGGAAATTGGGGGGACAACGGTTGCGCCCCAATCGATCTGCGAAAGATACGCCCATCTCGATCGATGGGTTGATCTACGAACGCGGTTTGGGCGGAGCGGGCGAAGGACGTTTGCTGGTTAAACTGGATGGGCTTGCGCGCAGGTTTGTCGCGGTCGTTGGGATAGATGACGTCGAAAAATCCAATGGCACAAAACGCTTTGAATTGTGGCTTGACGGAAAAAAGGCAGCGGAAACCGGCATCATCGTGAAGGGCAAGGCCGAGTTGATGTCGGTTGATCTCACCGGCGCGCGCGACATGGAATTGCGCGTGTTGTTCGGTGGCGAAGACAGCGACTGGGATCGCTACGATTTGGGTGGCGCGCAATTGGTTCTGGAAGAAGCGGCGTTCAAATCAGGCGCGAGGCCAAAGCCCTACCGCCCCGATCCACCTCCGCCACCCGAGCCCACCTTGCCGATCGCATCTTCGGTTAGACACGAGGTATCGATCAACGGCCCACGCGTGGTGGGTGGCGGTCCCGGACGGCCGTTCATCTATCGCATTCCGATCTCGGGCGACGGACCGTTCAAGATTTCCGTGCGACGATTACCGAAGGGGTTGTCGGTGAGCACCGATGGCGTGATCTCAGGAACGTTGCCGGCTGCGCGTCGCTATGAACTGGATATTTCAGCGCAGGGTCCAAACGGAAAAGCGCGCCGCGGGCTGCAATTGTGGGTTTCTTCAGAGACGGCGGCGCGATCGCCCACACCCCCGATGGGATGGAACGCGTGGAATGCGTGGGGCATGGCAATCGATCGCGACAAAGTGCGTGCGGCTGCGGATAACATGATCAAAAGCGGGTTGGCTTCTCATGGGTACCGCTACATCAACATCGACGACGGATGGCAAGGTGTGCGCGCGGGCTCGGGCGAGATTCAACCGAATGCAAAATTCACGGACATGAAGGGTCTGGCCGATCACGTTCACAGTTTGGGTTTGCGGATCGGCATCTATTCGTCGCCGGGGCCCAAGACGTGCGGGGGTGTTGAGGGAAGTTATCAACACGAAGTGCAAGATGCTCGCACGTACGCGGCGTGGGGCTTCGACTATTTGAAGTACGATTGGTGTTCGTATGACGAAATCAAAAAAGACTGGAGCATTGGCGAACAACGCAAGCCTTACGAAGTAATGGGCGCCGCTTTGGGGGCGCTGGATCGTGACGTTGTATTTAGCCTTTGTCAGTACGGACACGCGCGGGTGTGGAACTGGGGTGCGCAAGTTGGGGGCACTTTGTGGCGGACCACCAGCGACATTTCGGATTCATGGCAAAGCGTGGAAAACATCGGATTCGCGCAGGCCGGCAAGGAGGCTGCTGCTGGCCCGGGGCGGTTCAACGATCCGGATATGTTGATCGTCGGCAACGTCGGTTGGGGACCAAAGTTGCATCCCACGAAGCTGTCGGGCAATGAACAAATCCTGCACATCACCCACTGGAGCATGTTGGCGGCCCCGCTTTTGATCGGCGCCGATATGTCCGCGTTGGATGCGTTCACGATCGATCTGTTGAGCAACGATGAAGTGATAGCGGTCGATCAAGATCCCTTGGTCAAGCAAGCAGCACGGATTTCCACCGACGGTCAAACCGAAGTGTGGTCGCGCAAGTTGTTCGACGGCACAACAGCCGTTGCCTTGTACAACCGCGGGCCGAAAGGCATACGTGTGACGGCGCACTGGAAAGACATCGGCGTTAAGGGACAACAGCCTGTGCGCGATCTGTGGCGGCGCAAGGACCTCGGGCTCTTCAAGGACACGATCGCGTTGGACGTACCGCAACACGGCGCGATCATGTTGAAGATCGGTAAGCCGCGGGTGAAATAGGATTCAAGCAGGGCTCGGGGCAAAGATCACCAAACACGTCACGCCCCACTCGTTCGCCACCCACCGGATCACGGAAAATTTGGGAGACGGTGAAACAATCGGAAAAATTCCGACGGGTTGTGCGAAGACGAATATTGTGGGTTGCGGTTGTTCAGCTGGATAACCTGGACGCTTCCATGGTAGCTCTCGGCCCGACCGCCGAGTATCTCGGAAACGGAATCAAATCCCTTGCCCAGTTGGGCGCCGCAAACGGGGCCGATTTGTTTATGTGGGCGTTGGGACTCGGTACTGAACGATTCTTCGAGGGCAGCGATCGCCTCGGCTGCGGATCAACCATTGGTATTACGGTGGGTCGGCGGACCTGGACCTCGCTTGCGCTCGGAACCAGGCCGCTTGGCTTCATGACTGTCCCAAACTCGCGCCCAGGTCGTCCAGTTGCTCGAGGGTCTCGCTGATCCCACAATTCTCTCCAGAGGCCATGGCAGCGTCGAGCGATTCCTTCGAGGGATAGAGCTCATCTTTGACCAGCAGCGTCTTGTCACCTTTTTCATCGAAGGTCACTGTGGTCACGGCCCCACCGTTATCACCTTCGTCATTGGTCCAGACGAGGCGCGAGTGCGGTGTCACTTCGATGTACTTGCCGAAGACCTCCATTGATTCTGAGGCACCGAAGCCGAACACCAAACGGTACTTGCCCCCGACACGAACATCCATCTCGCAGGAAAGCAGGGAAATGCCGATCGACTTGGGTACCCACCACTGCTTGAACAGATCGGGCTTGGTCCACGCCTCGAACACGAGGCGCGCCGGCCCGTTGATGGTTCGCGTGACGACCAGCTCACGCTCGGACTTCCGTTCAACCGTCGTACGATTCGCCGTGGGGGTAGGACCGGCCAGAAGCCCTTCTTCCAAACGAAATTTTCCGACGTTTCGCACGCTCAGTCGGAATCTAATCGACCTTTTGCGGCTCGTGCTCAAGCTTCAATGACTGCGCCCAAGGCACCAATGTCACTTTGACCCTGGGCAAGACCGTGCAAGGCGTGCGACATTGGGGTCTTCGGCGTTGGCGAGCTTTTTAGGTCAACGCCAAACCGTCAGGCGGCATTCGTACACCTATGAACCACTACGCATCTTTCTGGCAGCGATTCGCAGCACTGCGAGTTCACGTCTTTGTTCTTCTGCCGATGGCGTTCGCCGATGCGGCGTTCGCGGATGCGGCGCCGCCGGATCAGAACCGCATCTCGGTGGACCTTGGGGTGGCTTCTGCAGTGGGCGGTCTGGGGGTCACTTATAGCTACTTCGCCGATGATTCGCTGGGACTGGAAGCGGGGCTGGGGGTGGGGGCGACGGGCCTGCAACTCTCGTTAATGCCCAAACTCAGACTGGGTGCTGGCCGACACCGGTTCGTGGCGGGCGCGGGCCTATCGGCGGGGATCTATGCAGGCGTTGGAAATACCGGTCCGGAGCACCAGCCGCATCCGGATGTCGTTTGGTTCTTGAACGCGGATGTCCTGGGCTACGAATACCGGTCCAAGAGTGCCTTCGCTTTTGGATTTGCCCTCGGCTTGACCACCAACCTCAATCGTTTTCACTGGGACGTTACCGACATCGGTGCGACCGAGCCCGCGTGGAGTGTGTTCCCACAGGCCCGCGTTTCCTTCGCGCGCTGGTTTTGAGGCGGCGTCGCCGGACCAATCCAGCGATCAATCGATGCGGTGGAAGCAGGTGTAGGTGGCCCCGTTGTCCAAGCTGTCGCAACGGACGCCGGCGGAGAAACCACAGCAAGTATCGCGCACGGGATCACATGCGGCGTTGGTCGCGATGCACATGCCCGCGTCGGGCGTCGGGGGCCGCACGCCCGCATCCGGAGGCGGCAGTTGATCGCGCACATCCTGGGTCCAGTAGGCGCGGTGGTTGTCCTCGTTCAGCCCCTGAAATTGCAGGCGGAACGCTGGATAACTGGGGTCGATGCCCTGGCCGATTTTCGATAGATCAACCGCGGCCACCCAGATCTGTTGCGTGCCTTCATCCAGCGCCACGCCATATTCGCGTTTCGAATTGAACGCCACCCAGTTCAGATCGCCGGGTGGCGCCCAGGTGGGTTGGTCGTTTTGATGGCGACCATCCCCGGTTGCATTGGAAACCACGCGGTTTGCGCCAATCAATTCGACCGGTGTTCCGCCGGCCGAGGGTACCAGCCACAACTGGGCCGAGCTGTCCCCGTGGCCGCCTTTTTCCCCGCGCGAGAACGCAATCCAATCGCCCTGCGGCGAGTGCATGGGGAACAAGTTGGTGGGGCTGGTTTTCTCACCAGGCTTCGCCATCGCCGCCACCAATGTTTTGGGCGCGCCCCACGCCGTTCCGTTCCACGACATCGTGGCCAGGCTTGCACCTGCGGGGCCATCGCCTTTGCCGGTGGCGAACACGACCTGGTTGTTCATCGGCGACCAATCGGGATGCGTCGCTGGCACATTGCCAAGTGGCAGATCCATCTGGAACATCCCGGTCAAGAGATCGACCATCCACATCTTGCCTCCCCATGCCGCAATGACGTGTTTGTCGTCCGGCGAAATAGTGGCGAAGCCGTGGCTCCTGGTATTGGTCACTTGCTTGACGAGCGGCTTGGGTGGCGCTTTGGCGGTCACCTCCATGATCCAAAGGCTATCGCCCGAATCGGCTTTTACGGGTGCGGCCATGTAGCGTCCATCGCGTGAAACCACGTGGCAAGCGACGCACGAAACGCCGTCGGCGGGATTCTGGTAACGCGTGGAGGGCTTGCCGGTCAGGTAATCCTCGGGCTGCGCCGAGGCGACATTGGCGCGGCGAATGCCGGCCGAGGTGGTGGCCCAGTAAAAGATCGCGCCCGACACGGGTTCGCGCGAGAAACCGAGCGTGATGACAGCCGAGCGTCGCACCGTGGGCGGCATGGTGGATTTATCGAGCCCATCCACCACGACGGTGACGGTTTGCCCGGCGTTGGCGCCAGCGATGGCATTCCACGCCGCTTCATCGGCCTGCCAGCAACCGGCTTGCGCATTGCGCGCGCAGTCTGGGTGCATGCCGTTGCCAAAGACCGTGACGTTGGACCGGGGTCCGGAAATCGTAATACGGAACTCGGAGTGGCCGCCGCGCTGCCATTGAAAAAGCGTGCGGTAGATGTTGCGCGGGAAACGCGTTTGATCGCTGGGGTAAACCCAGACCGGTACCGCACCCATCGTGGTGGGTGTGCCGGTCCACATCGCGCCCGTGCCTGGCGTGCCGAAGGTGAAGTCGCCTCCCGGCAGAGGCGGGGTGGGTCCACCGACACTGCCGTCCGTGCCGGGGTTGGAAGCGCTGCCATCGCCAATTGCAACGTTGGCATCTTTGGTAGCGCCATCACTGGCGCCGCCCTGGCCCGACGACCCACCCGAATCATTGCACGCCGCTGCAATCACAATGGCGGCAAGGCAATACACACCCGCATGCGACTTTTGCATGGCTCGTATCGTGTTTTGGCGTGATCGGGAATGTGGGGGAAATCCCACCGCGCGCTATTGCTGATGGCGATGATTGCGGCGTTTCTTCACCGCGTACAGGTACGCGAATCATCAACTTTCCATTTGCGATAGGGCGTTCGATGCGCCGTGTGGAAAAAGCGCCGGCGCGGTCGATCAGGTTCCGACGGGCTAGCGAGTAACGCGAGGTCTCTTGATGGTGTATATTTCTGGTATATACGTTGATCGTGCCTGACTTTCCTGACACCCTTGCGCATTGCGCAGGATTTCAATGGGACGATGGCAATGCAGACAAGAATTGGGAGCTTCACCAAGTCTCGCTGGGCGAAGCAGAACAAACTTTTTTCAATCGTCCGATCGTGGTTGCTCCAGATAAAAAGCATTCGGAAAAGGAACTGCGCTTTGCCGCGCTTGGAAAAACTGACGCGCACCGTCTGCTCACGATCATCTTTACGATTCGGGGAAACTTGGTTCGAGTTATTTCGGCGAGAGACATGAGTCGGCGAGAAAGGGCGGCCTGTGAACAATCGACCTAAGAAAAGCAAGATGGCCACGCCACACTTCTCCAACGAGGACGCCGAGCGGAAGTATTGGGCCGACCACGACGTGACGGACCACTTCGACTGGAGCAAGGCCGTCCAGCCGACGTTTCCGAATTTGAAGCCATCGACAACCGCCATCTCCTTGCGGATTCCCGTCTCCATGCTGGAGGAGTTGAAGGCTCTTGCGAACAAGCAGGACGTTCCGTATCAGTCCTTGATGAAGCTCTACCTCAACGATCGGATCAAACGCGAACGTAAGGCTTCGTGATGCCGAACCCGGCGGTTGCGGACGGACAGCGCGTCGGTCGCTTTGCTCATCGGTTCAATCGGGCAGCGCCATTAAGAGCGATCGATTTGCTGTTCTTTTTTCCGTTGGGCCTTCTCGACGGCTTCTTGAATCCGTTTCTCACGGGTTTCAGATTTGGACGCGTCGTCGATGCGCCGGACGGTGTAGTTCTGCTGGCCGGGCGGAAGCGACTTGAAGTCTTTTAGGACTCGCTCGGATCGAAGGGCGCTCATTGGGTCCTTGGGGATCGTCACGTGCGATCACCGTCTTTGATCTTCGTCTCTTTGCGGACCTTCGCACGAATGCAGCATGTAGTGCTGCCCTCCGCCGGCGGGAAAGAGGCTCACCTTGAAAGGCTCTGAGCCGTTCAAGCGCGCCATAACCAGGACCGCGCTCTTCGTGCCCAAGGATTTCGTGACGCTCGCCGGAACCGGAAGCGCGGAATAGTCCATGCCCGCAGCCCAGTTCTCGAGTTTTGATTGGAACGACAGTTGCTTGCCAGCTTTGGGGGATGGTTTGGGGGTCGGCATCGCTAGAGTTCCGTAGCACGTTTGCGCAACAGCCGTTGTTCGACAACGTTTTGGGTCAGTTGTGCGGCCTGCAACAATTCCGCGCGCGCCTCGTCCAACCGCCCAAGGCGGGCGAGGATATCGCCGCGCACAGCCGGTAGTAGGTGGAAGTTCGCAAGCGCGGGCTCTTGCGACAGCGCATCGATCATGGGCAATCCTGCCTCCGGACCAAACGCCATCGAAACCGCGACAGCCCGATTCAACTCGACAATCGGAGAGGGTATTGCCTGCGCAAGTTGGCCATACAGCGTGGCAATGGCCGCCCAATCGGTTTGTCCGTATGCGGTTGCGCGCGCGTGGCATGCGGCGATGGCGGCCTGTAAAACATAGGGACTCGTCGTGCCACCTCGCATTTGCGATCCGCGATCGAGGAGCGCCAGCCCGCGTCGAATCAGCAATTGGTCCCAAAGCAGTCGATTCTGTTGCGGCAACAACACCGGCTCGCCGTTTTTTTCCACGCGTGCGCCGTTTCGCGACGATTGCAATTCCATCAATGCCACAAGGCCAGTGGTGTCCGCCGAGTCCGGCATCAGCGCAAGCAAGACACGACCCATCCGAAGCGCCTCGCGACAGAGATCGATTCGCATCCAGTTTTCACCGCTGGTTGCAGCGTACCCTTCGTTGAAGACGAGGTAGATGACTTCCAATACCGAAGACAGCCGATGGGAACGTTCGTCGGCCGGAGGAATCTCGAACGGCACGGAGGCCTCGCGGAGTGTCCGTTTGGCGCGCACGATCCGTTGTGCAATCGTGGCACCGATTCCAAGCGGGCACGGGGATTGCGTTGAAACCATTGTGATTTTAAGGATGGTTCCGAGCGCGCGAAGCGAGCCGTGCAACGCCCCCGTGTCGACCTTGAACCGACCGATCACCCGCCCGCCATTCACCACCAAAACGGTATCCTATTTGCGGATCGATTGCCGGGCGACAATCGGGTCGCGGGCGGCAGTGGGCTTTCGAAGAGGACTCATACGACCCGGGCCGGTACGACGAGTGGGTTGAAAGCCAAGCCGAGAGAGCACGCGAAGCGTTCGGTCGCATGCCAAGAATATGGCCCCCTCCACGGCCGGGATACGATCGCGACGCGTCAGACTAAATTTTTATGACAGCTTTGTGTCCTGCAACCGAATTTTACGTTGCGTTTACGTTTTAACGACGTCTACTGACCGACTGCGACCCTAAACCTAGGATCCATCCATGCGTCGCCACCACGTCCCTCATGCGTTCCAGGTCGTCCTCGTGGGGGGCATCGCCTTATTGGGCTGTCTTGGCTGTTCTGAATCGAGTTCACCCGAGGTTCAATCCGTCGACGCGGGCAGCGATGCTTCGGTGGGTGCCTTTGATCCAACCCGGCCGTGTGGGTATGACACGAGCGTTGGCGGCTTCAAATTCGCCATGAATGGTGCCGAAGGGTTCTCGGGATTCCAGGGCCGCGTCTTTTCAGGTCCGGGGGCACTCGGATTTTTTGAGACGCGCATGCAGGCCGAAGGCTGTCGCGTGCTCGTCAAGTCCAATCCGTTTTGTGCAACCCCATGTACGGGTGAGCAACAGTGTTCGGTTGATGGAAAATGTGTTGCGATTCCCCGTCAGCAAGATGTCGGCACGGTGCGGGTGGCGGGTCTCGCGACGGATCTCATGGTGAATCCCGGCATGAGCAACTTTTACAACTATGCCGGCGACTTGCCCTTTCCGTTGGCGGCAGCGGGGACAACGTTGTCACTTTCTGTGCAAGGCGCCGGCGCAATCACAGGGTTTGCGCTCTCGGTCCGGGGGATTGCGTTACTCGAAGGGACGTCTTCTGATCCTATCCCGGCCGGTAGCACGCGCGGTCTCGATCTGGTCTGGACAGCGCCGGGTGACATGGCGGCCGCATCCCGAATGCGCATCTTTGTCAATGTGGACAACCACGGCTCGTCGAGTGCGCGCGTCGAGTGCGATGTTTCCGATTCGGGTAAGTTCACGGTGCCTCAATCCGTGATGGGCCGCTTGCTCGCTCTGGGTGCGACAGGGTTTCCAACCGTAACACTCATGCGCTCTTCGGCGTCTGCGACCCGGATGGAGGTGGGCTGTGTCGATTTCAGCGTCGAGTCATCGCGTACCCAGTTGCTCAACGTGGACGGTGTCCTATCCTGTCACGAGGATATGGAATGTCCCGAAGGACAGCAGTGCGTTACCCCGGCGCAAATTTGTAAACCAAAGTAGCGACTGAACCCAAAGGAAGTACCCGTGAATCCGAAGCAGTTCTCGAAATCAGTGATGACGATCCGGGTGGGAGCAGTGAGTTTCTGGCTGGGTGCCGCGGCCCTTGTTGCCGGCGTTTCGTGCAAAGATTCAGGCAAAGGTGGAGGCGGCAGCGGCGGCAACACCGCTCTAGCTTCGGGCAACGGTGGGTCTGACAATCAGGCCGGCGGCGACGGCGGTCGTTCGGCGGGTGGCAGCGCTGGCGGTGATGCGGTTGGTGCAGGCGGCGCGGTTGACACGGGTGGCGCGGGTGGAACGGCAAACACCGCATCGGGTGGTGCCGGCAGTGGCGGGACGGGTGGAAAACAGACGGGCGGTACCGGTGGAACCCCGACCGGTGGCATCCCCGGAACGGGTGGAACTGGTGGTACGGTTGCATCGGGTGATCCGAAACCAACCTTTACGTTTTTTACCGTCAGCCAGGCTGGACTGTTGACGTTTGCCACGGACAAGGTCAAGGGACTTGGAGGCGATCTCGGAGGTCTGGCGGGCGCCGACAAAATGTGCACCGAACTCGCCCGACGCGGGAGTCCCGGTGACACGAAACTGTGGAAGGCCTTTCTGAGTACGACCAAAGGTGGCGTCAACGAAGGCCCGATTCATGCCATCGATCGCATCGGCAACGGACCTTGGTTCGATTTCAACGGTCGCAAGTTGGCCAACAACAAACAGGATCTGATGCCGGCGGCGGGCGCATCGGGCGGTCGGCCGATGGGCGCGGCCCCTCAGCTTGCGGCGATGTTCACCGACGAAAACGGCGCTCCCGTCAGTGCCGACACGAACACCGTCGACAACCACGATATGCTCACGGGCTCCGATGCGGCCGGCAAACTAAAGGGAACCTACGCGGAAACCTGCAATGACTGGACGAGCTTTGACGACAAGCTCGGTAAACCCTGGATCGGTCACGCCTGGCCGCGAACGCCAAGTAACGGTCGCAACTGGGTTTCCGATCACCAGGCCGGTGGGTGCGGCAAGGGCATTGATACCCGGAAGCAAGCCAGCAATGGGACGCCTACCGTAGGAGCGGGTGGTGGGTACGGTGGCTTTTATTGCTTCGGCGAGGCGACGAAGTAGGGTTCATCGAGCGCTTTTTGACGCCCATCCCACCGCGCCGTTACTTGCGGTACATTCACGCAGGTGTTCCGGCTGCCCGCATCCGCAAGCATCACGTGTGTGGTCGTGTTTGGCGTTGCAGCGACAGTGGATTCGGGTTGCCAGAAAAAGGTCGCAACCCCCGCTGATTCACGAACGGCGCAGAACGCGGCGGTTTCCAGGGTGTTGTCGCTGCCGTATCTAACCTCGAGGGCGATTTTGCCCGGTGATGAAAAGAAAATAGGATTGGTCTCGTCGGAGCCAACCCGTTTGTCGCGCGGGATCACGGTGCTGTGTTCAGAGCGCACCCGCGATCTGCGCTTCATCGATCTCGAAGGCAATCTTCTGCACGCAATCCAACTCCCGACGGCGAATTGTTTGTTTGGTATCGGCTACGACGACGACATCATCGCAGTCGGCCACGATGGCCTGGCACGGCTCCGATGGGATTCCAGCGTCGTTTGGTTTAATACCGAGGCTCATTTCCACCACGACGTGACGGTGGATCACAAGGGCGACATCCATACGCTCGATTGGAATCCACTTGAGGTTTCCCACCGTGGAACTACCACCAAGGTACTCGACATGGAGGTCGTCACGCTGGGATCGGATGGCAAGATCAAGGCACGTCTTTCCACCTTTGAGATCTTGCGTCCGCTGATTCCGGATTCGGCGCTCGATTCAACCGTTGCGTATTTCAAAGAAGGCAAAGGTGCCAAGGTCGACTGGAACAATCCAACCGATCTGTTGCACCTAAACACCGTGATCAAGGTGGACGACCCGTACGGGCCTTTGCACGCGGGCGATTTTCTGTTGAGCGCGCGCCATCTGGACGCCATTGTCGCGATTGATCCCGTTGGCAAACGAATTCGCTGGCACTACGGCAAGGGTTTTCTAGAGGGCCCACACCATCCGAGCCGGGTGGGTGACGACGGCTTGCTTATCTTTGACAACGGGCGTTTTCGTAAGCACTCGCGCGTTCTTGAGATCGACTTGGACGATACCGATTCGGATGACGATCCCGCGGATGCCGTGGAATGGTCCTACACAGGTGCGCCTGATTTTTATTCCAACTCTCGGAGCGGAGCCCAGAAGCTACCCAATGACAATCTACTCATCACCGATTCGGAATCGGGCAGGATTTTTGAGATAACCGAAGAGGGAGACATCGTGTGGGACTACTGGAATCCCGACATCAAAAAAAGTCGGTCCGGCAAGCCTCCTGAACGGCGCATGATCTACCGGGCCTATCGATTCACACCGAACGAAATCAAATCCCCCGGATTCCTGTCGCTATTTCACAAGGGTCTCACACGCGCCGAACGCATCGCGAACGGCGCGGTGAAATAGGTCCTGCGTCCTCAGGGCAGCCTGGGTGCCTCGAAGGTTTCCTCGGAGGTCAACGACTGTACGAAGGCCATCAACTGCGCGAGTTCCTGCTTGCTCAACTTTGCGGGTTTGAGCTTTTCATCCATGAACTTGTTCTTCTTTCCGCCGGCGACCATCAGCTTGACCGCATCTTCGAGGTTCGCGACGCTGCCGTCGTGGAAGTAGGGTCCTGACTTTGCGACCGAACGCAGGCTGGGTGTTTTGAAGGCGCCTGTGTGCTTCGGATCGTTTGACACCTTGAATCGTCCCACGTCAGGCTCCTTGGCATCCGAGCCGATGCCAACGTTGTGGAAATCGTGATCGGTGAAGAGCGGTGGTGCGTGGCACAACGCGCAGTGGGCTTTCTCGGTGAAGATCTTGTAACCTGCGATGACGTCTTCCGATACTGCGTTGGCTTCCGCTTTTTCGTGGCGATCCCAGGCCGAACCACCGCTGTTGAGGGTGCGTACAAAGGCAGCGATGGCAGCCGCGATGGTGTCGCCCGTGATGCCTGCTGCGCCGAAGGCATCTTCAAACCGAAGTTTGTATTCCTCGATGGCCTGCAGTGCCGCAGCGGCTTTCCCTGGATCGCCGCTCATGTGGCCCTTCCAGGCCGCGGCGATCTGTTTTTCAAAATTCGCAGCACGACCATCCCAGTACCAGTGGGGTTGGAACCCAACGTTATAGAGGGTGGGCGAGTGGCGGGTGTTCACGGTGCCGTCGACCTTGGTCGAGAGCGCAAGTGCATCGGTCCAACCCTTGTCGTGCTGGTGACACGTTTCGCAACTGGCCGATCCGTCGGCGGAAAGGCGTTTGTCGAAAAACAACATCTTGCCAAGCTGTACCTTCGCGGGTGAAAGCGCGCTTTCGGGTGGAATCGGCATTTCGGGCAGACCGGCCGGCATCGCGGTCAGTTCGGGAGAGGGTGGCGGCTCGGGCTTCGGCGCAGGAGCCGGTGCGGCGGGGACCGGTGGCGGCGGTGGCTCCGCTTTCTTGCAGGCCGCCACGCCTGCAACCGCGAATACAAGGGAGAGGTAAATTCTGAGAGTCCGTTTTGCCCGCATGGGCAGGGATTGTCGTTGTCCATTCACTGCCGGTCAAGTACCAGCGCGGAACTCCTCACATAAATCCGCTTGCATGCTTCGGTGCGGCGGTCGGTTAACCCGGCTCCGGCGGAGACGCATTCGCAACACGTCAGGATCCTGTAAAAACTCGTTTCGCGACGGATCACGACCGCGGGTATGGGTGTAGATCACCGCCCATGATTCGTACGCCTTGCCCTGGATTGCCATGGTTGTTGCTCGGGATTGTCGTTGTATCGTCGATACACCCCGTCTTCGCTGCGGACGCGGTTGCCCCAAAGGCCGCGCCTCCGGACGAGCCCAAGCCGACTTTGTTGTGGCCCAAGGGTGCCCCGGGTGCGGTTGGAACCGAACCGAAAGATCAACCAAGCATCGCTGTTTATCCGGCCCCCGCAAGCGACAAGGCCTCGGCCACTGCCGTGATCGTTTTTCCCGGTGGCGGTTATTCGATGCTGGCAGCCAATCACGAGGGTGCGCAGGTCGCCCGTTGGTTTAATGCCCAAGGTGTTACCGCCTTCGTCCTCCGGTATCGCCACGCGCCGTTTTACCAACATCCGATCCCCATCGGTGACGCGCAACGCGCGATTCGTACGGTTCGGAGCAGGGCGGCCGAGTATCACATCTCGCCGGATCGCATTGGCATCATGGGTTTTTCGGCAGGCGGACATCTTGCGGCGACGGCCTCGACGCGCTTTCTTCCGGGGAATCCGCGCGCAAGCGATCCCATTGATCGCGTGAGCAGCCGGCCAGACTTCGCTGTCTTGGCGTATCCCGTGATCTCGTTGGTGGCCCCGTTTTCGCACACGGGCTCGGCGGAGGCCTTGCTTGGCAAGGACGCCGATCCGCGTTTGTTGGATGAGCTGTCGGCCGAAAAACGTGTTACGGCCCGTACGCCGCCGACGTTTCTGTTCCATACGAGCGACGATCCGGGCGTCTCGGTTGATAACTCGATAGCGTATTACCAGGCCTTGCGCGCCTTCAAGGTCGCGGCCGAAATGCACATCTACCAAAAGGGCAAACACGGCGTCGGCCTCGCGCCCGACGATCCTGCTTTGTCGGGTTGGCCGGGTCGACTCTCCGATTGGCTGAAGACGCGCGGAATGTTGGATCCTCCGCCGCCCTGCAAGCTTGCGCTCAAGGGCAATTCTCCTGTTGCCATCGCCTGTCGTGTTGGTGGCAAGCCTTCCGCCGGTGCAAAAATGCACGAGATGCAGGATCGGGCCAAGGCGCGCGGAGCGGATTTTTCGTGCGGCGATTGTCATAGCAAGGACACGCTCACCGAAAACGCTGCGAAAGATTTCGAGCGTCTCGTGAAGTTGGCGAGCGGCCGATAGGGCTTGACTAACTCAGTCGCATTCTCCACTTTGTTGTCCCGTGATCTGACCGCGCAGCGCCTCGACGTGTTCCAGCCAGCGTTGCCGGATGTCCTCGGGTACGTCGTGGGCGGCAAGGACGTTGCGCAATATCTGGGATCGCCTGTCGAAGTGACCCCCCATGATCGGATGGCTTCGGTGCGCTTCTCGCATTGGCCGTCCGGTGTAGGGAAAATCAGCGCCCAGCATGCGTGCAGCGAGCTCGAACTCGCGTTGCTTGAGTGTCGTCGGGTCGATGTTGGCGAAGAAAAATCCGATCATCAGATCAGATGTGACACGGTTGATGAAATCGTCCACGATCGCGCGCAACTTCGCCTCTCCGAGACGCAAATAAGCATCGGTCATGACAGCTTTCGCGTGGCGTCGTCAATCAACTTCACGCCGATCGCGTCCGTCGCAATCTGTCTCTCTTGGTTTCGGACGGCCAGCGTCGATTGGCCCAGGCGGGTCCACTGGCGCGGTGCGTCTTGCGTGGGATTCTTCCGTGGTTTGAGAATGCGAAAACCTGGTTTCTCGTTCCCGGGTTGGGAGGTGTCCACATGGCGTAAGGGAGATTGTACCGCGGATAGAGAACTCTGGCGGGATTGCTCCTAAAGGAAGGCCTTCGGTAAGCCGAATCACAAAGACACGATGGCGATTCACGCGAGCAAGAAGGATGTTCCCAGGGAATCCGCAGCCGGAAGCTCCCCGGACGACTCGAAGGGAGCCGAACCGGAGGGTTCTGACCGCCGCGAGTACAAGCGCTACGAGGTCAACGTCGACGTGAACTTCGAGAGCGCCAGTAACTTTTTCACGGGATTGACCCAGGACATCAGTCGGGGCGGACTCTTCGTGGCAACCTATGATTTGCGGGCGGTTGGCGAACAGGTCCTCGTGAAGTTTCAACTTCCGGACGAGCCCAATCCTCTTGAAATCACAGCGATCGTGCGTTGGGTTCGCGAAAACACCTCGCTGCAACGAGCCGAGACCTACGGCATTGGGTTGCAGTTCGTCGATCTTCCGGCTGAAACGGTTGCCATGATCGATCGGTTCATGACCAAGCGGGATTCCATATTCTACGACGTCGATTGAGTTGCACGGGGGTGACGGAGATCTTGCGTTTCGTTCTGTTTGGGATGATACGGTTCGATGGCAAACTGGTAGGTGACTCGGGTTACAAGTTGGCCGTGGCCTTGAGGTTGTCGCCATGATCCGTTCCGAAATGACGAAGCTTGCGCCACCGGAGGCCGCGCGCAAGCTGACTCGGCAGCGGTTTCGTGGGATCTTGATAGTGTTCATCACCGGGCTCGTACTCGGGGGGTCAACGATTGCGACTGTGCTCGTGTATCGCGTATTCGCAGAGTTCAACTCGGCCGTTGAAGCCGATCTGCGCTGGAAGGCCGTGCGCGGCGCACGTGAAGTGGCCACCGCAGCCGACGTGGCCATTGCCCTTGGCGATGTGCCTATGGTTACCGAATCCTTTGGTGACTATCGCTCGGGCGGCGACATTCGGTCGGTGGTTGCGGTCGATACAAAGGGTGTGGTGATTGCGAAGCACGGCAAGGTCCTCACCCCGATTGCCCAGTTTTTTGCTGGCAAAGAGGGCGATCTTCGCCAGGACGAGGACGGCTTTTCCTCCTGGGTGTCGTCGCGCATTGAGGGGCAAGAAGTTGGACGTGTGGCGGTTGTGATTTCAAAAGATCGCTTGAAATCAGGCTATCGTTTGCGCCAACGCTTCCTGTTGCTTGCGGCAGCGGGTTGCGTGGCTGGGATTTTGATTAGCATCTTCTTCGTGAACGCCTACATCGCGCCTTTGCTGAAATTCACCCTGCAAACGCTCGATTCATTGACCGAATTGAATGAAACCCTGGAACAGCGGGTCTCGGTTCGCACCGCCGAGTTGTCACGGGCAAACGGCGATCTGGCGCACAGCCTTGAGGAACTCAACAACACTCAGGTTCAGCTTGTCGATGCCTCGCGGAGGGCCGGCATGGCGGATGTGGCCACCACCGTGTTGCACAACGTCGGCAACGTTTTGAACAGCGTCAACGTATCTTCCGAGATGATTCACGAGGCGCTTCGGACCTCGGCGGGCGCCAATCTCGATAAAATGGCCCAGTTGCTGAAGGCTCAGGGCGCCAATGTTCACAGCTTTCTTGCAACGGATCCCCGAGGTCAAAAGGTTCCAACCTTCTTGATAGCGTTATCCGAGGCGGTGTCGAAGGAACGAAACCGCGTGATGCACGAGGTTGAATCCCTGCGCGACAATATCGATCACATCAAGAACATCATCACCCGCCAGCAAGAGCTGGCCAGAGTACGCCACGGGGTAATCGAAATAATCCCGATTCACACCGTGCTCGACTCGGTGATCCGAATGGTGCAGCCCTCTTTTGAAAAACGCAGCATTGAGATTCTAGGGACCTATACCCAGAACCCACGCAAGGTGGCGATCGATCGGCACAAACTGTTCGAGGTTTTGATGAACCTTCTGACGAATGCGCGCCAGGCGGTTGAGGATCAGGTCGGACCCAAGCGCGTGACGATCATCGTAGAATACGACGATGAAACCCTTCGCATCGAAGTCCAGGACAACGGTTCCGGCATCGCACCCGAGAATCTGGCGCACATTTTTGAACAGGGGTTCACGACCAAGGCCAAGGGTCACGGGTTTGGCCTGCATGGGAGCGCCTGCCACATGATCGAGATGGGTGGAAAACTTCGCGCTCGCAGCGCTGGATCGGGGCTCGGTGCCACGTTTGTGGTTGAGTTGCCACTTCCGGCGGAATCCCATGAACCGATGGGCCGAACGACGCAGGAGTTGGTCGCAATTCGAGCTTGACCGGGCTGAAACTAACCGAGTCTCTAAACGGAGCCGGGTGTCCGCGCGGTTCGCGTCGGCGCTTGACCGGATGGTCCCAGCATCCGCCGGTAAAGCTGGCGGGTGACGTCTCCAATGGCGGTCGCCTGACTTTTGAGGAGGATCCGCCGTACCATGGTCTTCGTGCTGTTCTGACTGATGCTCATCACATCGGGGATCTCTTTCAAGGCGATACCCGACGAGACGTGGCGGACAAGCTCGGTTTCCCGGGGCGACAGTTGGTGCTGTTCGCTCCATTCGCCGAGGCAACGTTCAAAATCCTGTCGAAAGGAGGGTTGTCGCATGGCCTGATCGACGAAGGCCTGCAAGTTGTCCTGGCTCCAGGGTTTCCAGAGGAACTGCGCTCCCAATCTCTGGGCGCGGCTGATGTGTTCGTGTTTGCTGTGCGCTGTCAGCACCAGCGCCGGGACCCGTATCTCTTTGCGACGAAGATTTTCCAGCACGTCGAGACCCGAACCATCCGGTAGATCCACATCGAGTAAGACCCCACAGCAGCGGTGGATGTTCGACAGGAGTGCCTCGGATTCTCCGAGTGTGGTCGCGTGCCGAACCGGCGCGTATTGCCCAAGAAAACGCGCAAGCGCCATCGATACCTGCGGATCATCTTCCAGCAGGAACCAATACGGCGATGCCGTCAAATCGCGTTCGCTACGATCCGGTGGCACGCGTTACACTCTCACTTGAAAATTCGACCATTGATCCAGGTGGTCCCCACACTGCTGCCGTTCGGCTGAAGTGGCAATATATCGCGGAGTGCCTGTTTTGCCCAAAAATCTAAAATTTCCGGTCGGCGCATCGGAGGTATCCGAGGTTCTCGCGGCCGAACAAACTGCGACGGCGGCTTTCGTGGCAGGCAAGGTTTTGCACGAACTGGGCAATCCTGCGGCAGCCATCAAGAGCAACCTCAGCTTCGTTTTGGATGTCTTGCCGGGTCTGGCGGTACAACTATCGGGTCCGGATCGGGAGACCTTCGAGGAAGCCGTTGCCGCGGTACGGGAAACCGAGCAGGCCAATGACGCGCTGGTCGCACGGCTTGAACAGCTGCGGGCTGCTGACACCAACTTCGCCGCAGGTCCCACGACAGACATCGTCGTTCTGGCGCAGCGTTTCGCCGCTCCGGCGGGCGGTCCCATGTTCAACTGCACGCTGTCCAACGCCGAGCCAGGGCTCATGATCATGGGCACTCCGGCCGTCTGGTCGGTAGTTTTCTTTCGTGTTGCCGCGATCCTGAAGGGTGGGGACACCTTGGGTGTTGGCGTTGAACTTGAACTGGCGCGGGTCGGGTCCGAGTTGGAGCTTCGGTTTTCAAGCGCAAGCTGGTCCACGATTGCGGGTACCCCCCTTGAAGGCGTGGCCCCCTTTGTCCTCGCCCGGAAAGTCCGTCACGCGCGCATCGACGAGACGGCCCTGGACGACTTGCTGGGGCGACTCCAGGGTCGGTTGCAGAGGTCAGGATCGAGCGGCGCGTTGTTGGGGTTGACGATAACTGTTCCGTTGAAATGACGCACACGACCCGACGCCAACTTTGGGGTGACGCTCCACAACAGTTTTCTGACGCGTCTGTCGATGGGAAAGCGGGTGACCAAATGGCCAATGTGATTGGGTCGGTGTTGATAGCTGACGACGATCCGACGATTCTTCGTACACTCAAGCGGGCGTTGTCCGCGCTGGGATACGACGTGAGAACGGCAGACAATGGCAACGTGGCCGTGGAGGACACTCGCCAGTTTTCGTTCGACGCAATCATTGCCGACATCGATATGCCAGGCATGACAGGCATCGAGATGTTGAAGGCCGTTCGCGCGAGCGATCCCGATGTTCCCGTGTTGCTAATCACGGGCGATCCGGGTCTGGACACGGCCATGCGTGCCGTCCGATACGGCGCGTTTCGATACCTTCCGAAGCCCATCGAGATGGACGAGCTTGCCGAATCGCTGGCATTTGCCGTTCAGGTTCACCGTTTGGCTCGCATCAAACGCGAGGCCCTGGCGCTGTTTGGCGAAAATGATCGTCAGGCCTCCGATCTTGCGGGACTCGAACGCGATTTTGATTGCGCGATGTCTTCGATGTGGATGGCGTTTCAGCCGATCGTTTCGTGGCGCCAAAAGAAAATTATTGGATACGAAGCCTTGCTGCGCTCAGTTGAGCCGGCGTTGCCACATCCCGGCGCAATCCTCAGTGCTGCTGAACGACTCGATCGCATGCGTGAACTGGGCAACCGCGTGAGGGAGGCGTCTGCCGCGGAAATGACCGACCTTGCGCCCGATTTGACCGTGTTCGTGAATCTGGCGGCGCAAGATCTGGCAGACGAGTCGTTGTACTCAAATGTAGCACCCTTGTCGAAGGTGGCTTCGCGCGTGGTACTTGAAATCACCGAGCGCGTGAATCTCGATGGGATCTCGGATATCGAACGACGGATGTCCGCGTTGCGCGAGCTGGGCTTCCGCCTGGCGGTGGACGATCTCGGTGCCGGCTACGCAGGGCTCACAAGCTTCGTGAAGATTCGGCCGGATATCGTCAAGGTGGACATGAGTCTTGTGCGCAACATTCACCTGGACGCGGCCAAACGCAAGTTGGTGGGTGCTCTCATCGATCTCTCAACGAGCATGGGCATTCAAACCGTCATTGAGGGTATCGAGAACGCCGATGAACTTGCCGTGGTGGTCGAGCTTGGCGCCGACCTGATGCAGGGCTTTCATTTCGCCGTTCCTGGCATTCCTTTCCCGACCGTTCCTCCCGCTCGTTTTGATCTGAAAAATTCCGAGAGCTGAACCCATGAGAGCCAATCCTGCAGCCAAGGACCCTATGCCGAATCCCACTGCGCCGACCGGCTATCGCGTCCTCATCATTGATGACAATCCCGCAATCCACGAAGACATTCGCAAGATTCTGATTCCGTCTGCAAGGCGAGATGAATTGCTCGATCAGATGAGCGCCGAGTTATTTGGAGAGGTTGCACCAAAGGCCGATTTTTCGATGGTATTCAAAGCCGACTCGGCCTTGCAGGGCAAAGAAGGCTACGAGATGGTCAAGGCCAAGTTGGCCGCCGGCGAGCCCTACATGTTGGCGTTTGTGGACGTTCGAATGCCGCCGGGTTGGGATGGCATCGAGACCATCGAGCATCTGTGGAACGCGGATCCTTCGCTCCAGATCGTCTTGTGCACCGCGTACTCGGACCACTCCTGGAAAGAGATCTCACAACGCTTGCCACGCCTCGATGGGTGGCTGGTGCTGAAGAAGCCTTTCGATACCATCGAAGTTCTGCAGAGCGCCCACTCTCTGGCCAGCAAGTGGATGCTGGGCGAGCAACTCCGGCACGAATTTCAGGACCTTGAGGGGATCGTTGCGGATCGCACCAAGGAACTCAAGCTCATCAATGAAAGATTGATGCACGAGATCACGGAACGCAAGGCGGCCGAGACCAATCTCAAACACCTGGCAACCCATGATGCGTTGACCGGGCTTTCCAATCGTTTGTTGTTGCGCGATCGACTGGATCTTGCCGTGGCGCGCGGGCGACGATTCAAGACTCCCACCGCCCTGATGATGTTGGACCTTGATGGCTTCAAAGAAGTCAATGACTCTCTCGGGCACGAAGCCGGCGACGCGTTGCTTAAAACAATGGCATCGAGACTCAAGAAGGCGGCCCGTGAATGTGATACGGTTTCCCGATTCGGCGGCGACGAGTTTGTCATCTTGCTCACTGATCTGGCAAACGAGGACGATACGCGCGTGGTGGCGGAAAGGGTTTTGGCCTCGGTGGCCGAGCCCGTTCCCTTTGGGGGCCAAAGCCTGTCGGTGACCACCAGCATTGGTATCGCGGTGTTCCCGCGCGACGGAGAAGATGCCGAGACCTTGCTCAAATGCGCCGACATCGCCATGTACGAAGCCAAGGCGGGTGGTCGCAATGGGTATCGTCACTACGTTGCAGGGACCGCCGTCAAGCTGACCGAACGAATGGCGCTGCGCGACGATCTAAAGCGCGCAATCGAAAACGACGAGCTGGATCTGCAATACCAGCCGCTCATTGATTTGAGAGACGAATCCATTGTGGGCATCGAGGCCCTGTTGCGCTGGAACCACCCAATACACGGCGTCATCGATCCGATGCGCTTTCTGCCCAATGCCGAGGAATCCGGACAAATCGGTTCGATTGGCAAATGGGTCGTTGAAAAGGCCTGTCGACAAAGCATGCTCTGGCGCCGGAAGGGCCTGCGACCGGTGCCGATGGCCGTCAATTTGACTGCCGCAGAGCTCGAGCGCGAAGACCTGGCATCGATGATAGAGGGTATATTGAAGGACACTGGGCTTGATCCCAAAGCGTTGCAGATCGAAGTCACAGAAACCGCAGCCACCCGAAATTTGGAACTGTCGGAACGAAATCTCGTAAGCCTTTCGAATATGGGTGTTGGCATCGTCATCGACGATTTTGGTGCGGGAACTTCTTCGTTGCGGCGCCTCAAACGATTGCCGGTGGACGCGATCAAGATCGATCGGCTGTTTATCAAGAATATCGCCGAAGATCCGCGGGATGCCGCCATCGTTGCGGCGGTGGTGTCGCTCGCCCGATCGCTTGGCATTCGTGTGATAGCTGAAGGGATCGAGACCCGTGCTCAGCTTGAATTCCTGCGCGGGCTGAAGTGGCAGGTGCCCTCCGAGTTGCAGTGTCAGGCCGGGCAGGGGTTCCTGTTCTCGCGGCCGATCTCGGCACGTGAGATCGAGCGCATAATGGGCGAAGACCGCGTCAGCGAATCCGATACACCCCGCATCAAGGACGAAAGGTAGCGGGACGGTCGTGAAGGCGCCCGAGTCCAATACCGGCTCGTCCGTGCAAAACGGAGAACCGGATCCCACAACAGCTTTGCCACAGGGCACGGAAGCCATGTGGCGCCTGGCGTTGAATGCCCAAGCCGCAAACGGCATATTGCACAACCTCGGCAATGTGATGACGAGTGTTAGCATTACGACCGACATGACTGTCGACCTCGTAGAAGGTTCAAGCGTGTCGAACGTTCGTCGGGTGGTTGAACTCATGCGGTCAAGGCAAGACGACTTGGCGACCTTCCTGACCATGGACGACAAAGGTCGATCCGTGTTGCCTTTCCTTGACCGGCTCGCCACCACATTGGAGGACGAGCGCCACGAATTGGCCGAAGAGCTAGGTCGGCTGCGTGAGCAACTGGGCCATGCGCGTCGAATCCTGAATCGTCACCAACAACTTTCTCATGCAAGTGGCGTGACGGAGGTCTGCCGTCCCGGTGAGATGATTGAACAGGCGATTGAACTTGCGCTTCCGGACGGAACACGTGGAGATATGCGGGTATGGAATGATTGCGAAACGGCAACTCGCCTCGTGGTCGATCGCCAGCTTGTGCTTCAAATCCTGGTGAACCTGTTGCGCAACGCCAAGGACGCGATTCACGTCGCAGAGGGTCGCGTCGGTCAGATTCGAATCAATGCGTTCACAACTGACACCGGCAAGATCCAATTTGAGGTCAGTGACAACGGCGCGGGAATTTCACCCGAGAATAAGCAACGCTTGTTCGCCTATCGATTTACCACGAAGAAGGGCGGCAACGGTCTTGGGCTTTATTCTAGCGGCATCGCAGCGCAGGAGCTCGGCGGTCGTCTGACCTGTACAAGTCCACCAGGCAATGATGGGGCGACCTTTGTTCTCGAGCTGCCCGTGGTGTTGTCCGAGGGGCAACTCTAACGTCCGGATTGGCGGGTAACGAAGGTCCACTCGAAGGTGACCGGTTTGCCTCCCCTCGAGCCCGCCAGGCGAACGCGATAGCGTGTCATTCCACGCAGCGGTTCGTGGGTGTAGAGGAAATATTCGTCTTGCAGCAAGTCCGCTGCCACGGGATCCCCGGGGCCCACGAAGTGGTGAGCCAGATTTTGCTCGGTGCCATCAACCACGATGGAATGTTCCGTGATGGCAACGCCGGGGGCATGCAGGCTGACAGGATAGCCGCTTGGCCAGCCGCGCGGCGGTTCGGGCGGTAACGGTGATTCGTTGCCGTCAAACTCGGTCGGCACGTTGCTTTGGCCCGGTGCCGGATAGTAGATGGTCGAGCTTTTGTCGGTTGTACTGAGTCTGGAAAAATCCATCGTGTCGCAGAGGTTGACTGTGCCGTAGCCGACGGTCGCCACTTCGTGGGACAAAAGCGGTACACGATGCCAGACTGAGTTGAGCCACAGATCGACCGCCCATGCGCCGTCGCCGACATAGGCCATTACCTCGTAGATGCCTTCTCCGTTGTACCCGGCTTTTTTGATGCGGTCGGTGAACCGCTCGCCTGTGAAGCCGGGGCATCCCGTTATCTCCCGATGGGGATTCAGCACGCATTCGGCCTTGGTTTCGTTCTGGCTGTAATAGTCGCAATGTTTCTTGGCTGCGGACGCTATTGCAGATTGATACGCAACACAGGGCAGCCCGACGCCGGTTCGCAATGTATTCAGTCGGTCGAACGCGCGTTCCGCTTCGGTTCCAATTGTTGCGCCTGGGCCCGGACATTTGTGCGGCGCGAAGGGTAGTGCTTGGACCACCGGGTTGGGAAGTTCGCCGTCGTTGAGGCGAGATGGCATGGCGTCTGTCACCCCGGCGTCCGAGCGCGGCGTAAGCCGTCGATCCAGGATTGCCCCGTCGGTGAATGCCGGGACAATCTGGGCGATTGACGTGAAATCCGGACCGCAGGCAGATCCCAGCGCGAGGGAACAGAAGGCGACGCACGCAGACAGATGCATCGATCAATATCGCTTGTAGAAGCGTTCCCAGGCCATCTTGTCGATGCCCGGAAGCGCGAAGAGCCGAACTTCGCTCATATTCGTTGTGTCGGACTCGGTCAGCAAGATGCGACCGGAAACGGTGAGTGCGGGTTGCCCTTCTTCGGTGATTTCGACGCGCGACACCCCGCCTTCGGGCATGGGAGACGGGCAGGTGCAGATAAAGCCTTCTTCGGTGATGGTCGTAATTCGACAATCGACATCACCGTTCGAGCGGTGCCAACGTGCGGGGAGGTCAACCGTCTTGCGGTTTCCTTGCAGCAAGGAACTCGGGCGATTGATGCGTGCAGGCATGTGTTGCCAGGTAGGGTTCGCGCCGCCGAGGCTGTTGACGAATGACGGGATTAGCGGAAGCGTCTCCATGAGCGCGTCGGCTTCTCGATCATTTTGGATGGACGCGAGTTGGGTCAAGTCATGTGGAAGTAAGTATGGACAGTCTTCAATCAACTTGACGATTTCGTCGGTTGCCACCATGACGTCGACGACGTTGCGATGTTCGCGTGCTGCTCCGGGCTCGTGGTGGTGGGCGATGGATTCACGCAACAGCGCCGAGAGATTCCACTTGGTTGCAACGAGTCCGCCGATCTGGACGTGGAATGAATCGACGACATCCATCCATTCCTGTGTGGTCAGATTGCCAGAGAATTTTCGCTCGATCAGTATTGTTTCTAGCCCCACGACAGCGACCAGACGGCCAATATCGTGAAGTAATCCGGCCATAAAGCCATGGTCTGCGTTTAATCGTCTGTAATACGCCAGCGACTCTGCGATGATGGCGCTTGTCAGCGATTGACGCCAGATGGTTTGTCGCAGGATTGACAGGGGACTTGTCTGCATGACGGCATGGCCGAGCGTCGCGGCGATCGCGATTCGACATGCTTCGTCGGCTCCCAGGGTTGCGACCGCGCGCTCAACGGTGGATACCTCGACACCACTTCGTTTGAAGTGCACAGAATTCGCAACACGCAGCATCGCGGCTGCAAGCGCCTGGTCCTTCTTGATGACGCCTGCGAGATCGGTCATTCGATACTCGCCGCTGCTCACCAATTGCCGCAGTTTCATGGCGACGGCGGGAAAGGGGGGAATGTCCAGCGTTCCCGTCTCCGCTTTTTGAGAAAGGTAGAGTCGAAGGTGATCCGCCGAGATCGGAACAGGGCTCTTGGGGGATAGCACGGTGTTCATGATGACCACAGCTCCATCGGCGGAATCAGGGCACAGCCGAAGGGATCCGGCGCCGAATGTGGCGGGCAGCTTGCATCCGCTGGTTCAGCACGTGGCGCGCTCGGTCAAGGGCAGCCTGCCAGCGCGCGTCCCGGTCGTTGATCTCCGCAAGAACGGCCTGTCCTTCTCCCTCCACCGCACTGCTGTTCGCCATCACCTGTTGTAAGAGCGCGAGGCTCTCTTCGCGCGCTTCGGTCATCTGTTGCGCCAATGCAATCACGTCGCTCGGATCGGTCTCCCCATCGGGCGGCTCCGGGGTCGCTGCCAACACATCAAGCAACGCCTGCATGGCGAGCCCGTTCATGCGGATCGTACCCTGGCTTCTGCGAAACCCGATTGAATGCCAGCGAGGATCGATTCGGCTTCAAGGATCGGTTCGATTTTCATCTTGACCGTAGCCTCGAGCAACCGTTCGCGCGCGTACTGGTAGAGGCGTGCCAGATTGTTGCAAACATCGGGTGCGGTCTTGTAATCGAGTGCACCGCGCAAGGCCCACAAAAGTTCAAGCGCGTGGGCGAGATGCGATCGCCCCGTGACTTGATCGTTGTTCTCGATGCACGTGCGTGCTTGCGAACAATCGCGCGAGAAACGAACGAAAACCTCGTCGAGTATACGCTCTGGCGTTGCTGAATCGAGAGAGACTTTTTTATAGGAACCAGCGGCACGGGCGTACATGGATTCTCCTTGTTATCAGAGCGAGCGAAGGTAGTTCGACTGGGCCTGCATGCGTGAGGTGATCTGTTCGAGGGCAAGAAACTGACGTTGCAACGACTCGCCTATCGAGGTTGCGCGACGCTCAACGCGAACAATCTGGTCGTCAAATCCTCGGATGGAACCGTTGATCGATTGTTGTTTGCTAACGAGGTGACCCGTTTGTTTACTCGGATCCGGATTGTATTGCGTCGAACCAACGCGCGTGAACTCGTCGACGAGTGCCACCAGGCCCGCGGCGAGTCCGTTGGCACCTGTGAATACGGCCGTGACAGCGGTGGGATCTGATTTGGCGATGGCATCAAAGACCTTCTCGTCGAGCTTTAACTTTCCGCCCGTGTCGAACTTGATGCCGAGCTGAACCGGCGAGACGTTGCCGGCCCCGTGGGAAAACTGCCGGGTGATGGCTGCGGACAACCGGCCCTGGAGCGAGCGAAAGGTTGAATCACCGAAGAAGCTGTTTTCGCCTTTTTTCGTGCCGTTGTAGGTGACCTGGCTGTTCACGATCTCGGCTGCGCCATTGTAGTCTTCGATGAGTGCCTTGAGCTTGGCCTTTTGTCCCTCAAGATCCGCCGTGACGTCGACCTTTGTTGCGGACTCTCCGACGGGTGTTTTCGCAACGGCGGTGAAGGTGACACCGGCTACAACGTCCGAAAACTCGTTGGTTGAACGCGTAATCGTGACACCGTTGAGTGTGATGCTGGCATCCACGGCGGCAGTTCGCTCAATGAGATCGAGCGTGGTTCCGCCTTCAACGAACGCAATCTGTTTGGCTGAGCCCGTCTCTTTTCCCGATATCGTAAGGTGGTAGTCGGTGCCGTCGTGCAAGACGCGGGCAATTACGCCGGTGACGTTGGTGTTGATGCGCGAAGCAATGGCATCAAGATTGTCGGCGCTTGTATAATTTACTGTCACGGGCGCACCGGCACCTATCGTGATCTGAACGCTGCCATCGCCTGCGATACCGGCGGTATTTGATACGAAGCCCTTCGACTGGCTGGTGTGGGCCGTCGCCAGGTTGTTGACGAGCACGTCGAAACTTGCCGCGGTCGCGAGACTGGAAGCGGTGACACCGACGCGATCGGTGTTGCCGGATTTTGCGGAAAGGGCCTGGACTTCAACGGGGGTGTCGAGTCCCTGCGCGTTGGTCTTGAGTGCCTTCAGGCGCGTGATCAGATTGCCGAGGGTCGAAAGACGCGTGTTCGCGGCGGTTTTGCGCTGGTTTAGCGTTGTAATCGGGGCCCGTTCAACCGCGATGAGCTGATCCACGATGGCCTGGGTATCAATGCCGGATGAGATGCCCGAAAACGAGATCATGTTTGACCGCCTGCGCCTGGGGTTGGGGAAAGAAGGCCCGGGGAAAAAAAGAACGGGCGCCGGATGTGAACCCGGCGCCCGGAGGAACTCTCACGTTCGCTGCGGGTTAGCCGAGCAGCGACAAGGCCAGCGAAGGGAGCTGGTTGGCCTGTGCGAGGACCGAAACCGCAGCCTGTGACACGATTTGATTTCGTGTGAACTGAGCCGTTTCCTTGGCCACGTCCACATCGCGAATTCGCGAGTTGGCGGCCGACGCATTTTCGTGGGCGTTCGCGAGGTTCGAGACGGTGATGGAGAGGCGGTTTTGTGAGGCACCGATGTCGGCGCGTGTGGTCGACAGGGTCTCGATGGCCGTGTCGATGACTGCGAGGGCGCCTTGCGCGCCAGCTGCAGTACTGAAATCGGTGGCGGCGACGCCCAGGTCGGTAGCGGTTGTGGCACCGAAGGTCACCGTGACCACGTCGCCCGTCCCGCCCTGAATGCCGACCTGCATATCGATGGTCGCTCCCGCTGCCAGCATGTTGGTGCCGCTGAACTCGGTCACGTTCGCGATGCGGTCGATCTCCAGTTCGAGTGCAGCGCGTTCCGTTTCGACGTAACCGCGTTCCACGGTGCCGAGGGTGCCGTTGGCAGCTTGCATTGCGAGTTCGCGCATACGAACCAGGATTCCCGACTGTTCGTTCATCGCGCCTTCCGCGACCTGAATCATCGAGATGCCGTCGTTCGCATTGCGTTCTGCCTGCGCCATGCTGCGGATGTCCGCCTTCAAGCCCTCGGAGATACCGAGGCCTGCAGCGTCGTCCGCCGCCTTGACGATGCGCATGCCCGATGCGAGGCGAGCGATGTTGTCGCCCAATTGTCCTTGAGCGCTGTTCAGGTGCCGCTGAGCGCTGAGGGACGCGGTGTTGGTATTCATTACGAGTGCCATTTTTTCTCCTTTTGTGATGGCGCTCTGTGCGCCCTTCAAGGAGATGGTTCGTCCAACCTCGGGAATCCTCTAGGGGGGAATTTGAGAAATTCACATTGCCCCTTGAATTACCGGCCAAGTGCGATCGCAACGATGCGCTCAGCGACCGCGCGAGCGCTTTCCAACGCGGCGCTGGCTCGGGCGAAATCGGTTGCGGCGTCCACCGGATCGATTCCGATCGCCCGCTCTTGCATGCGGGCAAGTTCGACCTCGAATTCGCGGCGGGCGTTGTCAACGGCATCAAGCGCGGCCGATTGCGAACCGAGTTGGGTGCGGGTGTTTGCAACTTGATCGACGGCTGTTGATAGATCAGCCAGGTTCGCGCGAATCGCATCCCCATCGTTGCCATTGAGTGAGGCGATGATGTTGTCGAGGGTTGTGAACACGTCAACCCCCGTGGCCGTCGTCAACGCTTCACCGGTGACGCCGAAGGTTCCGACGTTCGCTTCGCTGGCTTCGATCTGTCGACGCGTACCATTGCCCGCATAGACGCCGTTGGCACCAAAGGGTGCAACGTTGCCCGCAGAACCTGCGAGCAGAAATTCTCCGTCGGGTCCTTGTGTGTTTGCGAGGCCCAGCATCTGAGCCCGCAAGGCTCGAACCTCCTCGGCGACTCCGGCGCGTTGGGCGGCGGTGTAGGTATCGTTGGCAGCCTGAACGGTCAGTTCTCGCACGCGGCTCAATCCCTCGCCGATACCCGAGAGTGCCCGATCAGTTTCTCCGAGCCGTTCGTTTGCACGTGCGACGGCGTTGCCCCGTCGTTCGCTCAGGGTGTGGCGAACCTCGGCGCGCATTCCTTCAGCCCAATCCGTAACACCGTCGGACGGGCGATCCACGCGAACGCCGGTCTGGAGGGCATCGCTTGCCTCTTGCACCCGCGAGCGTTGACGAGAGGTCTGTTCCGAGGCCGTTTCGATCATTCGGGTTTCAGTAACACGCATGGCTTCTCACAGATTGGTGATGAGGAAATCGAGCATTTGGTCGACCGTGCCAATGAACCGTACGGCAGCTTCGGACGCATGTTGGTACTGAGAAAGGTTCGACGCTTCCTCGGCCAGACTTACGCCGGAGAGTCCGTCACGCAATCCAGCAAGAACCTCGGAACGGGCGAGTTCCAGCTCATGGGCACCTCGGGTGCTGGCAGCGGCCGCCCCGACGTTACCCAGCATGGTGATGGCCTGGTCGACAAACGTGCGGGTACCGTTACCCGCCACGGGCTGATCCTTCAAAGCCACGAGCTGGAGAAAGCCACTGTTATCTCCTGCGCCCGCGCCGAAAGTGGCCCCGGCCAATTTACTCGCGTCGGTGGCGATCTGCGTGTTGACGCTGAAAGCTGCAGCGGTTCCCGCCACCTGGGCCGGCTCATCAAACAAATCAAGACCCGTCGTGCCGTCTGGGGCCGCGCTGTTGCGATGAACCGCATTGATCTGCGTTGCCATATCGAACGCGAGTTGGTCGAGTTCGGTGCTGGCCTGGGTCAAGGTTTGATCGCGGAAGGCGATCTCTCCACCGATCTTGCCTCCAGTGATACGATTGGTTACATCGTCGACATGGTTGCCATCCCGGAGCTCGATGCGCATGTCCCCTGTGGTGCTATCGGGGACGCCGACGATCTGGGCCGAACGGCCACCGTCGACCAGCATTCCCCCTCCGGGGACGACGATTCGCATTTGACCGTCGGAGTCGATTCTTGCCTGAGAGCCGATGATTTCCGCCAACCCCCGGGCGGCCTGGTCGCGTTTATCGGCGATCACCGGATCGTGATCAACCGCTAGCGCCCGGTTGGCGGCCGCCACCTGGGATGCGAGGCGTTCGGCCTCTCTGGCCATCGATTGAATGCGCGCGTTGGTCTGAGAGCGTGAGGATGAAATGGCTCCGGCCGTAGTGGTGAAGGCGGTCGCCGTATCGTTCGCGCGCGACACCACGTCGGTGCGCAGGGCCGGATCAAGCGGAGAAGACGCGAGATCCAACAATCCTCCAAATAGGGCGGCGATGGCCTGAACCATATTACCCTGTGACGGCGCAACGCCCGCTTCGAGATTGGCAGTTGCGACCGAAAGGCTGCTGTACTGGCCGCGGCTGCTATCGGATGTGCGTTCACGCAACGAAAGCAGCTGATCATCAAATCGTTCGGGACCTTCGACGCGCACGCCACCAACGAGCGGCACGCCAAGCTCGGACTGCAAGTTGATACGTTGCCGCGAATAACCAACGGTATTGACGTTGGCGGTATTGCGGGCGGCAACAGCCACGCCAGCATTCTGCGCCACCATCGCGCCTGCACCCAGATCAAGAAGTCCCAATAGCCCAGACATTTTGTCCTCCTTCGCTACAAGGCCTTGACCGTGCGCGCGGGTTGATAAGAACCCATCCGGGCACGGGCGTCATACGTTCCGGTTGGGCGGGTCATCCCGCGTACCTCGGCCATTGCGCTGACGGCATCCGCCAGCAGCAGTCGATTGGCTTCTGCGTTGGCGAGCACCCGCACTGCGGCTGCGCGAACCAGACGTCGTTTTTCCTCAAACACCGGTTCGAGGCTTTTGCGATAAGAACCGGCATCCTTGGAGAATCGAGCAAGCGTTTCACGCATTCGCTCGGACAAGAGCGCCTTTTCCGCGACCAGTGCAGGCAAGGCATCCACCTTCAAGGCAGAAACCGAAACACGTTCTTGCTCAAGCACGCTTTCGAGGGCGCGCGTGATCTCAAGCAAGGCGTCTGCGGTCTGATTGTGAAGGTCAGCGTTTTGCACGTTTACTCCGGTTTGCCAAAGTGTGTGTTGCGCGCCGATTCGTCACTCAAGATGCGCTCAGCAAGTGCTGCCGTGTCGGTGTGATACCGATTCGACTGTACTGCGACCTTCAATTCTTGAACCTTCTCTGCGCGTGCCGTCGCTACCCGATCGGAGATCGAGCTCACTTCGTCGACGGATGCGGCCACGATGGCTCCACCGCTGTCGCCGGAGCCGGCCGGTGCCGGTACACCGCTTTCCGGTTTTTCACCCCGTGCGGGTCCGATTCGGTCGTTTGGTTGTCCCTGTATGCGCATGCTTTTGCCCTCTATGTCGTGAGTCGGCCAGAATCTCTAGTCCTTTAGGCCTGGAATTTTCTCTTTAGGATCAATGGGTTGGCCGTCTCTTCGGACCTCGAAATGTAGGTGGGCGCCGGTCGAGCGCCCCGTTCTGCCCACACGGCCGACCTCGGTACCCGGACTGACGCGTTGTCCGATCTTCACCTCGACCTGCTGTAGGTGGGCGTACCGGGTCTCGATGCCGTTGCCGTGGTCCACCACCACCAGGTTGCCGTAGCTGCCTGCGGGACCCGCGTGTGCGACGATTCCACGGCCAGAGCTCTGGACGGGCGTGCCCTCGCTTGCCGCGAGATCAAGTCCTGCATGGAAACGGTGCGAGCCATCGATCGGATCCACGCGCGGTCCGAAACTGGAGGTGTTTGCCACGAAGGTGTGCTGACTCGAAATCGGTGCGACGGAAAGCGACGGACGGCTCTCGGCAGGCTTTGTTGGTGTTGGTTCAAGCGGATAAAGACGGTCGATGAGGGCATCGTTGTTTTCGCCTTCGGGTTCGACCGCGGGTACCTGGCGGGTCATTTCCCGTTCGATCATTGCGGATAGGCCAGTGCCCTGCGATGCAGCCATCGAATCGGCCATTGCGCCGTCCAACATTTCCTGGAAGGTTGATTCGGCGAACCCGCCCGAAAACATGCCTTCGGGGCTGGATTTGCGGAACTCCGCAAAAATCTGGCGGAAGAAGTAGGCCTCAAACGACTTGGCCGCCGTCCGGACATCGTTGCCCTGGCCCGGCTCGGTCGTCATCGCATTTTCCAAACCAATTCCTGGAATCAAGACGAACTCCTTACATCACCTGAATTTCGGCTTGCAGGGCTCCGGCAGCCTTGAGCGCGTGTAAGATCGGAATCAAGTCGCGCGGCTTGGCCTTCAAGGCGTTGAGTGCGTTGGCCACATCGCCGACGGTCGCGGCAGCAGCGAGTGTGGTCAATTCGCCGTTGCGTTCCTGAACGTCCACCGTGGTTTCTTGAATCCGCGCGGTATCACCCTGTGCAAGCGGACCAGGTTGTGAGACAGCCTGTCGCTCCGACACCCGCACATTCAACGTGCCAAACGCGACCGCGGCTGGAGAAAGTGTGACGGTTGCGCCGATGACGACGGTGCCCGTGCGTTCATCGATGATCACTCGGGCCGGCGCGTCCGGCTCGGCTTCAAGACTGCTCACCTTGGCAATCAGTGCTGCCACCTTGTTTTTCCAGTCCGCCTTGATCGTAACGGAGACCGTAGCGCCATCGAGCGCAACGGCGATATCTTCGCCAGCGTCTTTGTTGATGGCATCCACGATGCGCGACGCCGTGGTAAAGCTGGGATCGCGCAGCTGGAGTTCAAGTTTTTCCACTGGCATCACCACCGGCGCGTCCTTCTCCACCGTCGCGCCCGACGGAATGCGACCGACGTTGGTGTGGTTGCGGAACGCCGCAGTACCGGTGATGCCCTCGAACGAAAATCCGCCGACCGTGATGGCACCCTGTGCAAGGGCGTAGGTTTTCATATCGGCGCCCTTCATGGGCGTGGCGATGAGTGTTCCGCCCTGGAGGCTACGCGCGGTACCCATCGAGGAAACCGTGACATCGAGTCGGGCACCGGAGCGTGAATGAGCGGGAAGTTTACCGGTAACCAGCACCATCGCCACGTTGCGTGCGCGTATGTCGTTTGGGGTAACGAAGATTCCGAGGTTCTTCATCAACTGTGCGACCGAGCTTCGGGTGGCCTGAGAGTTGATGAGATCACCGGTCCCCTGCAAACCCACTACCAGTCCATAACCAAGCAAGGGGTTTTCTCGGAAACCGCGCACGTCGATCATTTGATGCAGCCGCGCTGCGTGAGCCGGAGCGCCTATAGACATCACGGTGAGTAGCACGGTTGCGCAAACCACGCGGATGCCGGAGCGGATCGAATTGTGAATGGTTTCGTTTTTCATGGCTTCCTCGCTTAGAACGGCCAGAACTTGGACAGGAATCGCGACACGATGCCGGGTCGCTGCACGTCGGTGGAATCGCCGCGGCCGGTGTATTCGATCTCTGCGTCGGCCACGCGCGATGACGAGACCGAGTTGTCGTATTGCACATCGATGGGTCGAACAACGCCGCTGACGTACAGGTGATGCTCTTCGTTCGACACCATTACGACCTTGTGTCCTTCGACAAAGAGGTCTCCGTTCCCGAGTACTTTGCGAACGCGCACCGGCAGAGTCGCACTTAACTTGCCGCTGCGCGAGGTCTTGCCGTTGCCATCAAAATCAGACTCGGAATTGGTTCCAAAAAGCTGCGATGGATCGAGATCTTGGCTGCGCAGGGCCTCCACCAGGCCAAAAGCGTGGGGAACACCGTAGTTTTGCGAACCTTTTTTGCTCAGCTGGGTCGTGGCCTGACGGGTCGCGTTCTCATTTTCATCAATACGTATGACCAACGAGTCGCCAATCTGGTTGGCTCGGTTGTTTTCAAGAAAACCCTGCTGTCCCATCGACATGAGGCTGGCGCCCCCTGGCTGCGATCGTTCTCCGACAGGATCGGGATTGTATTCGCGGCGTTTGGGTTCGTAGGGCGCAACGTGGGTAGATGCACAGGCCATGCCGCCGAGGCAAAGCAAGCAAAGCAGACCAAGCGATGTTTTGTTCATGGCGCCCCTCCAACTTGCAGGGTGTTCCCGTCGATCAACTTGCCGGTGATGCGGGTATTCTGTCCGTCGAGTCGGACACTCGCAAAATCGCCCACACGCGCGTTGCGCTCAAGGCTGCCCGTGGTCGTGATCGAAACCGCACCGGATTTGACTACGACCCGAACCTCGGTGCCACGCTCGATCGGCGGATTGGTTTCGACAATCTCCATTCGAACCCAGCCTTTCGACAGGATCTTGTCGTCCTTGCGAATCACGACGAAGGCTGACGACTTGCCGGCGCGAATGGTACCGCGCCACTGCAGACTGAGTTCCGCGCCGCGCGGCAAATTCATCGACTGCGATGGTGATACGGATTCCAGTGATAGCCCGTCGGGAAGCCTGCTTTCTACTTCGGCGGTGATGGCGTCGATGGCGGACTGTGCATCGGAACGGTGTTTTGCCGAAACGGTCGCCGGTAAAACCAGCGCCAATGTCAGTGTAAGGATGAAGGATTTCATTTGAGGTTCGCCGTTTGTTGAAGCATTTCATCGGCCGCACGGATGACGCGGGAGTTGATTTCGTAGGCGCGTTGGCCGGAAATGAGGTCGATCATTTCCTCGACAATCTGAACGTTGGAGGACTCGAGCTGGTTTTGCGCGAGTGTGCCGACACCCTCTTCACCCGGTGCACCGGAGACGGGGTTGCCCGACGAGGCGGTCTCGAAGTAGAGGTTACGGCCGTTGGCGGAAAGGCCCGCCGGATTTGCAAAGTTGGACAGTTCGATCTGTCCGAGTTCAACCGGGGTGTTGTTCCCCGGAAGCTTGGCAGTCACAAGACCATCCGCACCGATGATGATGCCTTCGGCGTCAGCGGGGATCTGGATGTCGGCATCGAGCGGATAACCGTCGGCGTTGACGAGCCGACCCTCTGTGTCTCGTTTGAACGAGCCGTCGCGGGTGTAGGCCAACTCGCCGGTTGGCATCGTCAGACGGAAGAACCCTGGTCCTTCGATCGCAACGTCAAGCGCATTGCCCGTTTGAACGGGTGTCCCCTGGGTGTGCATGCGCTGGGTGGCGACGGTGCGCACACCCATTCCGACCTGAACGCCCGTGGGATTGACACTGTTGGTTCCCGTTGCGCCGCCCGGGGCTCGCAGAGTTTGATACATCAGATCCTGGAATTCCGCGCGGCTTTTCTTGAATCCCGTCGTCGACACGTTGGCCATGTTGTTGGCGGTTACGTCAAGCCGGGTCTGCTGTGCTTCCATACCGGTTGCTGCTGTTGACAATGCCCTGATCATGATTGCTTCTCCTTTGTTCGTAAAACCAAGCTATTTCCCGCCACCCAGATCACGCGCAGCGCGATTGTTGATCTGGCGGTAAGTTTCGAGCATTCGGTGTTGCGCTTCGTGGATTCGTGACACCCGCACGATGTCGACCATGCCGCGGATCGCGGTAAAGTTGCTCTCCTCAAGTGAGCCCGACAAGAGCTGGTAGGTCCCTTCGCTGTCTCGCTCGGGCAATTCGACGCCGGTGAAGAGTCGGTTGGCCTCGCGCTGAACCGTCTTCGGATCAAGCTGCACCACCGCGATGGTGCCGAAATCCTGGAATCCGTTTGAGACAATGCCGTCCGGGTTCACGCTCACGTTGGCCGTGTTGGGAGGGATCTGGATTTCGCTGCCGTCGCTGCCTCGAACCACGTGGCCGTCGAGGGTAACGAGGCGTCCATCCTCGTTCATCCGAAAGTCCCCGGCGCGGGTGTAACGGATGCCCGACGGCGTTTCAATCGCGAAGTACCCTTCGCCCGCGATGGCCAGATCGAGCGGATTGTCGGTCGCTACAATTAGTCCCTGACTGTGATCCGTCAGCGAATCTGCCAGGCCAACGAACGACATTTCGCCCGTTTTGGTGGCGTTTTTGGCGAGCGTTTCGGCAAAGGTGATGCGCTCGGCCTTGAACCCCACCGTGTTGGTGTTGGCCAGATTGTTGGCGACCACGTCAAGGGCACGCTCTTGCGCGGCCGCACCGGACATTGCGATATAGATGCCATCGGACATGGGTTACTCCTCGTCCTCGGTTTTGAGTTCTGCTTTCAAACGCAGCACAGCGCGCGAGTGCAATTGCCACACGCGCGATTCGCTCACGCTCAAAACCGTTCCGATTTCGGCGTAGCTCAGTTCCTCGACGTAGTAGAGCGCCAGGATCTGTGCGTCTCGTTCCGGAAGCCGCCTGAGCGCATCGTGGAGGCGGTCTCGCATTTGTGCACGCTCGGCGAGTGTGGAGGGCGAGTCTTGTGCGTCGTCAGATTTAAAGTTGCTCTCGAGTTCGGAGCCGAAATCGATGATGGAAACGTGGGTCAGGCTCTCGAGATCGTCCTGGTACTCCTCGACCGAAACGTTGAGGGCTTTGGCAATCTCATCGTCTTCGGGGTGTCGGCCCAGCTGTTGTTCGAGGTTGACGATCGTTCGACCGACCTCGCGGGCCTTGGCGCGCAGGCGGCGGGGCATGATGTCACCTCGGCGCAGCTCATCCAGGACAGCGCCCCGGATGCGCTTTTCTGCAAATGCCACAAACGGTTCCTCGCGACCCTCGTCGTAGCGATCGGCGGCCTCGGCCAATCCCACCATTGCAGACGCAACGAGATCGTCCTCACTCAACCAGTCGGGCACTCGACGTGCCACGCGCAGGGCGATGCGACGGGCGACATCAACGTTCTCCGCGATCAAGCGATCCCGGCGATCATTGGCGCTGCCTGCTTTGGCGTATCCTTTCATCCGCCAACTTCCTTTTCGTTTCGGTCAAACGTACGGCGCAAGAACAAGCGCACGCCGCCTTGACGATCCTCGGGTCGCGCAAGTGCCTCGATGCGCCGTGCGACTTGCCGAATGGCCCGGCTTGCTGGCGCATCGGGATTGTAGACCAGTAAGGGAATGCCCTCTTCGTTGGACTGTGCCATTTGAGGGTCAAATGGAATCGGAGGTAGCGGCGTCAACGAGATGCCAAGGAATCGGTTCACCACCGAGGCCAGGCGATCGAAGAGTTCATCGCCATCGGAAGGGCGGCGAATCTTGTTGGGCAAGACCATGGCTCGGGTCAATCCGACGCGGTGATGCAGTGCCTTCAAGCAAGAGTAGGCATCCGCAAGCGAGAGCGATTCGGGTGTAATCACCACGATGATCTCGGAAGCCGCGGCGGCAAAATTGACGGTGTTGTCGGCGATGCCGGGCGCGGTGTCGATGACGAGCGTGTCAAAGCGATTGTCGAGGGTGTCGACTGCTGCGAACAAACGGTGCCGTGTGGCCTCGTCGATGTTGGCGAGAGGAAAGCTTCCGTTCAGAGCTGGCAATACATGAATACCGTGGGCTTCGACCAGGACATCATCGATGGGCATCCCCTCCATCACGTCGAGGAGGCTGTGTCCCGGTGCGAGGCCGAGCAGCAGGTTGAGGTCGGCCATGCCGAGATCGGCGTCGAGCGCGAGCGTGCGCGAGCCGCGTTGTGCGTAGGCGACAGCGAGATTTGCAGCGATGACGCTTTTCCCTGTGCCACCCTTGCCGCCCGAAATGGCGATCGCTCGAACGTTGGATGCAAGCGCGGGTTCGTTGCCCTCGCCGCGCAAGGTTGAAGCTTGATCTTCCTTGGGTTTGCGCGCGCGACCGATCGGAATGATATCCGACTTGTCGCCCGCCTTGCTGGCCACTATTTTCGTGTTCCAGCGCGGCTCGATCATGGGAGCGAGGTTGAAGGCGCTCATGCCGCGAGCTCCTCCTGTGAGAATCCGGTCGTGGCCATGGCAACGAGGCGCTCTTGCGAGGCCATCTCGATGTCCTCGGGAACGCGCTGTCCGGTGGTGACATAAGAAATCGGCAACTTCATGCGGGCCGGTGCTCGAACGATCTGTCCCAGATCTTCGGCCTCGTCGAGTTTGGTCATCAACAGCCGGTGAAGTCCGAGCGACTTGCAGCGCGCATACCAGGCATCCATCGAAGCGGGCGTGGTTGCCGCGGCGAGTGCGAGATGAACTTCTAGATCAGGCGTGTTGGCAAAGGCGGCTGCAAGTTGAGCAAGTGCCTTCGGATCGCGAGGGCTGCGGCCAGAGGTGTCAACGAAGATGCGATCGGCACTGTCGAGGCGATCGATCGCGTGGTCAAAGTGGGCTGCATCGCTTATCAAAACCAGCGGGACCCCGATGAGATCGGCGAAGATGCGAATTTGCTCTTCGCCGCCGACACGGTACGTATCGAGGCTGGCGATGGCAACTTTCTTGTTCTCGACGAGTGCGGCGTGGGTCGCAAGCTTGGCGATGGTGGTGGTTTTGCCAACCCCGGTTGGGCCCACGATAACCGTGATTCGTTTCGTGGCGGGCGCGGCAATTCGGTGGGTTCGTGCAATGGTTTCAATTGACTCGCCGCCGTCTTCGGGCTGCAATCGGCTGCCGAGCGGTGCGATCGCCTGGCGAAGCGCCGCGACTTCTTCACGAAGGGCGCGGTCAACGCGATCTTCGGCGACCGTACGTAGCATCGCCCGCAATGAGCGCAGTTCGGCGCGCAGGGGAGACAGGATTCGATCGACATCGCTTTCGCCAAGGCCCTGCGTTGAATGACGTGGACTTGTGTTCAGGGGCGAGGGCGGTGACACGGGCACAGGCTCATCGATTGCCGCGGTGACTTCGATGCCGCTGCCGAGCAATCCGCGACGAACTGGTGTCGTTGACACGATCATCGCGTCTGCCCCCATTTCGGCTTTGACCTGGGCCAGTGCGTCTTTGAGTGTGGATGCCTGGAATTTACGGATTCTCATGCCTGCAGCTCCCTGTTGTTGGTGTTTCCAACCACGCCCCGTGTAACGAAGGGCAAGGTGGGATCGACTTCGCGATAACTCATGACACTCAGGCCGGGTACATGGCGCTGAGCGACGGCCGATACGGCGCGACGAACGTCAGGTGCCACGACCAGCACCGCGGGTTCGTCATTCTCAACCACGCGGCGAGCGGCTTCTTCAATCGAAGAAGTGACACGGGTAAGTGCCTGCGGATCTTGACCACGGCCGCCCTGGCGGAATAGTTCTTCGGCGCGCGGGTCAAGTACGATGGGGCGCAACTCACCGCGCTCGTTGACGTGCATGAGGCTGATTTGGCGTCCAAGGCGCTGACGCACGAGCTCCATCAAATCGTTCGGATCCTTTGTGACGGCGGCGTTGTCAGCCAGCGTTTCGAGGATGGTACGGATGTCGCGGATCGAGATCCCTTCGGCCAGCAAGCCTCGCAAAACCTTGATGATGTCACCGAGCGGCATCAAATGCGGCACGAGTTCCTCGACAACCTTGGCATTGCGCTTGCCAGCGATGTCGAGCAACTCCTGGGTTTCGCGACGGCCAAGTAGTTCGCTGGCGTGCCGGCGGACAGACTCGGTGATATGTGTTGCGATTACTGCGGAAGGATCGACAACGGTGCAGCCCGCGGTTTCGGCACGAACGCGATCGGCGGGCAAAATCCACTTGGCGTTGAGGCCAAAGGTGGGCTCACGGACGGATTCGCCCGCGAGATTGGCCGTGGCAGAGCCCGTGGGATCGATCGCCAACAGTCGGCCTGTGCGGACTTCGCCCTGTGCCACCTTGCCGCCCGAGATGAGAATGCGGTAGGCATTGGGACGCAGGCGCAGGTTATCGCGAACATGTACGGGCGGAACGATGAAGCCAAGTTCGACTGCCATCTGCTTGCGCAGCGAGGCGATACGGCCCAGCAACTCGCCGTTGCGTTTCGAGTCGACCATCGGTAGCAGATCCAGGCCGACATCCAATGATAGTAACTCGACAGGCAAGAGCGTTTCGATTTCTGCCTTTTGTGCCTCGGGCCCCTGAATCGCGCGATCGGCAGCCGCTGCGGCAGTGGTCGTCCTTGATTCGCTTCCACCCGCAAGCGCTTTGTTTTTGGACGAGCGATAGGCCGCGTATCCGGCGCCTGCCGAAAGTGCCGCGAATGCCAGGTGCGGCATGCCGGGAACGAGCGCCAGCACGCCGAGCACAACGCTCGAGATGGCGGCGGGTCGGGGTCGACCGAAGAGTTGGCTTGTCAACGTTGCGCCGAGTCCGCCACCACCCGAGTCGCGGGTGATGAGAATGGCAGCGCCCGTCGACACGAGGAGTGCCGGAACCTGGGTCACAAGACCGTCACCAATCGAAAGAATCGAAAAGGTCTCGGCGGCGGTCAAAAACGACATCTTGTGTTGCAATACGCCAATGACGATGCCCGCAACGACGTTGATGCCCACGATGAGGAGACCCGCGACCGCATCGCCGCGCACAAACTTTGAGGCACCGTCCATCGCGCCGTGAAAGTCGGCTTCACGCTCAATTTCGCGGCGTCGGCTGCGGGCTTCTGCCTCGTTGATGAGACCGGCGCCCAGATCGGCATCAACGGCCATCTGCTTGCCCGGCATCGAATCGAGGGTAAATCGAGCGGCAACTTCGGAAACGCGCTCGGCACCCTTCGTGATGACCACGAAGTTCACGATGACGAGGATCAAGAAGACGACCGCGCCGATGACGAAGTTGCCGCCGATGGCGAACTCGCCAAATGCCTTGATGACGCTGCCGGCAGCATCCGTGCCTTCTCCGCCATGTATCAAGATCACCCGGGTCGAGGCAACGTTGAGGGCAAGGCGGAACAGCGTGACGAGCAAGAGCACCGAGGGAAACGACGAGAACTCAAGTGGCCGTTCGACGTAGATGGCGACGAGGAAAACGAGAATCGAAGCACAAAGGCTTCCGGCGAGTAGCAAGTCCAGAATCATGGCTGGTAGAGGCAGGATGGCGAGCGCCATGATTCCCAGCATCGCGACCGCGCCGAGTGCATCGCCGGAAAAACGACGCGTCATAGACCCACCCACGACGGCAGCCTGGCTCATTGTGCACCTTCAGGGTTTAGCCGCAATGCACGGCGGTTTTCGGGGGCAGGGCGTGCGCCGCCCTGGCGCTTGCGCAGGCGATACACGTATGCGAGCACTTCGGCCACGGCGTGGAAAAGGTGCGCCGGGATCTCTTTGCCTTCGGGGACGACCTTGAACAACAGCCGGGCGAGCGGCGGTTGCGCAATGATCGGAACGCCGTTCTTGCGAGCAATCTCGCGAATCTTTTCCGCAACACGCTTGCGACCCTTGGCGACGACGCGCGGAGCGTTGCCTTCCCTGGAATCGTAGCGCAAGGCGACGGCGTATTCGGTTGGGTTGACGAGCACCACATCCGCGGTCTTCACCGTGACGGCGAGTCGGCGACGTGCCAGCTCGCGCATGCGAACCCGACGGCGACGGCGGATCTGGGGATCGCCTTCCATCTCGCGCATTTCGCGCTTCATTTCCTCGGTCGTCATGCGCATCTGGGCGGCAACACGACGGCGGGAAAGAATGAGGTCAATGACTGCAAGCGTGGCGAGCGCTGCGCAACAGTAAAGCGCCACGCGGCCGACGATTTCTCCGAGTCGGACGCCAATGGCACCGCTCGAAAGCGCCGGCTCATACAGAAACCGGTTGCTTTCCTGGCGCAGAGCCATCACGGCGACGGCAGCGACGAACGCAACCTTGGCAGCAGACTTCAGGGTTCGGCCACCGGCCGCTTTGAGATCAAAGATCTGCTTGATGTTGTTCGGATCGACGATGCGAGAAAGATCGAACTCGATTTTCTTGAGAGCGGGCGGCCATCCGAGTTGCAGTGCACCGGTCGTGAGGTATCCAGCAAGCGAGCCCACACACACCGGCGCGGAGGCCCATGCGAGCGCCTCGACGGCACCCGGGAATGCTGAGTTCACCGTCAAGGTCGAGATGGCGGCAGTGTGAGAACGCACGAGGTCCGTCAGCATTTGTGCTGAAAAATCCGAGTAGGAAAGCAACGCAATCGTACCACCACTGATCGTGCCGACCATGGTGAGATCTTTTGAGAGTCCGATGTCGCCGCGTTTACGGAAGTCCTGCTCACGCTTGGGCGAGGCCTTGTGTGTGCGCCGATCGAGATCGCCTGTGCCGCTCATGGATGCACCATGCTTTCGGGCAACATGGCCTCGGTTGACATCACACCGATCCCCTGCAAATCACGGATAAAGGCCGGCGCCGTGGCGATCAGAACGCCAATGCCAACCATCATCACGAGCGCGAGCATCACTGAAAAAACGTTGAGTCCCGGTGCCGCACGCGACATCAAACCCATCGCGACGTTGGCGACCATCGCGGCGATGAGAACCGGTGCCGCGAAACGAAGGGCAACCGGCAAAATGGTTCCGGTCTGATTCACAACCGACATCATCATGTCGGGCAAAGCGGCGGCAGGAACGGGCGCGGCGGCCATCACGTGCACCGCCGCCTCGACCCCACCGGCCATGACAAAGGCAAGTCCACCCAACACCATCACGATGCGACGTACCGGCATGGCCACTTCGCCAAGGGAAGGATCGTAGGCCGCGGCGAATCCAAGTCCGAGTTGCAATCCGATCAACTCGGCCCCGGCAGCGGCCCCGGCAACCACGATGCGTCCTGTAAATCCGGCTGCCAGGCCAACTAAAATTTCGGCGGGCAACACAAACAGAATGTCTTCGGGTGCAAGGGTAGGACGGGTTGACATCACCGCCATGGCGATGAGTGCCGCCGTGGCGACACGAACCTTTGCAGGTACCGTTCGGTCGGAAATGACGGGCGCGGCATACATGAACGCCGCACCTCGGCCAAATGTGGCCGCGAACGTTGCAACCGTGGAAGGCGACACGATCATCGGCCTGCCTCCGCGGCAATCTGGACCAGCATGTCCATGGAGTGATCGGCAAATCCGACCAGTTGGCCAAGCAACCAGTGACCCATGAGCGCGAAGATGACACCCACAACCGCAATCTTTGGCACGAAGGAAATCGCGTTCTCCTGCAGCTGTGTCGCGGCCTGCAATAGCGACGTGGCTACGCCCACCACCAGGGCTGCGACCAAAAACGGTGCGCTAACCAGCGCAACCGTCTCGAGCGTCTTTTGCCACATGTCGAGGAGATTCATGATGACATGGCCCCCTTGAGCAACGATGAAACGAGGAGGTGCCAGCCATCGGCAGTCACGAAAACCAGGATCTTGATGGGAAGTGATACGAATACAGGCGGCAACATCACCATGCCCAGGCTCGACAGAACGATCGCAACCGCGAGATCGATGACGAGAAATGGCAACAGAATCACGAGGCCCATCTGGAACGCCGTCCGCAACTCGGAAACCACAAAGGCGGGAATCGCGATGCGCAGTGGAACTTCGGAGGCCTGGGTGGGACGTGCCAGGTCGGTAAATTGGTAGAAGAGGGCGAGATCATCCTGACGCGTACGGGGCAACAAAAACCCTTGCAGAATCGGTGTTGCAGCTTCGAGGGCTTTTTCTTCGTCGATTAGGCCCGCAAAATAGGGTTTTGCAACCTCGCTGTGGATTCGGTTGGCGACCGGAGACATGACGAAGAAGGTCATGAACATCGCGAGGCCAGCCATGATCTGGCTCGGGGGTGCGCCTTGCGTGCCGAGGCCACTTTTCAAGAACGAAAATACAATCGCGAAGCGGGCGAAGGTGGTGCAGGTCAAGATGATGGCAGGCGCAAGTGACGCCAGCGCCATCATCACCACCAACTGAATCACACTGGAGCCGGTCGCGGTTTTTGCAGCGTCGACCACGGTTGGCGTCCCGACAACGGGCGCGGCCCAGGCATTGCTGGAAAATAGCAATCCCGGAATGACGAGCGCGGTGAGTCGGGCGAAACGTGTCATACGAAATTGCGCCTTCCGGTGATGGTGGAGGGACCACTCTCGGTGGCTTCGGCCAGCGCGCGTTCCCATTCGCGGTCTTGTTCGGCATCACCCGAGGCATTCTCGAGATTGACGCCATCCGTGCGGCGGTTCTTGAGCTTCAGGATCCCCGATACAAGAGGGCTGGAAGGTGAAAGCATGGTCTTCTTCGGCGCAACGGGTTCGTCTGACGGTTCAACCACGGCAACCGATTCGTCGGATTCGAGTTCGGCCGGCCAGGCATCGAGCAGATTCATCCGGTTGTCAGATACGCCGATCAGAAGTTCACGTCCCTTGACCTTCAAGAGGACAATGCGGTTTTTGCCGCCGAGCGAGCGGTGGGTCACGAGATCAAGGGTCGTGAGATCCGCCCGGTTGCCCTTCTTGCGGTTCTTCATGGCGACGAACGCAGCGAGGCCAGCGACGAGCACGACCGAGAACACGACCGGTAGGTTCGAGTTTGCAGGAGGAAGGGTTTGCAGGCCGCCGCCTTTGCTTCGCACGGGCTTGCCGGGCATGGCAGCCGCGACTTCCTCGGTCGAAACCGTGGCCACCGCTGTCTCGCGACCTTGGGTCGGAGTGGGAATCTCGACGGGCGCAACCGACGCAACGGGCGCAACCGCCGCGACGGGCTTCACCGCGGCTGGCAGCCAGTTGCTCACGGTTTCCTTGCGGGGCAGCAACACGCGCAACCCGGTCTTGGTGTTTTCGATCCGGGCTGCGTTGGCGATCTTCTGAGTCGTGCGGCGGCCATGCGAAAGCGTGATGCCGAGGTAGCCATCCGTGGTCTCGATTCGACGGACGGTTGGGTCCAGGATCGGGGTGTTGCTATTCAGCTTGCCGTCAATGGCGAGTTCGAGATGGTCGCCCGATGCTGTCAGTTTATTCTGTGTGGTACGAACGCCCGGGATCGTGATCTCGATGTGTTCTATGTCGGCGGCAAAGTTGACGGTTGGATCGGCCGCACGGGCAGCGCCCAATGAAAGTCCCTGTGCCACGACCCATGCGGCGACGGCAGTGTTACGGATCACGATGCCCCATCCTTGTCGTTGCGGACGATCTCGACGATGCGTGCGCCATAGCGATCCCCAATTGCAACGGCTTCGGCGCGGGCGACGAGTCGTTCGTTCACCCGCACATCCAGTTTGTCGCCGGTCAACTTGGACAGCGGAATGATGGACCCTGGACCAAGTCGCGAACCTACTTCTTTCAGGCTCATGATGACCCGTCCCAGTTCAACCGACAACTCAACCGGAACATCGCCGAGCAAAAGATCGAAGGACTCGACCCTCGCCGCGTTGTCGGACTGTCCCTTGGGATTCTCGCCTGGGTTTTTTCCCTCGGTGCTCATGATGGGCGGCCTTTCGTGTTGGTGTTTCCGATTACCTCGACGGCCATCGTGCCGCGGGAAACGAGTGCGCGTCCGTGCCCTTTGACTTTTCCGCCGACGCGGATTGGCAGTGGATCGTCCAGAAACTTGTCGAGGGGCAAAATGGTGCCCGGCTGGAGACGCGACAGAGCGTTCATCGTCATTCGGACGCGTCCTAGCTCGACGTTCACCTCGACGGGAACTCCACCAAGCGCTGCCTCGACGGCGCCGGGCGGTGCCGGCACGGAGCCCACGGGTACGGGCGGAACCACCATGGTCTCCGGCCGAGCGATCAGACCAATCGTACCACGGGTGTCGCCTTCGATGGCGATCGTGGTGCTGACCACGAGATCGCCCGGGGAAAGACTGCGGCGCCAGAGTTCGGTGCGGGCGGCATCGTCAAGCAGGTTGACGCTGCATCCCTGTTCCTCGAACCAGGCGTCCGTCAAACCGCGCGTGATGGCTTCTCCGACGCGTCCGAACAACTGACGCGCCACTTGCGACGGGGGTCGGTCGTTCTCGGATTGTTCAAGCTGCGCACCCAACAAACAGGCCGACAAAATTTCGACCATGGGTCCCGATGCGGTCATCAAGGCCAGGTCCGACCGCTTGTCGACCCGGAGGCAACGAACCCAGGCTTCCCCGAGGGCGTCGCGCAATCCACCGCCGTCTACAACCTCGACGTTTTGCACCGTGGCTTCCACGTCGACCCGGCAAAGGCGGGCGATGAGCTGTGGAATTGTCTTGATCCAGCGTGCCGCAATTTTCTGGGCGTTGGGGCGGGCGCGCTCGGCGGCGCGATCGTCGGCGATGAGCGCTATCGGCTCCGCCTGGAGTTCCAGATCCTCGGCAGGGGTCGAGCGTCGACCTTTGCCCATGGCAGTCTGAATGGCCTCGAATTCTTCGGATGAGAGCTTGTCGCCCATGACATCGACTTACCGATGCAAGCGACGGGCCAGAAAAATATCGTGTATTTACAGTACCTTACGAAATGGCCGCCTTCTTGACGTTGCCGCCGTTGACGACCGCGCCAAAAAGGACAACGCGACGACGCGACACGCTGTTGGAAAAACGGACGCACCGGGTCGCGGGGTGTTTGCCCCGGAACCCCGTGCATCGCGATGCGTCTTGAACCTCAACGCTTGAGGTTTGCGATTTCCGCCAGCATCTCGTCTGCCGTGGAAATTGTCCGCGCGTTGGCCTGGAAGGCGCGCTGATAGGCGATGAGCGAGACCAGTTCGTTGCCGAGGTCCACGTTTGAGTTTTCAAGTGAACCGGCAGAGATGGCCCCACGGGTCCCTGAAGCGGCCGTGCCAACGAGCGCCTGACCGGAATCGGGCGTTTCGAGGAACAACTGGCTCCCTGCGCGAACGAGGCCCTGTTCGCTCTGGAACGACGCCAGTCCCACCCGTGCCACGGCCCGGCTCTGACCGTTCGAGAACATGCCCGTCACCGTTCCATCATCGCCGATAAGCAGGTTCGTGAGCTCACCTGACCCGTATCCGTTTTGTACGAGACCGGTGATGCTGTTGGCACCTGCGTACTGAACCGTACCACTTTGTCCAGTACCGGTGTCAGTCGTGATGGAATCACCAAAGTCGAATGCAATGACCTGTCCCGGTGTCGCGTTCAAGAAGTCGGCGCTGGAGGCCGTCGTCGTTTCGGTGTCGAGTGCGCCGTTCGGGGTGAACGTCAACGTTCCAGCGGCGATCTCCTGTGGTACGCCGGCGGTTCCACCCGTGACCTCCGACCCGTCGACCAACGCGTGCCATTGCCACGTGCCCGCACCATTGGTGATGAAATAGACGTCGGCTCGATGCGCCTGTCCAAGCGAGTCATAGACCGTCGTGGGTGCGGACGAGTTGGATGTCGCCGAGGCATTGGCCGGATCCCAGGGCAGCGCGGGGGCGATGGATCCGGAATCGAGGTTCATCGATACCGCAAGTTCTGTCGTGGCATTGGGTGGGCTGGTTCCACCGACCTGCAGATCGCTCAGTGTCGCTGAAAGCTGACCCGATGGTTGCAGCATATACCCCTGCACACGCAGGCCTTCCCCGTTGACCACCACGCCTTCGCTGTTGAGGTTGAAACGTCCATCGCGGGTGTAGTACGAACCTTCGGCGCCATCGTGGTTTCCGTTGAGAATGAAGAAGCCATTTCCACGGATCGCCATGTCGAGGGTCGCGCCTGTTTGTTGAATTGCACCCTGGTTGTGCAACGTATCGACACCCCCAAGTCGGACACCGGCACCCATGCGCTGACCGTTGGGTGCGTTGCCGCCCAGGACATCCTGGAAGCTGGCCCGCGATCCACGGAATCCTACCGTGGAGGCATTGGCGATGTTGTCACCGACGGTGCTGATGGCCTCGCCATGGGCTTGCAGTCCGCTTGCACCTGTTCTTAACGACGTCCAGATTGACATGTTTGGTTTCCTTTCAGTGGGGCGTGAGGCGTCAGCCATCACGGGGTTGGCAGTGGAATGGTTGGTTTCTCACCGTCGAGCGACGCGATATCGGACGGTGCGATCGTGACGGAGCCCACCTGGAAGGCGGCTCCTCCTTGCTCAAATGCGACGGCCGTGATTTCGCCGTGAAGAATGACCTGGCCGGGGACCGTTGCGCCGGCCTGATCCCGGGCATCAACCGAGATGCTGTAGTTTCCAGCGACGACATCATGGCCGTTGTCATCCTTGCCATCCCAGTGAAGCGCCGTTTCGCCCGAATTCGTAGCACTCAGGTCGATGTGTCGCACGGCGACGCCGTCGGCGTTGTTGATGACGATTTCCACTTTCGATGCTGGCTTGGCCAGGTGCACGTTCAGATCGGGCACGGGGCCGTCTTCGGGGTTGTAATCGATCTGCGATGCGGCCGCCGTGACATTCCGTCCGGTCAGCCCAACGAGCGCTGCCCGAGAGGCCGTGTCCTGTCCCGCTTCAAGGCTTGCCAGTCTCGTGTTCATCTCAACCGATTGCTCAAGCGAGGTGAACTGCGCGAGCTGTGCGACGAATTCCGCCCCTTTCTGCGGATCAAGCGGATTTTGATACTGAAGCTGTGCCACCAGTAGTCGGAGGAACTCGTCCTTCGTCGACTTGGGCGGCGCTTGTGTTCGTTGCTGGGTAAGGCTATCGGGAAGATTTTCAACTCTCATGGTTTTATCCTCTTGCTCAGGCGATCGCGCGCAGATCGCGCGTTGTTTCGGGCGTTGGTTGTATCGACGAATCGTCGTCGTGCTCCGGCAGTGTCTCTGGTTGTCGCGGTTCACCCCCGTTGCCCCCCGTCTCGAAGTCGAAGGACAACGTGTCGAGGTTCAGGCCATGCTTCGCGAGTGCAGTCCCCAGTTCCTGGGCGTGCTCACGCAAATGGAGTGCGACCTCGGGTGTGGCAACCGTGGCACTGACCCGCACGTGTTGGCCTTGCGCGGCGATCGATAGGTCCACCCGACTGTCGCCGTCCCCCACCACGATGTCGGCCGTATCCTTGCCAAAGTGCGCACGACGGATGTCGTTTATCGCCTCGACGGGACGCAACGTGGCGGCTTCGGGGGAGGGCACTTGCGCAGGGGCGGCTGCCGTTGCGGGCAACGAGACATCTCTTGAATGCGTTGGGTTGTGCTCGGCAAGCGCTGCGACAATTGCCGAGCTGATGTCGCTTCCCACAACGATTGCCTTTGGCGGGGCCTCCGCGTCTTTCACCATGTCCTGCAAAATAGGCGTCATTTCCATCAAAGGCGCAGGCTCTTTCGTTGCTCTCGCTTTGTAAGCCACCTCGGGTTCTGGTGTGGCCGCTTCGCCGAATTCGACCGGCTCCATCCACGCGGGTAGTTCCAGCGTTGGCGTCTCGTTCGGGTTGGATTCTGGCGCGGCGACCTTCGCAGGGGTTTTCGCAATGATCGGCAACGAGGCCGTCGCCTCAACGGTTGGGCGCGCGCCCGGAATCGTTTCTCCGGATGGCGAGACAGGGACAGGGACGGCGCCGTTTACGGGAGTGTTGGTTGGGTTCACGGTCATCATTCCCGCCAGCAATGCCAGCGCGGCAGCGAAGTCATTCGGCCTGCCTTCTTCAGAGTCAGCGGGGCGCAACCCTTCGGCCTTTGAATTCTCCGATGACAACCATCCGTTGGGACGCGACGGAAATCCGGTGTTCATGGTTTGTTCCTGTATTGAGTCGCGACGCGATCGTCGCTTTGTTTTTGTTCAAGTTTGTTCTGGACCTCGGCGACGTGATCCCGTTCGCGGTCCAGAAGCTTCTCCGCGCGACGGAGTTCCTGTTCTTTGCCGACCAGAACTTCACGGCGTGCGGCGCTGTGCTGTTCCGATTTTCGCCGCTCTTCGTTCGCGGATACCAGTCGGTGGGTTGCGGCGCGACGGGCATATTCGAAATCGAAGAATGCATTGACGCTTTCGGCTTTGCCAAGGTTTTGGCTTGCGTCGTCGTACGATTGTTCGATCTCCGCGTGAACGTGTTCCAAATGTTCGTTGGCCTGTTGTGCTGCGATCTCGGCCGCCGTGAGCTCGCCTGCTGCGGCATCGCGCAGGCGTTTTCGGGTGCGCTCCACCCTTGTCAGCAAACGAAAGCGTGGTGTCATTTGCTTTCAACCGCCCTAGAACGAGGTTTGGTCAACTTTGCGGACTCCGTGGCCATCAGTTGATCCGCGGTTGCAATGACTTCCTGAAGTTGATTCATGCCGGCGCCGTAGGCAGTCGACTCTTCCGGATTCTGTCTCGCCCAGCGATCAAACGCTTCGCCCGTGGCGACCGCAGCGTCGTACACCGGGTTGTGTCCCGGAACGTAGGCGCCGAGGCTGCGCAACTCGTCGGCCTCCCGCCGGGTTGCAAGCAGTTGGCGGCCGCGGGTCATCAACTTGTGCGCTTCGTCCACGGTAACTTGTCGGGCCGCACGCGAGGCGCTCGCGAGCAAATCAATCGCAGGGAAGTGACCTCGAGCGGCGAGATCCCGAGACAAGACAATGTGACCGTCGAGCAACGAGCGCGCCGAGTCAGCGACGGGATCGGCCAGATCGTCGCCTTCGACAAGGACCGTGAAAAACCCCGTGATGGAACCACCGTTTTTGATCGGGCAGACGCGTTCCAGAAGGCGCGGCAAGGTCGCAAATACGCTCGGTGGATAGCCCTTCGTTGCGGGTGGCTCGCCCGCCGCGAGTCCGATTTCACGCAGCGCCATCGCATAGCGGGTCAGCGAATCGAGAATCAACAACACCCGCGCACCGCGATCTCGGAAGTACTCGGCGATGGCAACTGCAGAAAGCGCGCCCCGTGCGCGCTCAGCAGGCGGACGATCGGAAGTTGAAACGACGAGCACACCGCGCTCAAGCTGGAAATTGGTTAGCAGATCCTGAACCTCGCCACCGCGTTCGCCGATGAGGCCGATGACGGTTACATCGACATCCGACTGGCGTGCGATCTGCCGCATCAAGATGGTTTTCCCGACGCCGGCACCCGCAAAGATGCCGACCCGTTGTCCTGCACCGCAGGTCAACAACGAATCGATGGCACGGACGCCGGTATCGAAGCGGTTGTGAATGGCAACGCGTTTTTCAGGCAGCGGTGCCGCCGCATCGATCGGGACAAACGCGTCGGGTCGCAACGCTTCTTTTCCGTCGAGTGGATTTCCGAATGCATCGACGATCCGACCTAGCAACCGTTCGGATACGCCGAGGCGGGCGCCGTCTCCGCGGCTTGTGACTCGGGCTCCCGGCGCGACGTTGATGAGTCTTCCGAAGGGAATGATGAGCGCATTCGAATCCTTGAAACCAACCACTTCACCGAAGAGCGGCTCGCCCGGGCGTTCGATCTCGACCATGTCACCCACTCGACCGTTGGGTACGTGGCTTTCAACCAGCATGCCCGTGACACGCGTGACTTTCCCGTGTTGCGCCGGTGTTGCCGCCCGGGCCAGAAGCGGCGTGATGCGATCAATAAAGCCCGGATCTGCGCCCATCATGGTGTTTCGCCCCCGGCGTCATTTGCGCCACGTTCGGCGAGGTATTCGTCCAAAAACGGCACCAGCGCGAGACGTACTTTGTCAAGACGCGCATCCACCGTGGCATCGACGATGCGTTCGATGTTCTCCAGCAGAAAGCCGCCCGAGGCGATGTGAAGGTCGCGGACAATGCGAGCCGACTGACCAATCTCGGGTGCGGCTGCCAGAATCGAGTCGGCATCCGAAGGGCAAAGGTGTAGTACCAATGGCAACGGGCTTTCGACGCCATCGATGAGTTTCTGGACCGTCTCTGCAAGGGATCGGGAATCGATCGAGATCTCCCGTGAAACCAGCTGTCGAGCAATGGCAATGGCCATGTCTGCAATCTCGCCTGCCCGGGGCATTCGAATTCGTTTCGTGGCAACCAACAGCCTTTCGGTGCCCTGCGCGAACTGTTCAATCGCAGCACCAATTTTTTGTTCGGCTTGGGCCATGCCTTCTTTTTCCGCCCGTGCGATCGCGACATTCATTCGGGTGGAATACTCGGGATGCTCCTCGATGGGCAAGGACAGTTGCTGGGCGAGGGCCGGTGGCAAAAATGCCTGACGAACCTCCGCTTTACCATCCGTGTTTCCGGACCACGCCGCCGCCGCACCCGCGTTGCCGACGCGCATGCGCTGGTGAAGCGGCACTTCGGTGCCATCTCCCATGCCGAAATCGGTGAACGATTCGTTTCTTCTCAAACGAGTTGCTCCCCGCCGCCGGTGGGCAAGGTGATTTGACCTTCAGAGGCAAGGCGCATCGCGCACTCGACAATTTCGCGTTGTGCGCGTTCGACCTCGGAAAGTCGTGTCGGCGGCAACAGTTGGAGATCTTCTCGCATTTGCTCGGCTGCCCGCGAAGAAACGGCCGACAGGAAATGGTCACGCAAATCTTCAGGAGAGGTCTTGAGCGCCAACAACATCGTATCGCTTGGAACCTCGCGCATGAGGGTCTGCAGCGCGCGGCCTGTTATCTTGCGCAGATCCTCGAAGCGGAACATGCCTTCTCTAATCTTCGGACCCAACTGGCTGTCGGCTTCTTCGATGGCGCCGATCAAACGCTCGGAGTCTTCGGAAGGGACTTGCTTCAAAAGTTCGGCAGTGAACTCAATTCCATTGAACTCCATTTGCTTGCTGGCGTCCGTCAGACCGCCCGCAAGGGCAAGGGCCTTCACGAGGGCCTGCGATGCGAGGAGGATTTCGTCCGTCGGGACCTCGGTCAATTGCGCAACACGTTTAAGCAGATCAACCTGAGCCTCTTGCGGCATGACAAGCAAGATCTGTCCGGCCTGCGTTCGACCGAGTTGCGACAGGATGGCAGCCGCGATCTGCGGATGCTCCTGCGCCAGTAGCTCTGCGAGGGTTGCCGTCCGTGCCGTTCGTATGACATCGATCGGAGCGAGGTTTGCGTTCGGGTTGGCATCCAGGATTTCACGTGCCCTGGCTTCGCCGAGTGCACTTGCGGCCAGACTGCGAACGTACGCACCGCCCGAGCGGGGCAGCATGGGGGAACGCATTTTCTCTGAGAATTCTGCGAAGACGCTTTCCAGAACGGTGGGCTCTACGCCGTCGAGATCCTCGACGGATTTCACGAGTTTGCGCAACTCATCGGCTTCCAGGTTTCGTAGCACCTCGCACGCAAGCGTCTCCTCAAGGGCCAGAATCACGAGCGCTGCTTTTTGTCGGTTGTTGATCGTGGCGGTCATCGCTTCGCTCCTCCGGATTCAGCAGGCTCACCGACCCACTGGGCCAGCACGCGTGCGGCCCTACCGGCGTCAGCCTTTACCGATTGCACCGCGCGATCCCGAGCGGATTGTTCGGGAAGTCCGGCGGCGGCTCGCGTGCCGCCCGACATGGCGGCCAAAACCCGAGCGGCGTCGTCCCCCGCGGGCAACGCGGCCTCAAGATCGCCCACGCGGGCTGGCAACGAATGAATCAGTTCGGCGCGCAACCCCTTGGCCATCTTGTTGCGCAACATGAACACCGAGAGCACACCGAGTACCAACAGGCCGAGGCCCGCGATGGCAAGCACCAACAGTCGAGGCGAAATCGGCAACAGATGCGAGGCCAAACCATCCTCTTCGACCGGTGTCGTGGTGGTCACGAACGGCACGCTATGGACTTCGATGCGATCGCCGCGCTCGGGATCAAGGCCAGCTGCTTCGCGGGCCAATGATTCGATTTGCGTCAGTTCTTCCTTGCTTCGCGGAATCAACTCGATCTTTGCGACCGCGGTGGCGCCGTCTTCCGCCGCTTCCTTGGGATTCTCTTTATCCTTCGCAGCGGGCGCTTCGGACGCGGGCTTGGCTGCGGCGGCCGGATCGATAGGCCTCGGAACGCCGTCGACGAGCACCGCGACGTGGAGTCGCTTTACACGGTTTTTCGCACCGACCATTCGACTCACAACCCGGTTGACTTCAAAATTGCGAGTCTCCGAAAGCCGAGACAAACCCTTGGTTGAGGTCGTGGTGGTGCTGGCGGGCGGTGGTGTGGTGGCCGGAGCGACAGCCGCGACGGCCGGGACGGCGTTGGGATCGGTCGGCGCGACGGCAAGCGGTGCCTCGGGCAGCGGCGACGAATTGGGCAGATTTCCACGCGCGCCAATGAGGCCACCCGTTGAACTGCCCGCGGCACCTTCGCCCTCAACGGTTCGTTGCTCACTTCGGAGCGTAAGCTTTTGCGGATCGTAGAGCTCCTCGGTTTTCTCGATTTGAGATTGATCCATTTCTGCGGTCACCGTGACGGCGACGTGCCCGGAGCCCACGACCGGTTCGAGAATCGAGATGATTCGTTTTTCCAGACTGCGTTCAAGATCGTGGTGCGTCGAGTTGCCGCCGCCGCCTTCGCGATCGCCCGCCGACAACACGTTCCCCGCGTCATCAATGATGGTCACGCGGTCGGGCTGCAGTCCTTCGACGCTCGATGCGACAAGATGGACAATCCCGCTTGTTTGCGAGCGCGATAACGCTCGCCCGCGCTTGAGTTTCAGCACCACCGAGGCCGAGGGTGGCTCGTCGTCGTCCTTGTAGAGCGAGCGCTCCTGTATTGCGATGTGAACCCGTGAGCTTTCGACCACAGACAGTGTCGCAATCGTACGCTGCAATTCACCCTGTAGGGCGCGCCGGTAGTTCATTTTTTCGACGAAGCTTGTCGTTCCAAAGGTCTGTTTCTCGAAGACCTCGAAGCCGACGCCACCGCCGCTTGGCATGCCGTTGGCGGCAAGAGACAAACGCAATTTGTGAACTTGAGATTCAGGAACCAGGATGGTTCCACCACTGTTTTCAAGGCGATAGGGCACCTTTTCGGCGTCGAGTTGCGCAACAATCGCGCCGGCATCTTCGTTGGGAAGGCCCGAAAACAGGACGGAATAGCCGTCTGATGACTCCATCGTGATAAGCCCGAGGCCAATGAAGCTTGCAGCCAATACAGCCATCAGGATCACCCGACGCAAGGGTGGCAGGCGTTCCCAAAGTGCGCGGGTTTGTGCAGTGACGTTTCTGAGATCAGGAGCCATGGGGTGTTGGACGCTTCCGGGTTACAGTCCTAGATCGGGGTGTTCATCAGATCGCGATAGGCTTCGAGAAGCTTGTTTTTCATGGTGACGGCGTACCGTACGGCGATTGCGGCTTTCTCGGACGCGATCATCACCTCGTGGATACCGACGCTCGGATCGCCGTTGGCGAATTTTTGCGAAAGAGACTGGGCCGTTTGTTCGGCGCCGCGTCCCTCGGACAGGGCGCCCGCGAGGGCCGAGCCGAAGTCGTCTTTCGCGGCGGATGCCGGGCTCGCCTTGCCGGCGCCTGGCGTCGCTTCGGGCCAGTCGATTTTCATGGGACCTATGCCGTCGATTGCCATGATTACCTTCCAATACTCAGTGCGCGTTCAGCCATCGTGACGGCGGTCCCGAGTGCGGTTACACCCGCTTCGTAGGCGCGGGATGCGGTGATCATGTCAACCATCTCTTCGATGAGGTTGACGTTGGGGTAGGCAACCATGCCGTCTGCATCCGCATCGGGATGTCCCGGATCGTGTTGCAGCCGCGGTTCTGCCTGATCCGTTTGTATTTCCGAAACCTCGACCTTGCGCACGTAGTCGGCGAATCCAGCGGGCAGATCGCGAACCGGGTTTGCGGATACCACCACGTCTTTGCGCCGATAGGGACCGCCTTCGGGCGTCCGTGTCGTGGCAATGTTTGCGAGATTGGACGATGCCACATTCAAACGTGTTCGTTGAACCGCCAGTCCTGATGCCGAGACATCCATCGCCAAAAAATCCATCGTTGCACCGCCCTGTTGAGTGTTTGAACGTTTCCTAGCCAACTCCGTCCGAGGACGTGTATCGCAGCAACGCGAGTCGTCTGGATACGAGCTCGGAATTCGTCGCGTACCGCACGCGATTCGAATCAATCTTTGCCATCTCGTGTTCGAGACTGACCGCGTTGCCGTCCGCGCCGATTGGTCCTGAGCCATCGGCCACGACCTGACCCGTCATCGTTCCCCCCGCACTCGGCATATGTCCGTCGGCAGTCCGTGCCATCACGACCGAACCGAGCGTGTTTGGATCGCCTTCAGGAATGATCTCGAGATCGATCGGCTTGTAGTTGGGCGTATCGATGTTGGCAACGTTGGATGCCAGCACACCATGTCGTTCGCGATGAAAGGACATCGCATTCGACATTTGATCGACGCTGTTGAGTAGGGCTTTCATTGCGGAAAGGTTTTAAAGCAAGCGCCGTGCCAACAGCGAGCTCGCAAACCATCCACAAGAAATCCAGTAGTTACGTTCCACCAGGCGGAGCCGTTGGCAAAACTGGCGGCAGTTTTGACGTCGGTCAGACCGCGATCTTGCGAAGACGCTCGACGAGCGTGGTGCGGTTCAAACCCAGAAGGGCAGCCGCTTCTGTTCGGTTTCCAGCCGTTCGCTCAAGCGCGGTACGAATGAACTTTTCCTCGACCGTATCGACCGCCTTGCGGAGATTGAGGTCGTTGGCTGCCGCTTCGGTTGTATCGTTCGTCGGAAAAGCCGAGTTCACGACCGCCATCACCGCGCGAATCGGACGCGCCTTTTTCCCGGAGAAACGAATATCCGCGGCCGTCAAAACGCCGCCGCGCTTCATGACGATGCTGCGCTCAATGGTATGCGCAAGCTCACGGACGTTGCCGCGCCAGGCGTGTTCTTTCAGAACGCGTTCCGCAGAGGCATCGAGTCCGGTTACCGAGCGTTGCAACCGGGCATTGGTCTCGGTCAGAAAGCGATGCGCCATCGGTGCGATGTCGTCGGCGCGTTCGCGCAATGCCGGCAAGTCGATCTGGATCACCGTCAAACGGTAATACAAGTCGGCACGAAAGGTTCCCTCGTCGACCATTTGTTCGAGGTCGCGATTCGTCGCTGCGATCACGCGCACGTCGATGCGGATCTCCTTGTCAGCGCCAACCGGCGTGAGCATTCCGTCCTGCAAAACGCGAAGCAATTTCGCTTGCGCCTGCAGCGGCAGTTCGCCGATCTCGTCTAGAAAGAGCGTGCCGCCATCGGCTGACGCCAGGCGTCCTTCGCGGGCGGCGATGGCGCCGGTGAAAGCACCCTTCGTGTGTCCGAAAAGTTCGGCCTCGATTAGGCTGTCTGGAATCGCAGCACAATTCAGGGGGACGAGTGCGCGGTTGGCTCGAGGTGAAGCGCCGTGAATCATGCGCGCGACAAGCTCTTTGCCGGTGCCGGTTTCGCCGGTGACCAACACCGTGCAGTCGGTGTCCGCCACGTTGCGCGCTTCGGTCAGCGATTCCAGGATGCGGGGATCGTCGCCAATGAACTCGGGCGCGAAGGCGATGCGCCAGGTTTCAAGGTCAGCATTTGGATCCAACTTCATCGAGACAAGGACATCGTCGGGGCCGTCGACCGAGTTGAGGATTTCTTGTGAGAAAACGTGACGAATGAGTCATTAAAACATGTCTCTAGAAAGTCTCTCGGTGAACCCAGGCTAGCTCTCCATGGGTGACGGGTTTGGGCGGGAAAGAGAATGATCACGAGCCCGTACGGCAGGCGCTTTTATCAAAAAAATACGGTAAATTCATCGAAAAATGGCGGTGTCCCGGGTCGCTCTGTTCTTGTGGAAAAGGTGACAACTGTCAATGTGGCGTCACCCAGAGCAGGTGACACGCAGCAGGTAAACAACGCGATGCGCTTTGCCTAATAACCCGAACGAGGTGTCATGGTTCCCGCGCTTTTTCACACACATCGCATCAAGCAGTTCGGCCCAACTGTCGATGTCATAATTCGAGTGCAATCCAGCGGCCCATGGCGATAAACCGAGTCCCACTCCGAGAGCTGCGACCGCCCACCTCGGGGGGCGGCGCTGCGCAGTATCTCGCTGATTTCATTGAAGATATGCGCAAGGGCGAGGTTAGCTTTGCGTACCAGTACCGCTGGCCGGCCATGATTGTCACGGGCCTCACCGGCACCTTGAGCGATCTCGGCAGCAGGACCGGGACCCTCGTCACCGACGATCACAGCGCCGATGTGCGCCTCGCGAGTCTGCTCGTCGGACGGGTGTTCCTGTTGCGCAAGAACGCCAACGCCCAGCCCGGTCAAATTCGGATAGGGCGGGTTGCTGAAAACGACGTTCCCATTCCCGAGTTTTCGATATCAAAGCATCACTGTCTTTTACGACCTGCGCCAAATCGTACCACGATCGAAGACATGGGCTCGACCAACGGATCTCTCGTCAACGGAACGAAGCTGATTCCACACCAGCAGTATGCCGTCGAGGATGGCTCCGAAATCGTTCTCGGCCGTTTCGTCTTCCTCTTTTTCACCGCCCGTGGCTTCGTCGACTACGTCAAGCGTGAACTCGCCGACCTCTCGGCCTAGGAGAAGGTCGAATGGCGAACGACAAGCCAGTCAGTTTGGACGATGTCCTCGCTCGGGTCGACAACCTACCGACGATCTCCCATGTTGCAATTCGCGTTGGTGAACTTGTCAACGATCCCAAAATGGGTGCACGCGAGATCTCGAAGGTCATGACTCAGGATCCGAGCCTGAGTGCCAAGGTGCTCAAGCTTGTCAATTCGTCCTACTATGCCATTCCGGGCGGCGTGACCGACGTGGAACGCGCGATTTCGTTTATCGGATTCAATGCGCTCTATCAGCTGGTTTTGACCGTTTCGGTGTTTCGCGCGTTGAAGACACCGGGCGGTGCCACGTTTGATGCTCGAGGCCTTTGGCTTCACTCGTTGGCCGTGGGATCGTGTTCGGAAGCACTCGCCCGGCGGATCGGGCATCCCGATCCCAGTACATGCTTCACGGCGGGACTGCTACATGACTTCGGAAAAATCGCGCTCGCGAAAGCCGAGGGAGAGCGTTTTGCGATGGCGCTCGACAGCGCCCGTCGCGATGGTGTGCCCATGCACATTGCCGAGGCCGAGGTGGGTTTGCCACCGCACGAGCGCGTGGGCAGTCGTCTCGCCAAGCGGTGGCGTTTTCCGGCGACGCTTCTGATACCGATCGAAAACCACCACAAGAGGCACCACCAGAGCGTACGTCGCGATCTCTCCACGCCACTGCTGGGTATGCTCGACATCGTCTCGCTTGCAGACGACGTGTGTCGTTTCCACGCGATTGGCGACAGCGGTTCACCCAAGCCCGAAGCACCGGATGCGGATGCGCTGGACGCTCTCGGCATGACAACGCTGTCGCTTGATGGCATCTACACGGACTTGATGCGCGTCCTCGAGAAATCGCGTACCTTCCTCGCCCTCATCGACGAGCCTACCGCCAAGTTGGACAAGCTCGGCTAGCGAAGCCCGCCTTGTTTACTCGGGCTCGCTTGTCATCGTTCGCGGCAAGGTCACGACAAAACACGCACCACGATTCGCATGTTTGGCGTACGAGATCGTGCCTTGATGGTCTTTCAGAATCTGCGCCGAGATCGCAAGGCCAAGACCGCAGCCAGTCCCCGCTGATTTTGAGGTGACATAGGGCTCGAAGAGGTGGTCGATGATGTCGGGAGCAACCCCGGGTCCGTCGTCGATGACCTGGACCGATACTGTTTTTGCTGTGGTCTCCACGCTCACGTCGATGGTGCTTCCGTCTGGAGTCGCCTCCCCGGCGTTTCGTATGACGTTGACGAGAACCTGCGTCAGCAGCGTCGCATCGCCAACGACCAGGGCTTTGGGCAACCGCGCTATCTGAATCGAGCGACGCTTGCGCGTGTGAATTCTGCAGATCGAGACCGCCGAGGCCACCAAATCGGCAACACGACACTGCACCGGGTTTTCCTCACCGGAATGGATGTAGTTGCGCAACGAACGGTACAAGTTGACAAGGCGTTGCGAACTTTCGATTGCCCCGGCCATGCTTTCCTGCAAATCCGCGTCGCCACCACTTTCAATCGTGGGCGCAAGATCCCCAACGCAGAGTTGAACGTTCTGCACGAGCGATGCCAGCTCGTGGGTAATGGAGGCCGTCATCGCACCCAGCGTCGCACGACGATTTAAACCGAAGAGCTGTGCGCGTGCCACTGGGTCGGCGAGCGCCAACTTGATCACGTTGGGGGCGCCGTTGTCTCCCGACCAGCGCGCCGCCCGTTGAATGAGAAACACGGTTATCGCGTGACTGGTGGCACCAAATCCACTCGCCAGCGTTCTAACTTTGCCGTCACTTGTCATCGCCTGGTCAATCCGCCAGTCGGATCCATTTGATCCACCGCTCGGTTGCCCGAAGCCCGCGAGGGTATGGCTTTGTCCGTCCACGAGCATCGATACGGAAAGTCCGTGGACCTCTCGGATGGTGCGCGCTCGCTCAGCTAAAATTTTCGAGATCTCCACCAAGCCCTCGGCGCTCGCAAATTGATCGTCTATTCCCGCGGTATCGAGCAGGCTATCGAACGAGGCAGACATGTTGCGAATGCGCTCCCGGTGTTCCAGCGCCCTTCGCAAGGTCACATCGAGGGCATCGTGCCATGGTTTACCGATCTTGAAAGGTGCTCCGAATCCCATGGTGGCTTTGCGGGCATCTTCGTCGAGGTGACCCGTCAACATGATCCGGATCGTCTCGGGATTGCACCGACGGGCCGCGTCGAGAACCTGCACGCCGTTGATTTCCGGCATTCGCAAGTCGGCAACCACCGCGTCGTAAGGCGTTTGGCGCAAACGTTCAATCGCTTCTTTGCCGCTCGACACCGCCTCGACGTCAAAGCTCGCGGCGAGCTCATCGTGTATCGATTCCAGAACGTCGATGTCATCGTCGACAACCAATATTCGTTCACGCGGCATGACTCTCCTTGGAGGGCAGTTGGATCTCGAAGCGGGCCCCGGTTTCACTCGGACAAAATCTCACGTCGCCACCAGACTGACGCGCGAGGCGTCTTGCGGTGACGAGGCCAAGACCACTGCCGTCGGGCCGGGTTGTCACAAACGGCTCGAACAGTGCCTTGCGACGGTCGGGCGCAACGCCTTCCCCGCTGTCCTGCAGGGCCACCGTGATGCCAGCGTCCGACGCCGTTGCCTCGATTCGCAACTGGCCACCGGTTGGCATCGCGAGAACCGCGTTGTCGATGAGGTTCCACAAAATATGCTGGAAATCAGCGGCGGATGCCCATGCCGACGTTCCGTCCGCAATGTTCGTGGCGACCTTGATGCCGTTCAAGCGCGGCTCGAAGAGTGCAATCGCAATGTCAATCTCCTTTCGAACGGCCAGAGTTTCCGGCTCCGACGCGATGTTGCCGCTGCGGTGGGCGCGCCTGACCGCCGCAATGATGGTCTCCATCCTCGAAGCGGTATCGGACCCCCGTTTCAAAAAACGTGAAGCGCCATCTTTGAGCTCGTCCGAGCCCTTTTCGCCAATCAATCGATCCAACTGTCGGTGTGCGCTGACGAGCGCCGCAAGCGGATTGTTCAGGCTGTGGGCGATGCCCGCCGACAGTTCGCCGATGAGCGCGCGCCGACTGGCCTGTGACAGGCGTGTGCCCATCACCCTGAGTTCGTGGTTTTTCTCGGCCAGTTCACGGTTTCGCATTTCGAGATCGGATACCGCTTTTTCCAGCTCCGAATGAGCCGAAAAAAGGGCGAGATGCTTTGAGATGAGTTCACGTTCGAGCATCTGCCGCTCGGTGATGTCGCGGGCGATGCATGCGGCCAGCGGCCCCGTGTTACTGTGTTCGATATGCGCGACGGTCAAGGCAACCGTCACGGGGTAACCATCGATTCGAGCGATGGCTATTTCGTCGTGCAAGCCCTGACGTTCAATCACCCGTGTGGCACGTTCTCCAGCATCGCAATCATCACTCGGTAGAAACAAGCTGGCCGCAGGTTGGCCCACCAAGACAGCCATTGAGCTGCCAGTCAGATCCTCCAGCCGACTGTTGGCGCTAACGATGCGCATATCGGAACGCGATACGGCGAACGCAGCTTCGGACGTATGCTCGAAGAGCAATCCGAAGATTTTCCTGTCGATATCGCGGATCGGCGCCGATGCGTGCGTTTGCATCCAGATTCTTGCTTCGGCCATGTATGGCGTTTCTGGAGGCCCGAAATCTAGACCGTCGCCCCGGACGGGTGACAGCCGAAAGTCCCTTCAGTAACAAGCCCGGCAAGACGATTCCTTGGGGACGGTGAGGCGTAGTTTAGGCGAAGGAGAACCCGAAGAGACCACACAGACCGATGGTCCGGTCCTGGAGCGTGGGCGTTTGCGTTCCGATCGGCCCCGGCTGGTGGTCATCGGGGGGATTGCAAAGGGCCGACAATTTGCCATTGCCGACGACGGTGCCACGATCGGGCGTTCCTCAGAAGCGACGGTAACGATCGAGGATCGTCGGCTGTCACGGGTGCACGCCCGCATCGTGACGACGCGGCCCGGCACCTGGATTCTCGAAGACCTCGATAGTAAAAACGGCACGATCGTCAACGGTGAAGCCGTCAAACGCAAGACGCTTTCCTATGGTGACGAGATTCGCATCGGCGACTCGGCCTTGATCTTCACGCACCATAATCCTGTCGAAGAACAGATCTTTCAGCGCGAGCGGATGGAACTTTTGGGTCGTCTGGGTGCGGGCGTTGCGCATGACTTCAACAATTTGCTCAGTGCTGCACGTGCAAGCATCGAGTTTCTTGATTCGCTTCCGCCAAACTCCCGGATCGACGAACCCGATATCCTTGAATGCCGTCGCGACGCGCTGAGCGCGCTCTCGCAAGCCACGACCCTGTCTGCGCGTTTGCTTGGGATGAGCCGGCAACAGGCCTATGTTCTCGGTCGCGTGGATGTTGCGGATCTTTGTCGAGATGCGGTCGATCTGTTAAAGCGCACCGTCACGCGATCGATCGCGATCGATTTGCAGACAGAGCCGAATCTGTTCACGATGGGTGATCGGGGTCAGTTGCATCAAGTGATCATGAATCTGGGCGTCAATGCGCGTGACGCCATGCCGGCGGGGGGCAAGTTGACGGTTTCTTGTCGACGCGGTAGCGCGCTTGACTATCCGGTTTCCGGTCGCACCGACGGTGACGTTGTGATTCTCAGCGTTTCAGATACTGGCCAGGGTATGGACGAGGAGACCCGGGAAAATGCCTTTGATCCCTTCTTCTCGACGAAAACCGACCGCGGCGGTACGGGACTTGGCCTCGCCACCGTGCTTGAGATCGTAAAGTACCACGGCGGTTCGATTGACCTACAATCCGAGCTTGCCAAAGGAACAATGTTTCGCATCTTCCTACCGGCGCCACAAGATGTCGTCGCTACGGGTCGTGACACGTATGCCGAGTTGCCGTCCCTTGATCGGGCTCGCAGCATCAGCTCGGAATCCATGGTGCGGACGGCTCTTGTGGTGGACGACAATCCCGTGATGCGCAGAAGCCTCGCTCGCCTCTTGAAGGCGCAGGGTTTTGAGGTGACGCTTGCCACCAACGGGCAGGAAGGTGTCGAGAGGTTCAGTGAAAGTCGTCCCGACTTCGTGCTACTCGATTTCGATCTGCCAATTCTGTCGGGTGCCAAGGTTTTTGAACGGCTGCGAACGCTCGATCCCGATATTCCAATCATCCTCATGTCGGGTCACGCGACCGCGACGATCGAGCGCATGTCGCAGTGGTTCGGTGATCCGCCACTGTTTCTGCAAAAGCCTTATGGCGCACAGGATCTGCGCAATGCCATCAGCGAAGTTCTTACCCGAAAAGGTCGGGGATGACTGCACCCACTGGCAGCGGCGGAATGCAACCTGACGCCGGACCCGCAGGGCTTTTTGGCAGTCAGGTTGGGCCGTATCGAATCCGTTCGTTGCTAGGCGAAGGCGGCATGGGGGTTGTGTATCTCGCCGAGCACGAGCTGATCGGTCGAAAAGCGGCGATCAAGATGTTGGCGGCGGACGTGGCCGGCGATTCAGAGGCCGTGTCACGTTTCTTCCTGGAAGCGCGCACGGTCAATCAGATAAGGCACCCCAATATCGTTGATGTGACGGATCTCGGACATCACGACACTCAGCCGTACATCGTGATGGAGTATCTCGAGGGCGAAACATTGGCCGATCGCCTGAAGCGGGCGGGGCCGATGGATTCAACCGTCGCATTGAAAGTCACGCGACAGGTGGCGTCTGCCCTTGGTGCGGTCCATGAGCATGGACTGGTTCATCGCGATCTCAAGCCCGCCAATATTTTCATATGCGCCCATCCGGATTACCCCGACTTCACGAAGGTTCTTGATTTCGGGATCGCGAAGCTTGTCTCGGTCCATGAAGACGTTGGCCACAAGACCCGCGCCGGTGCGTTGTTGGGAACACCGCAATACATGTCACCCGAGCAATGTTTGGGTCAAAGGGATATTGATCCGCGCAGTGACATCTACTCGCTTGGTGTTGTTTTGTACGCCATGCTGACGGGACGGTTGCCGTTCGCCAATCGTCCGTTTGGCCAGTTGATTGTGGCGCATGTGATGGAGGTACCTGCGTCACCGCATCAAGTGAATTCGGGGGTTGCCCCCGTCTTGAGTGCACTCGTGATGAAAATGCTCGAAAAGCGACGCGAAGAACGGCCTGCGAACATGTTCGTCTTGCGTGATTCGATTGATTCCTTGCTGGGCATAGAACACGAAATTCCGGGCGTCCCTATCATGTCGCTCGGCAGCGATGGCACCGGTCCCATTGGTCTTGCGGCGGCCGCCTTTGCCGATGAAGGCCATACCGCCGAAATGCGGGCGCGGTTGCTGGCAGTCAATCTCGAAGCCACCGAGACCTCCGCAGGAAGTTTCCGAGACGAAGATTTCGATTCCGATACTTCTGGCTCGCCCGGTACACCTGAACCGACTTCGGCCGTAGTCGGTGGTGCCAGCCGTGCACTTCCCGATCACGCGACGCTTGTGGAACGGGTTGGTGACTTCATCGACGAACGTCTCGCCGTCGAAAAGATACCCTTGCCGGTGCTGTCGCGGGCATCGGCGCAATGCCTCGAACTGATGCGCTTGCCGGGCTTTTCGTTTGCGGATCTTTCCGAGGCCATGATGCGTGAACCGAACCTCGCTCGCCGAATCGTTGCACAAGCGAATCGAGTGGTGGGTAGCGCATCCACTCAGCGCGTGGTCGGCATCGCGCAGGCGGTTCGTCGGATTGGCGCTGCCGGCCTGCAGCGGACTCTGGTCGAAATGGCAGCTCGTCCGGCGTTCTGTCCACCGAATTCTCGTTTTGCCCAGGCACTCAAGCGTCCCTGGCACCATGCAATTGCAACCGCGCTGCTGGCGGAACGCATAGGCTCAAATGCGCAACTGCCGCAGCTTCAACCCATCACGGAATCGCTCTACATCGCGGGCCTCTTGCACTCGATCGGGCGTTGCGTCCTGACGAATTTCCTCTTGACCAGTGAACGCCGGATCGCCCGACGCTATGATCTACCCCGTTTACCCTGGGCAGCCTTGCTCGACGCTGCGGATGCCGCGTCGATTCGCGTTTCGGTTGCCGTCGCACGGGGTTGGAACTTGCCCGAGGACGTCGTGGGTATGTTGGCATCGTGTGGCCTGGTTGGAAGTCGAACCGACAATGGCGCCGCGGCTCCTGCGGCTGCGGTGGTACTCCGCCTCGCACACGGGATTGCACTTCGCGAAGGGTTCGTGCTTCGTGACGAGGACAAATCCGGTGTATCGAACGACATTCGCGCGAGCCGAATGCGTCTTGGCCTCGATGAATCCGTGATCGATCGAATGCTTTTCGATCTCCAGAATCACGTGGCTCGACTCGCACGCACGCGCGGCGAGTGAGCTACCGGGGAATTGACCTACTGAACGACGAACTCAGCGAAGTACAGATGGCTGATGGCCCCGCCACCAAGTGCCTTGTCAATGCGGGCAAGGATCGCTTCGCCAATCGTATTTTTGCCGCTCTCGCCGAGGGTATCGGCGACCGCCAAGCTTGACAGGTATCGCAATATGTCATCCCGGATGGCGACTTTTTTGGTTTCCAATTTGGCCTTTGCCCCGTCGTTTCGCAGCTCCAGATCAAACTTCGCCTTGAGATAGCGGGCGCGCCCCTGTTCGTTCAGGTTCACGACGAAGGGATCAAGGGTAACCATGGGCTTGATCTCGGATTCAGGCCCGGGCCCGTGGTCCTTGGGCAACGATTTCTCCACCTCGGTCACCTTGTGTGAAATCCCCATCGTCTGAACCACGATGAAAGCCGAAACTGCGATGTTTACGATGCCCAAAATCATCCCAAGTTTGGAGCCACCTGCTTTGGGGACGGCGTCTGATGGTGTTTCTGCTTTTTTTTCTTCGGACATGATAACCCGCTATGCAGATTGAATCGTCTGGAATTCCGCGAACTTGAGTGGAACCGTGCTATCCGGCTGCACTGATTGGCGCCACAATCGGATCGGCCGCGCAAACGCGATTGCGGCCAGACTCCTTTGCCCGGTACATCGCGGCGTCGGCTGCGGCAATCAGGGCCGGAATCGAAACCGTTTGACCTGCGCCGACCGTGGCGCAACCGAAGGATGCCGTCAAGGGAATGGGCGTTCCGTCTTGCGTTTGAACGGTGAGCTGCGAAACCCGCTCTCGTACCCGTTCTGCGACGATGAGGGCGCCCGGCGTCGGCGTTTCGGGCAACACCACCACGAACTCTTCACCGCCCCAGCGGGCCGGGAGATCGCGCGGGCGGAAGTTCTTCAAGAGAAGTCCACCGATCGCTTTCAGGACCGCATCGCCGACGAGGTGTCCGTGTTTGTCGTTGACCTTTTTGAAGTGATCCACGTCCACCATGATGATGCTCAGCGGCGTTTTGGTGATGCGCGCTTTGGTCAGCTCGTGTTCAATGAACGTCTCGAACCGATTGCGATTGGCCAACCCAGTCAAGAGATCAGTTACCGACTTTCCCTCGGCTTTTTCAGCCCGATCGGTCAGCGAGAGCATCGTTTCGGTCATCTGGATTTCGGTCGAAACAGCAGATAGCAGGAGGGCCTCGCGGGCTTCTTCCAGGATCTCGTCGATGGTTTCTTGCGAGTCCATCGGTGCTTCGAGCAGCGTGAACAACTCGCCCATTGTGTCGTGTACCCTGGCGAGCAACTCGTCAAACTTTTCGTCCGTCAAGTTGAGAATCTTTGAGGCGAACGCCCGTGCGTGCCGTGTGGGCAACGCGCGATCAGGCGCCAGCCAGATGTCGGTGACGTGGTTTGCGGTCGCGACGATGCGCGAGAGCGTCACCACGCTGGGCTCCGTCTTGTCGTCCGTGATCCCGAACTTGTGACTGTGGGCAATGATCATTGCGAACTGGGCAGGCAGTCTCCATTTTTCAGCGAGCCAGGCGCCCACTTCGGCGTGATCCGAGCCGAATAACTCCGTTTCCTGCGCGCTCAATTCGCCATGGTTGTGAATGGATTTCTCAAGGATCGCGCCGTACGTCGGCTCAATCGTTGCCAGGGTCAAGATGCCGATATCCTGCATCAATCCCGCCAAGAAGGCCTCTTCCAGATCGCGAACTCCGACCAGGGCAGCGAGGTGCCGCGAAACGAGCCCCGACAAAGCAGATCGTTTCCAGTACGCGCGAAACCAGGGCGTTTGAGCTGCCTTGACCGTCCGTGCAAGCGTAAATGACAGCGCCATGGCGCGCAAGGAGTTGAGCCCCAGCATCGCAACGGCGTGTGATACGGTTGTGACCTCGCGGCGAACGCCTAGCATGGGCGAGTTGGCCATCTTGAGAACCTTGGCGGACAGGGCGGCGTCCGTCGTGATGGTGGACACCACGTCGCGAACGTTGGGTTCCGCTTTTTGGCATTGCTCGAGCACCTTCATGGTGACCGCGGGCAACGTGGGCATACTCTTGGCCTGGGTGAGTCTCGTTTGTAGTGCCGGATCCATGACGCTTCGACGTCAGTCCATCGACAGCTCGATGTCAGTTCTTGAGCGCCCGGGAGTCCTTGACTCGTTGCATGCAACGTTACCCGTGATCGTGGTTTTTGCGGACATTTCCCGACGGCGGCGCCGGCGCAACGATCCCGTCATTCTTCATGCGCACGGGATCGGCCAGCGTGGCGACCGAACCTGGCGGATGCGGGTACCACCCGGCTTTGTCGGCGGCGTCTGCCCGCTCTCGCACCTTCAAGAGCGTGAACATGCCACCCATATCTATGTAGCTGAAGGGTCCCGCTCCACCCCGCATTGGCAAGCTGTTTGGTGGAATGTCCATTTCCATCTCGGCCATGTTGCCCATTCCGGTTGTGCCCATCGTCATGTACCGGGGCACCACACGGTCCATGCGAGCGTCGAGTTTCGCGGTGTTCGCCCCGAGCATCGGCGGCAACCCGTGTCCCATCTGTGTCATCACGTGATGGGTCATGTGGCAATGCATCGCCCAGTCGCCGAGTTCCTCGGGCACAAATTCGATCACGCGTGTGCTACCGGTGGGAATCAGAACGGTGGTGTCCGGATGTTGGGCCGATTCGGGAATGTATCCGCCGTCGGTCGCCGTCGTCTTGAACGACAACCCGTGCAAGTGCACCGGATGATGGTCCATCGGACTCAGGTTGCCGAATCGAATGCGAACCCGTTCGCCCCGTCCAACCACAAGCGGTGCGGTCCCCGGGAAAGACTTGCTGTTGAAGGTCAGGACGTTGAAGTCTTTCATTTCGCTCGGATTCGGACGGCGCGCCCCGACGTCGACGCGAAACTCGTGCGTCATGAGCACAAAGTCTCGATCAACCCGCGGTCCGCGCGGCCGGCGCGGATGAACGATGAGCATCCCCGTCATCCCCAGCGCGATCTGGGTCATCTCATCGAAGTGCGGATGGTACATGTACGTTCCGGGGTGTCGCACCGTGAATTCGTACATGTAGGTTTCACCCGGTTCGATGGGCGACTGGGTCAGCCCCGCCACGCCATCCATGCCGTTGGGTAGTACGATTCCGTGCCAGTGTACCGACGTGGGTTCCGGCAAACGGTTGCTGACATAAAGGCGGAGTCTGTCGCCCTCGACCGCCTCGATCGTTGGGCCGGGCGTGCTGCCATTGTATCCCCAGCACAGAGCCCGAAGACCCGGTGCAAATTCGTGGTCGACTTCCTCGGCCACGAGGTGACCCACCTTGACGCCATTGACGACCCGCAGGGGTAGGGTAGCCCCATTGGGCGTCTGCACGGCGATCTGTCCGCCGGGCGCGACGATGGGCGCCTTCTCTGAAACGTGTGACGGTTCAAGCGGCGCCGCGGCCGCAATCGCCTTGGCCTCGGCTGGCGAAACCCGGGTGACGATGGCACCACACACGGCAGAGCCACCCATGCCGAAAAAGTTGCGTCGATCCATCTCAGTGTCCTCCCCGGGATTCGCTTGCACTGTCGAGGGTCATCACGGATGTCCCTCCGCCGGGGTCAACGCGTTTGCCCGCCAAGATTGCCTCAAGTTCGGCGACTGCGCTCCAGTATTCTCGCAAGGTTTCGACCTCGGCGAGTTTGACCTCAAGGGCCTCCCGCCGGGCTTGCAGGATGTGGTAGATGCCAATCTGCATCGCGTTGTATTGCAAAAGGGTTTGCTCAGTCACGCGCTCCAGGGCCGGTACGATGATTTGCTGATAGTGGCGGGCACGCGCATGCGCCGATTCAACGCGGTTGCGCGCTTCGCGGGCGGCCGAACGCAGATCGATCGCCATGCCGTAGTACCGTTCCATCAGCGCATCAAACTCGGCGTCGAGCGCCGCAGTTGTTCCCTGTCGTCGATTGAAAAGCGGAACTCCGACGCTGACACCCGCACCGAATGCCCAGTTGGGATCGCCCCTTCCGGTTGCATCGGCCTCGGGATTGCCCCTTAGCCCGTGGGCATCGATCGCGATGTCTGGAAGCCAGCCCTCGGTGCGAGCAACACCGGTTCGGCGCGCAAGGCTTTCGAGCCGATGTCGCGTCTCCGACAGCTCAAGGCTCGCGCGCAGCGCCCGTGTTTCAAGCTCGGCCGGTGTGTTTGATTTATCCGGGACGGCCCCAAGTTCTGTTGCTACGCGCCACTGCGCATCGGCACCGTGGGTTCCCAGCAACCGTTGCACGCGTTCGCGTTCGGTGGCGACTTCAAGCGCAAGCTGCGCCACGATGATTCGGCCGCGCTCAAACGCGGCTTCTTGATTGGCAAGGTCGAGCGCAGGGATGTTGCCCGCGGATGCCATGGCGCGCGCCGCATCCCGAGCCGCGGCAGAGCCATCCAGTACTTGCTGCGCGATGCGGAGGCGCTGTTGAGCGGATTGCAACCGGTAAAAGCCGACGCGAACGCGATACCCAACGTCGATTACAGCCGCTGCGGCGCGAAGCCGTGCGGCTTCGACCTCGGGGCGTGCGGCATTTGAACGTCGCGGGGCAAGCAAGAAAGACGTGAGATCCAATTCCACCCGTACCTCCATCGCGGTGTTGCGTTCGGGCAGCAGCTCAACCTCGGCAACTGGGTTCGGAAGCAAACCCGCCTGAAGCAAGTGCCCGCGTGCGATGCCAACGTCGCGTAGGGTCGCACGCAGTTCACGGTTGTTGAGCAATGCCACCCGGACGGCGCCATTGGCATCAAGCGCCTGTTGCGACACGGCATGGGCGCCCGGGACCGACGCGGAATCGGCTTCGTTCAGGCCGTCCCAACCTTCGGTCGACTCGCCCGGCAAGGGCGGTTCTTCCGTCAACGAACGCGTCGTCCGGACCGCGGCACCTTCCGGGGAGTCAGGCGAAGCGGCCGAGTTGTCTGGAAAGTGATCGGGGACGCTCCGCGTGGCACAGCCGGATACCAGCACGACTGCAAACAAAAATTTGAAGTTCAAACGCAAATTCATGACACTCGTATTATCTAGGCCCATACGGGAAGATCGTGACAGAAAAATTCAGCAAACAGTGGATTCCGAGATCGAGCAGCTGAGTCCCGACACCTGTTCGATGAGCGAGTTGCTCGGCAGCGCCACCAACACCTGATATGAATATCGGGTGTTTCGAGTTGCAGCCGTTCTTGGCAAAAGTTGGCGGTCGGCCGGCGTGTTCGCGCTTTCGATTCTCGGCGTCCTTTGGTTCCATCATATGGTGGCTGCGCGCGAGCCGACGACAACCTGGTTGCTGTGGGATCTGCTGCGGCTGTGGTCCTGGCAAGTGGTGCTTTCAAGCGCCTGTCTTTGTGCCGGCTACCGTGTTCTGAGTTGGCTAGACGATCCTGCTCGACCGGCTTTTGACCGACTTGCCCTGGCTTTCCCGGTTGGTTTGGTGGTGTTTGGCCTGGGGATGTACGTCGCAGGCATGCTGGGGATTTTTCACTGGGTTACCGCGATCGCGTGGCCAATCGTGCTTGTTGCGGTCGGTGTTCCGTGCGTTTGGAAAGCCTGGAAGGCGCATCGACTGGAGTCGGACAACACCCAACCGTCAGACGCGCGCCCATGGTTTTCAGCGACGCTATTGCTGGCGGGTGGCGCTGGTATTGGTCTTCTCTATCTTGGCCTTTTTTCACCCGCGGCCGTGAACTACGATGCCTCGTGGATGCACCTTGCGATTGCACAAGACTACGCACGCGAGGGACGATTGCTTCCCTTCGACGGCGATTGGGTCAAGAACGTGCCCCACTTCGCCAGTCTGATACATACCTGGGGATTCCTGTTACCGGGCATGGGGGTACACCAGCCCTTGCGCTGGATGTTCGCACTGCACACCGAGTTTTGCGTATTCCTTTGGACCCTCGTTGGGATTCGCAGCGCCATTAACTGGACTGTGCAACGAAAGGTCCGCGCAGGATGGGTTGTGTTGTTTCTGTTCCCCGCGATCTTCGCGCACGACAACAACATGGGTGGCGCTGCCGATCACGTTCTGGCTCTTTTTGCGATTCCCATCTTGATGCTGGGGGTCTCTGCCGGAATCAGTTTCCGTTGGCAGTCGTGCATGCTCTGGGGTTTCGTCGCCGGTGGTGCATTGCTCGTCAAGCTGCAGGCGACGTACCTTGTCGCTCCGATGGCCGCCTGGTTTTCGTTTGCGTTCGTTCGCAATTTGATTCGTGGCGAAAACGGGCGGAGTCGTTTTCGGCTATTCGGATCGATGATCCTTTGCGCAATTGTCGCGCCGGCGACTGCCCTCCTTGTTTTTGGTGTGCACGCTGGCCGGAGTTGGTGGTTCCACAGCAATCCCGTGTATCCACTGATGCAGGACGTGTTCAGGCACAGTCGACCCTATATTCGAGGTGCTGCAACCCAGGTTCGATACCTGTTCTCGGACTGGAGTTTCCATCCACCGGAGCCGCTAGGGGAACGGATCGTCGATTCGCTCAAACTCGTGTGGTCGTTTTCGTTTGTGCCCCACTACTCTTACCAAAAGGATGCCCTCATCACGGGATCGCTTTTCACCCTGACGGTTCCCTTTTTGCTATTCCTCCGCGCAAACCGTCGCGTGTATCTGATCGCGTTTGCCGGACTGGGTGCCACGTTTTGCTGGGCGATGACCTATCGGGTCGATCGAAATATTCAGGTGTATATGCCTTTGCTCGTTGTGGGGACGGCCGCATTTCTCACCATCGCGTGGCAAACAGGAAGGGCCGCAAAGCTCGGAGTTGTGCTGCTCGTGGGAATGCAACTGACGGCAGCGGGTGATACTTGGTTCTCCGGCATAGATCGAGTGGATGCGTCCGCAGCGCTGATGCGAAGTACGTTTAATGGAAGTGCGGCTACTCGGTACGATGGATACGCCAGCAGCTATATCGAGCTTGGAAAGTCACTCCCCAAACAGGCGGTGGTGTTGTTGCACAATCAACACATTTCACTTGGCATCAATCGGCCTGTCGTTCTGGATTGGCTGGGATTCCAGGGACAGATCGACTATCGCAGGATGGGAACGGCCTACGACGTCTGGCACCGTTTCCAGACGCTCGGCATCACCCATGTCGTCTATCCAAACTGGCAACACATCATCCCGACGAAACAAGGGAACATCTTGTTCTCCGTTTTTTCTCGTATTTACGCCGATTCGGCGAAAAGCTTCGGGCCACTTCAATTGGTCGAATTTCCGATGAAGCCGCCTCCGGTCGCAGATCCCTATGTCGTCGGATCTTTTGGCGTCGATGGCCTGGAGGACGGGTTGTACGACATCAAGGCACTTTCCCAGATCGAGACATACCCTCCCCACATGATTCGACCGGCGCGGGTCCGCGAAGTAGGTTCGGACCTCAAATGGCTGGCGGAAAATGCGCCCATCGTGCTCGCGGGTCACCGTGTCTCAGGCGTCGCCAACCCGGGTTTGTCGGCCAATTTTCGGATCATATCGTCAACGGCTGGATACACTGTGTGGTGGCGGACAGGTGCGACCAAACCGTGATTGAAGCCAGGGACAACAATGGATTGAAGGCATTGCATTGGGTGCTTGGATTGATGCTCGTGTCGATCCTCCAGGTGAGCACGTCACCCGAGCCGTATTACCTGCCGACCTACAACAACGGCGCGCTGGCCGCGTTCATCGTGTCCTGCGCGCTGGCATTGATGTGGTCCGTCAATGTTCTGGTGCGACACTTGGATCCGGATGTCCGTGTCCCTTTCTGGTTCATCTTGTGGCCGTGTGCCACGTTTGCCTTCGCCCGGATGCACATTGGAATTGTGGTTCCTCCTTCGGGCAGTTTCGTTGCCTCGTTGTTATCCGGACTGTTCGTTGCCGTTTCGCTTCTGGCCGCATTCAAAGGCCGCCATCTTGCGTGGGTGGCGTTTGCCAGCCTCATGCTGGGCGTTTTCTGGCGAATACACTACTTTGCCATTTTTTCAATCGATCCGGCGCGCGCGGATATGCTGCCACTCGTCACCCTGGCGCTTGAACAGTTGTTTTCAGGACATTCTCCGTATCGCATTTATGCGATGCCGTGGCCGCTGCCGTTGACGTATTTGCCGGGCACATTCCTGCCCTACAAACTGCCGCTCCTGCTGGGAATCGACATGCGCTGGGCGACCGTGTTCGCGCACGGTCTTTGCCTCGCAGCGATGCTCTGGCTCGCGCGCAAAACCCGTGGCGACAAATGGTTAAACGCCCCCGGTTTCATCGTCTGGGCCGTTGTCTTCATTTCGGCCGAACAAACATTTTTTGATGCCACCAACACCGCGCCCTGGGGATGGGCAGCACTTGTTTGGCTGGTCGCAACGTTGGCCATCCAATCGAGACACACCGGTATTGCGTTTGGATTGGCGCTTTCTACGACGCCCCTTGCACTCGCCCTTCTGCCGCTGACCCTGGCCTGTTTGTTTCGCTCGCCTTTTTCTCGATCCCAACGCCTCTTTCAGGTGGCGAGTGGTTTTTCAATCGCAGCAATCGGCATTGTGCCCTTCTGGTTGTGGTCGCCGCAGGCGTTCACCGCGGGTCTGGTTCACTGGTTCAACGATCTGGATGGATGGTCGGCGGACAAATGGCGGCAGGGGGCGTGGTGGGCGCGCAATCCCGGCTTTGCGGGACTCTTCTGGAGCCACGGGTGGCAGGGTGCGTTGCGTTTGTTTCAGTGGACCGGGGTCATCGCGTTGGCGGTTGGGTGGCATCGCCGCCGGGTGTCGAGCGCTCTGGTTCCCTTCGTCGCAGCCTTCTCTTTCCTGTGGTTCATCGCGTTCAACCACATGCTCTGGCCCTACTTTTTCCATCCCGTGATTTTATTGTTGGCGCTCGGTTGGTCTGGCGATACAAGACTGGGTAATCATTGTAAAAATCGGTCCATCTCCGATGGGGACGCCTCGTCGGCAGCGCAGGGCGGGGCGGGGGCCGGTGTCTGAAGTTCCGAAAAAATATCCCGCGAAGTCGCTTCAGGGTTTTTCAGCTTTCACCGATTCTCAGGAGACGGGAATTCGTAATTCCCGCTACATTTCAGGGCGGCATGGACGACGGTGAATTTGACGAACCAACACAGCCAACGCTGACGGGCGGACCATCGGTGGCCGGCGAGCAGGATTTCGATGGGGACAAGGCCCGTCTGGTCGGGGTTTCCGGTTCGGTGGCGGCGCGCAAGTTTCCGGTGGGAAACCGCGTGACGGTTGGTCGTTCAAGCAAGGCCGACATTTCAGTCGAGGATCTGAAACTTTCGCGCATTCATTTTCGGATTATCCGGCAGGGCAAGGGCTACGTCATTGAAGACCTTGACAGCAAGAACGGCACCTTGGTCAATCAGAAGCCCGTTACCAAGGTCGTACTTGAATTTGGCAATGAGATTCGAGTCGGTGATACGGTTTTCCTCTTCACGCACCACAATCCGGTCGAAGACAAGCTGCTTCAAAAGCAGCGCATGGAACTTTTGGGTCGTATTGGTGCAGGGGTCGCCCACGACTTTAACAACCTGCTAGGTGCTGCGATTGCAAGCGTCGATTTTCTCACGTCGTTGCCTGCGCGCGTGACCATGGGTGACAGCGATGTTGTTTCGTGTTTGACCGACATCGATCGCGCTCTCAAACGAGCCGCAGAGCTTTCCAGTCGGTTGCTGGGCGTCAGTCGGCAGCATGGATACCTTCTCGAACGCCTTGATTTGGGGAACTTGTGCCGTGAGGTGATCGAGTTGCTTCGCCGAACCTTGCCCCGTTCCGTCGAGGCGGTTTTCAACTGCGAGCCGAGTCTTGAAGTCATGGGCGACTGGGGCCAGTTGCACCAGGTGGTGATGAACGTGTGTGTCAACGCGCGAGATGCGATGTCGGCGGGTGGAACCATGACGGTGGCAGTGGTTCGACGACGCCCGACTCTCGGCGGGGATGGTCACGGTCAGATCGTTCTCACGATTGAGGACACCGGAAAGGGAATGGACGAAGCGACGCGACGACGTGCGTTCGATCCTTTCTTTACCACCAAGGGCGAGGGCGAAGGCACGGGACTGGGACTTGCCACGGTGCTTGAGATCGTGAAGTACCATGGCGGCCAGGTCGATCTGAAAACGGCCAAGGGACAGGGGACAATGGTCGGAATCAGCTTGCCGTCGGCTCCCGTCGACGACGCTCGCCGTGTCTCGGAAACCGCGATGGATTTGCCGACAATCGACGGAAAAATTGACCCACCAAAATCAGCGCGACTGGTCGTCTTGATCGTCGACGACAACGGCGCGGTTCGACGCAGCCTCGGTCGTCTGCTCAAGGCCAAAGGCTACGACGTGTTGCATGCGGCCGATGGCAGTGAGGGCTTGAGGGTTTACGGCAACGAACGACCCGATCTTGTGCTGATGGATCTCGACATGCCAGTGCTTGCGGGGCCCGAGGCGTATCGTCAGTTGAAAGCACTCGATCCCAACGCGCGCGTCATCATCATGTCGGGGCACTCGATTGCGCGTGTCGAGGCCAATCATCCCTGGCCAGACGAGGGACCCGTTTTGCTGCAAAAGCCCTGCGGCAAGGACGACCTGGAGAAAGCCATTTCCGCTGCACTCGCGCGCAGCTAGCTTCCGGTGGATGCTGGCTATCCGGTCACCCTCGGGCGCCTTCCGCAGTAGGGACATCTTCCTTGAAGGCCACCAGAAACGGAACGGTGATGGCTGCTGCCATGATGGCAGGAACGTACCACACCCGGGTCCAGTCATTTTGGTACGCATCGACGATGCGTCCCGATGCAATTGAACCAATCAACATCCCGACACCATAGGTCGCAAAGGTGATGAGTCCCTGTGCGCTTGAACGCAAGGCCGTCGGGGCTTTTTTGTCGACGTAGATTTGTCCCGAAACAAAGAAGAAATCGTAACACACACCATGCAATGCCAGTCCGACGAACAACATGGTCGGAACCGGGGGCTCGGCACCTTCCGCGAACAGAACGTATCGAACGGTCCAGGCGAGCATGCCCACCACCATCGTCTTTTTGATACCGAGGCGAAGAAGGAAGAAGGGCATCGCCAGCATGAACGCAATTTCAGAGCCCTGACCCATTAGCCCCATCTTTTCCGCGACGTTTTCGATACCGACCTGGCTCAAGAATTGTCCGGTGAAGGCGTAATAAAATGCAAGTGGGATACAGACCAGCAGCGACGCCACGACGAGGACCGCAAACGAGCGTTCCTTCATCAATACCAACGCATCGAGGTTCAATACGTCCCGGATGGAAACCTTCTTGTCGCGCGCGGCAGGGGGGAGGGGGGGCAGGCCAAAACTGTAAAGCCCAAGGCCAAGCGACGCCCCGGCGCCGATCAAAAACGGTGTTGCGGTTGCCTCGGCATTGAGGCGTGAAACGACGATGCCCGCCACGATCCATCCAATGGTTCCGGCCACGCGTACCGAGGGAAACTGTTTGCCCGGATTGCTCATCTGGGAAAACGAGATCGAGTTCACGAGCGCGAGGGTTGGCATGTAAAGCGCCGCGTAAAACAACATGACCCAAAAGAACAGGCCTGGGTCCGTGATGGTCGATGCAAAATACAAAACCGCAGCACCAGCGATGTGCAGCACCGCCAGGACCTTTTGCGCGGCGAAGAAACGATCGGCCACCATCCCGACCAGGAACGGGGCCACGATTGCTCCCCAGTTCACGGTGCTGTACGCATCGCCGATGTTCGCGCCGGAAAAACCGATCTTCCCCAGGTAGGTGCTCATGGGGACGTACCACGAACCCCAGATCACGAACTGGAAGAACATCATTACCGAAAGTTGGACTCGGATCTTTGCGGTCACGGCGCGGACTCCCTTGAAGATCCGCACAGAATAGGCACTCCGGGTCCTGACTTTCAATTCAAAAGTGGACCTGTGGCACAGCCACTTGGATATGTCCGGATATCAACAGCCGGAAGGGGCGCCGAGTCGACAGAATCCTGCGATGCAGCGCGAGGGGGCCGCACAATGTTTCCCCTCGGCGGGAGCACAGGCGTCTCCGTCCCGAATCGGAGCCACACAAATGAGGGACTCGCCAGGGCCAACGGGCTGGCACTGGGTCATTCCGCCGGCGCAGGGCATCGTGACCATGGCGTCCAGGCCGCAGCTGTTTCCTGGGGCGGCAGGCTGGGTGGCGCGACAAACGAGGGTTTCACTGCCCACCTTTTCGGGTTCGCAAACAAGACCCAGCGAAAGCCCGCATTGCTCGGGATGGGCACAGCTGACACCGCCTGCAACCGGCGTTCGGCACTGCCTGTCGATGCAAACCAGATTCGCATCACAGGGTTGGTATCCGGGTTTGCATGCACCGCCGGCTGGGGCGGGCTTGACGCATTTACCGTCGAGGCTGCATCGCAGTCCGACCGTGCAGTCTTCGTCGACGGCGCAACTTGAATCCTTTCCACTCGGAGCGGCGCACTTGCCGCAAGCCTTGTCTGCGTTCGCCGGATCGCCATCGCCGCTGCAGAACCCGCTTTGGCATTGCATATGCGTTCCACACGGTTGACCGTTCGGACGCGTTCCCACGAAACGGCAAGCCGGGGGGCGGTTGCCGTCGGTCAGTTCGCCGCAGGTGCTTTCATTCAAGGCCTGGGCACACCGAATCAATCCGCCATTCGTAGCACCAGAATGGCTCGCGTTGGCGTCGGCAATGCATGCGGTCTGCATTCGCTTTTTGCAGACTTCGGCCGATCCGAACGTTTGCACGATTGCAAAGGGAGCGCACTCCGTTGCCCGACCACACAGGGCGTCCGCCACCATCCCGCAGGCCTGGGCTGTGCCCACAAGCGGCGTGAGGCCTCCTCCATCTCTTGATACCGAGCTGTCGGATCGATTGTTGGAGCTTGCGGGTAGGCCCGCATCGGGATCACCGGATGAATCGCGACTGCGCCCAACGACATGGGTCGGGTCGTTGTCTCCACCACTGCCTCCGTTATCCGCGGCAGCGTTGCCTTCATAGAGCGGGTGCGGTTCCGAAAGGCTGCCACAGGCGGTGGCGGCAAGCGCCAAAACGACAGCCAAAGACCACGAACGCAGGGTATGAACTCGACGAATTATGGGATACGACATGATGGCAATAAGAAACGGACCAACGCGGACAAAGAAGAAGCGATAAGTGTTGGGTCCGCAAAGACCCGACCCCCAAATTGTACGCGGTTTAGCCGAGCCCGTCCAAGCTTGTCCGTCGTTTACTCGGCGGATGCTTCCATTCGGTCCGCTGCGGTCTCAGGGCGTGGCGCGTTGCTTCAGTTTGGCCCGCAGAACGATCTTCAGATCGGCGGCGCCTGCGCCATCGAGGGGCAGATCCAACCATTGGAGCGACGGGCTGCCGTGCGCCCGTTGCCGGATCTGTTGCGCAATCGGCGAAAGGCCTTTCCAGTCGATGTCTTCGCCGGTTTTGCGATCCAGCGATACCACCGCGACGAGGCGTTCCCCCGCGATGAGCAGGGTGCAAAGCGGTTGAGCGCCGTGCAGGTAGCGCAATCCCCATCCCGTTTTCGGGCCGTAATAGTAAAACGATTCGTTCACGTCTTTCTGTTTCAACAGAAAGGTTCGCATTGCTTCAAATCGTTTGCCCTGATCGATCGGCAACCGCGCAGGAAACTCACCGAGGCTCGGTTGATCGTCTTTTTTCGGGAATGCCGGTTTGGTGGGTTTGGGCTTCGGTGTGTTGCGAATCTTTGCGGCCGGCACCGGCGTTTCGGGTTTTACGGCCGAAGGTTTCTTGGTTGCGGTCGGCTTTTTGGTCCTCGCCTTTTTTTTCTTTTTTGCCACGCCGAATTGACCTACATGCCCGGGAAGACGCTTTTCGCGCCGGAGGTGCCAAACGAAACCAGGGTCATCGTGTGTTTATGATCGATGCCCTCGGATCTCACGGTCCCGGAGACGGGAACCTCGGGGTGCCCCCAGACCATTGAACTCATGTGCATCCCCATCATGGATACCTCCGACTTGGCTTTGAAGCAGTTCGCGAAGGTTCCGGCCGGCACGCTTGCGTTTTCTTGCGGCTGGTTTTCCCAGCTCACGACAAGTGCGCTGAGGCTCTTTTTCAACATGGATTGCATCATCCCGATAAGCTCGGCCGGCGTTTCCTGAACCGCTCCGGACGCATCCATCGATTTGGCCGCCAGGATGTTGATCGAGTCGATGCTCGTTCGATCGCCCGGGTCCATCAGCGTCAGCGATGCCGTCATCCCGTGGTACGTTTTGCTCTCGTTCTCGAACCAGAACGCATTGCCCTGCTGTCCGACGATCTTCATCGTCATGAAGCTGGCTTTTCCATCTTCATCGACCGTGTGGTATTCCGCCCACTGCCCAACGGCAAGCGGCATCGGCGTGAACGCCGACGGGGCTGAAAACGAGGCCGCTCCGGTTTTCAGCGCGGCCGTTCGCGCATCAATATCCGCCTTGTAGGCCTTGTTGATTGAGGGGCCACACGCCGCAATCGCAATCGCAAGCGCAAAAGCCAG
>JAWXBF010000004.1:0-6759 GCA_034439895.1 Deltaproteobacteria bacterium
AAGCGCATCTCATGCTGAAAGAGCCCCTCGACGAAGCACAGGAACGCCTTGATCGGATGCGAAAACGGGTGCAGCTTCAGGCACAAGAACGCTTTGCAAAAGAGCTGTATCCGAATCATGTCTACGGCACGTCACAAACCGAGCCGAAAGTTCTGGCCGGCGTTTCGTTTTCGTCGATGGATACCTTTGTCCGTTCCCACTTCCGACCGGATCGCGCGCTTGGCATCATTATTGGCAACGTGGATGAAGCCCGGGTACGCCCCATGATCGAAACCTATTTTTCGCGATGGCAAGGTGGCGGCGGCACAGCCAGCAATCCTGCACCTCCCGCTCCAAGAGACCGTCGCGCGATCATTGTTTTCGATCGACCGGGCGCAACCCAATCGAGCTTCTCGTTTGGTTGCCGCCTGCCCGACCTCACGGCAGAATCGTTTCCAGCCCACGCACTGGTTGGTCATATTGTGGGAGAAGATCTGAGGGCGGTTCGAGAAGAATGGGGCGCGACGTATGCTCTGTATGCAACATTGCAAACCTACCCATCGACGGTTGCCAGCCTGGTGGCGGGTGGCGCGGTTGAAACCGCACGCACCGCAGAGGCCATCAAGCGTCTGCTCGACAACCTGGCCGATATCGCCACCAACGGCCCGGCCATCAAGCCCTTCACACTCAAGCGCTGGGACATGGCAATTGAATGGAACAACACCGTCACCAGCAACGAAGGCCGCGCGGGACTCGTGATCGCCGCCGAAAAATATGGGCTCGGAACACAAATGTGGGACAACTACGGCGAAAACCTGGCCAACACCTCCCGGCAACAGGTTGCTGATCTTGTGAAGTCGTGTACCGGCAAAGAAGTTGTGGTCGTCGTCGGTGATCGCACGATCCTCGAGCCGGCGTTCACGGCTCTCGGGCTGGCGATTACAGAGTAGCGACCAGGCTCAGCAATTGCTCAGCCGACCACTGATCGTTGGCGTGTTTACCGTATTTCACCGCGACTGTCGTTCCAGCGGCATCCACCAGAATGTCGGCGGGCAATCCGTTTGGACCACCTTCCATGTTGGGCGTGAGGACTCCCTTCGCGATGCCGCGAAGTCCCGCCACCATCGCGCTCGGTGAGAACGCCGCCATCAGAGAAGTCTCGACGCCGAACTGCTTGTAATACCGTTTCTCGCGATCGGCCACGAAGTCAAACGGCAGATCGCTCAGGTACTTTTTCATCTCGGCAACGGAGGCATGAAAAAACACCACCTCCGCAACACCCGCCGTCTTCAGGTCGTCGATTCGCTTGACGAAGGCGTGCAGGTGCGTGTTACAGATGGGACAGCCCGCGTAGCGGCGGAACTGCAAGTGGACAAAGCGTGAACCGGCGTTGGGTACCTGAACTGTGGTTCCCTCCACCGTCCGCAGTTCAAGCTGAGGAATCTTGTCGCCCGGTTTAAGCTTCATTGGGCGGCAAGCATACGCCCGCTACAACGTAAACTGTGTACCGATTTCCACCACGCGGTTGGCCGGCAATCCGAAAAATTCGACCGGCGAGCTTGCGTTGCGCGAAAGAAAGCGAAACAGATGGAAGCGCCAGTTGGAGAGAACCGGCGGCATTCCGCGGACCAGCGTTTCCCGCCCAAGAAAGAAGGTCGCGCTCGCGATGCGAATCGTCAGCTCTTCGGGCAACCGGGCCAACACGTCGGCCACCGTCGGCGTTTCCATGAATCCGTAGTGCGCGACAACGCCAAAAAACTGCGCGCCGAATGATTTGATCTTCACGCGATTTTCTGGTGCAACGCGCGGCACGTCATCGGTCACCACCGTCATGATCACCACCCTATCGTGCAGCACCTTGTTGTGCTTGAAATGGTGTAAAAGCGCATTCGGCGTACCACGTCGAAGTGTCGTCAAGAAGACCGCCGTACCCTTGACCCGGTGGACCTTGCTCATCACGACGTCGTCGATGAACATTTGCAACGGCAGGGTCGAATCATTCACCCTTTCGTTCAACAATATCCGACCACGGTGCCAGGTGGTCATGAGCGCCATGACGGCGACTGCAACCACGAGCGGGAACCAACCGCCGTCCTTGATCTTGTGAAGATTGGCCGCGAAGAAACTCACGTCGATCAACAGGAACACGAGCACCAGCGCAAAAGCGGGAACAACGCCCCATCCAAAAAGCTTGCGTGCCGCCTTGTAATACAACAACGTTGTTATCAGCATCGTGGCCGTGACCGCCATGCCGTAGGCTGACGCCAGGTTTGACGAATGCTTGAACTCAAGCACCAGCGCGACACAGGCGATCATCAGCAAAGAGTTGATCTCGGGAATGTAGATCTGGCCTTCCATGTTTTCTGCCGTATGACGAATCGTCAAACGAGGCAGATACCCCATTTGCGACGCCTGGCGGGCCAGCGAAAACACTCCGGAAATCAACGCCTGCGAAGCGACGACGGCGGCTGCGGTTGCCAGGATCACCAGAAACCAGCGCCAATCTTTCGACACGAGTCCGTAAAACGGATCGGTCGAAAACTTTGGGTCGTGCAAGAGCAAGGCACCCTGGCCGAGATAGTTGATAACCAGTGCCGGAAAAACCAGGAAAAACCAGGCTCGACGGATTGGACCGCGTCCGAAATGGCCAAGATCGGCGTAAACAGCCTCGCTTCCCGTCACACACAGCACCACCGCTCCGAGCAGCCCAAACGCATGCCATCCGTGTTGAATAAAGAACCGGATACCCCACCACGGGTTCAGTGACGACAACACTTCGGGGTGACGCATGATCCACGGGATCGCCGCGATCGCGATCGTGGAAAACCAGAGCAGCATGATGGGTCCGAACCAAGCCGCAACCGCCGCCGTTCCCTTGCGCTGGAACAAAAATAGTCCAATCAAGATCGCGCACGTGACCGGAACGACATAATCGTTGCCGCCGCCCGTGGCGCTTCCGATGCCCTCAACGGCAGAAAGCACCGAGATTGCCGGTGTCACCATTCCGTCGCCGAACAACAACGCGGCCCCGCTGAGTCCCAACAGGATGGCAATTCGCGACCGAACCGAACCCGATCGATCACCCTTTGCGTCGATGGGAGCAATCAGCGTGAGCAGTGCCAGAACCCCGCCCTCTCCCTTGTTGTCGGCAGCCAGGAGGAAAACCAGGTACTTGACCGAAACAATGAGAACGAGCGACCAAAAGAAAAGAGACAACAACCCGAGTACATTTTCGGGCGTGGGCGCAACCCCGTGAGTGCCGGTCACGCACTCGCGAAGCGCATAGAGCGGCGAAGTCCCGATATCACCGTAGACAACCCCAAGCGCTCCGAGGGTTAGACCGATCGCCCGGCGCTTGCCATGCGAACGTCCATGTTCATTCGCGCCTTGTTGCGGATCAGAAAAAAATGCCAATGGGCCTCTATGACTTCGGGCCCTTCTTAGCATTTCCCGAGATTTAGATACGGACCGTTTAGAGGCCAGAAAATGCCAGGGCGCCAGCCAAGTCCACCACGGAGCCCACGACCACGATTCCGGGCGCCTCACTCAGGGTTCCATACGCAGCGCGTCCAGGCGCCGGCGCGGGCATCAGGCAATCGCCCAGCGTTCCGAGGGTACCTATCCACCGATGCGCCCCGGGTGTCGCAGCACCGAGCAGCAAAGCCGCCGGGGTTTCGGACGACCAGCCACGATCCACAAGAAACGTCGCGATGGCACCGCGGCTGCGCTTCGACATGAGAAAAATGAGGGTCGCCGTACCGGGCGCGATCCCTTCGCATACCGGCTGCCATGCCGAGGGGGTGTGTCCCGACGCGACCACAAAGGCCGTCGACACGCCCCGGTGGGTCACGGGAATGCCAAAAAGAGTGGGTGCCGCCACGGCCGAAGTCAGCCCCGGCACGACCTCACACGAGATTTGGGCCTCCTGACAGGCGAGCGCTTCTTCGCCGCCCCGTCCGAGCACAAAGGGATCGCCCGCCTTCAACCGTACCACATGGCGACCGCGCGATGCCTCGCGGATCAAGATTCGGTTGATGGTGTCCTGCGCGATGGAATCGCGGTCTGCACGCTTGCCGACGTAGAACCAGCGAGCCTCCGGTGCGAGGGTGCGCATCTGCGGTGACGACAATGCGTCGTACAGAACCAGGTCTGCATCCGCAAGGCGATCAACGGCTCGAACCGTGAGCAGATCGGGATCGCCGGGACCCGCGCCGATGAGCGTGACACGACCATCGTTGCCCGTGCCAGTCATCGATCGCGCTTTCCATCCGGATGCAGGTTGTATCGTCGTAAGAGCGCGTCCAGCAACAGCACGCGGCGTTCGGACATCGGCACACCCGCCTGCTTCCATTCGACCCTTGCCTGCTGTGCCACGGCGAGCCAGTCGGTCGCTTCCTGCGGAATCAATTCCTCAAGCGCTTCTCGCATCAACCCGGCGAGCGCGGGAGCCCGGCCTCCGGTTGAAACCGCGATCGTGATCTCGCCGCGGGAAACCACGCCCGCCGCATAGGCCGAGGCCACCGACGGATCATCGACGGCATTGACAAAAACCTGCCTGGACTCGGCTTGCTGTGCTACGAAACGGTTGACCTCGGGCGGAGCCGCCGCAACGACGAACCAGGCTCCGTCCAGATCCGATGCAGCGACGGGGCGCTCGTGTAGCTCGACGAGGTGTGACATCGGACCCTTGATCGCGGACCGCATCGCGTCGCTTATGTGTGGAGCAACAATCGCAACACGCGCTCCGGCCAGCAACAACCCGGACAGCTTCGAGGCCGCCATCGGGCCTGCACCCACGATCAGCACCCGTCGGCCCGCCAGCTTCAAAAACGATGGAACCGGGGGGAAAACACCCGTGGTTTCACCGGCGTCCCACTCGGTCAGTTGCATTGGCGCGGTATCGTCCATGGTTTCGCTCGCAGTCTCAAGGCATACGGCTCTCCTTCCCCAGCGTCAAGCACGGTGCCCCGAGCGACGCAATGGACTCGGATTGACCGCCGTCATCCGGCTGTGCGACGGTTTAGAAAATCTCGGCGCGCCAATCGCAACACGCGCTTCGTCGTGCCGGGTGGACGGCTCGGGTGGATAGCCGGACGCAAATCTCGCGCCTGATTTACATCCGACTGCGTCATTGACCACCACTGAACAGATGCGCTAGAGTCTGAACGTGGGTTCAGCGTTGGTGGGTTTCCACCGATGGTTTCCGAAAGGAGGGCTGGAATCATGGGACGACAGGCCTTACTCCGACAGGTTAGCTTTCCAAAGCTAGAGGCGGACAGTCAGACACATGCGCGCGACTGCGAATGTGCCCGTTGCGAGGCTGGTTTTCGGCCAAGCGAAAGCCAGAGACGGGAAGCCGAAGAGCGGATGCAGGCGCAATCGCATCGGCAGCGCGCGGAGGTGATGCTGCAGCGAGATCAAGTGCGACGGGCGGCCAAGAGGATGAAGGTCGTCCTGGAGCTTGAAGAACGGGCCAAGCAGACCGATCTTTGGCTGTCCCAACAGGCAGACGCCTTTTCGAGACTGGACGAAGATCGCATGTTGGCCGAATTGCTGAGGCTTCGCGCCGAGGGTGTTCCGGCCAACGAAGCGGTCGAGCGGGTAGAAATGAGAATGCCAGCCCGCCGCTCACCGCGACGATAGCTTGGCATCCTCACTCGGGTTTTGATTCTTTAGCGTCGACGGCGGCGCAACAACACGAAGGCGCCAGCCACAAAAAGGCCGAGCAGCGCCAACGAGGAGCGATTGCCCGTTGGACTTGCTGCGGGCCTTCCACCGATGGAATCGGGCTGCAAGAAACAACCGCTGCCGAACGATTCGTCACAAAGATCGCCGAGTCCGTCCCCGTTTTCATCGCTCTGGCGCGCGTTCGTCAAAGATGGGCAGTTATCGCACCCATCCGGGACCGAGTCCTGATCGGTATCCTCGCAGGCATCGCCGCGACCGTTGCGATCGGCGTCGAGCTGTTCGGGGTTGTAAAGGTCAGGACAGTTGTCCTCGAGTCCGATCCATCCGTCAGGCTTGCGCTGATTGGTGCAGGTGCGATCCTCGTCCTCGATCTGCTTCTGATCAATGACGTTGGTGAAGCGGATGTAGTCGACCTTGATGCAGTTGTCGTTGTCGAGATCGGTCGGATCGCAATCCTTACTGGTCGCGTTGCTCGAAGGAGAGAAGCCAAAGCCGGTGTAGTCTGCGTCTTTGAACGTTGGCACCTTGCCTTCTTCACCGAGGTCCACGGTGTAGGTGTGGTACTGGCCGTCGTTAACCAAGAAGCCGATCGACGGGATCTGGATGGTCGGTCCACTGTCGAGTTCAAGCTTTGCCACGGATTTGTCGGGGAGGCTCTTCGGAACCATCATGCGGATCAAGACGACGTTGTTGGCGCCTTCAACACGAACCTTCTTGCCGTCGGCATCGAGGCGCGTCTGCTCGCCCTTGATCAACAGAGGCAGATGACCCGGAAGGTTAATGTTCGCGTAACGCAACTTGCCCGCAGCACCCGGTGTCGAGATATTTGCGAAGCTTGCGATGGCGGGGGACTCCAGATCGTCGTGCGGCCCCGATACAACCGAAATCAGTCCGCCCTCGGCCGGGAAATGCTTCTCGTCATCCACCTTCTGCATAAACTCCCAGTACGCTGAATCGTCGACATCTGCCTCGAAATTGGATATCATTCGACCTCGGTAGCCCGTCAGCATGTACCAGTATTGCTGCCAGCTTTTTCGCCAACGAACCATGTACTCAATGTGGCGCTTATTGATCTTCTCCAGGGTCCCGGCG
>JAWXBF010000005.1:0-13224 GCA_034439895.1 Deltaproteobacteria bacterium
GCCGCCCAGAGCAGCGGGGGGATCCATGCGTAAATATTTGTTTTCATTAAACTATTCCAACAATCACAAAGCGAGACACGTATCCTACATGTAGGTTTTTTGACTTCATATCAATACATCTGTACCGTATCAACCATGCCCCCCTACCGACAAAGCTCCCGACCCCAACTGATTGATTCGTCGAGTGGCGACCCACCCGCCACCGGCACAGACATCAACCTTGAGAAGCGCCAACACCTTCGATTCGACAAGGCTTTTCCTGTCCGCATCGAATCCATCCTATTCGGCGAGACGTCGTGCATCGCAAGAAATGTGTCTGCGGGCGGCGTCTTTGTCGAGACGCGGGATCCCCTTCCGCTGCGATCGCACGTTCGAGTCTGCTTTCTCACCCCGGATGAAAGCGGCGAGGTCGTTGCACTCGGACAGGTCAAAAACCACTACTTCATCAACTTCAACGAAGGTGGCAATCCCCAGTCTTTGACCGGAATGGCCATCCGCTTTTCCGGTTTTGAAGAAGAAGGTGAGCGCCACCTTCGCGCCTGCCTAGACCGATTCCGCGTCCTACATTAGGCCCGGCGCTCCGCCCCGCAGGTGCCCCTGCCTTCACGATGCGTTCGAAATATTGGCGGATGCGTGTATACGTGTAGTAATGGCGCTAACCAAGTGTCAGCCGTGTCCCCACCCCGCTTTATCGTCCTTGAAGGTATCGATGGTTCAGGAACCACGACCCAGGCCGATCGCCTGACGCGCCATCTCGAGTCGCTCGGCCGAAAAGCGATCGCCACACGAGAGCCCTCAACGGGTCCGGTCGGTCGATTGCTGCGGGAAAGTTTGCTGGCGCAACACAAGATCGATGGTCAGCCCATGTCCGGGGCCACGATGGCACTGCTCTTTGCCGCCGATAGACGTGATCATTTGCAGCGCGAAATTGAGCCCGCGCTCGAACGAGGCTTCGATGTCGTCTGTGATCGCTATCAGTGGTCGTCGCTCGCGTATCAACCGGCAGAGTCGCAATCGCTCGAGTGGATCTCGCACCTGGCGATGGGAATACGCCTTCCGGATCTGACACTGCTGCTCGACTTGCCCGTGGCTGTGGCCGCACAAAGGCGAAAACTGGCCCTTCGTCCCGACGAGCGTTATGACGCGGACGAAACGCAGAACGCTGTCGCAAACAACTACCGTCGGCTTGCTGCCGTCGATCCCAATGCACAGACGATTGATGCTTCAGCCGAAATCGAAAGTGTGTCGCGATTAATTTTCCAAGCAGTCTCGCGGATTTTTTGAACTACCCTCAAGCTCAGACGAAGCGTTTTCGGAGGATAAGATGAACCCAACCCACACAACGAATTGCAAAGGTCGGCTGTTTTCTCTGGCGTTGTTTGCGCTACTCGCGCCCGCTTGCGCGCATCAATCGCCTGCCGAACAGGGTGTAAACGAGACTCTCGAACCCGGTGGCAGTGAATTTGCTACAGCCGTTGTGCCGGGTGCACCCGTTGCGATGGACAAACCCGATCAATGCGCGTCATTGGTTGCGCCCGGAAAGGTGAAACGCAGCGCCATCGTCGATGTGGTTGATCGAGGACTCGGCGCCTGGTTGCAAGGCGTGAGCGTGAAAGCCGACGTTCGCAACGGCAAGTTCAACGGTTGGCGGATCCAGAGTCTGCACCTCACCAATCCGTGTTACGCCAACGTCGACCTCCAGCCCGGAGATATTGTCACGGCAGTCAATGGCAGCAATATCGCGCGCGAGGGAAAAGCATTTGAAGTTTTTTCCGCACTGAAGACGGCACCCGCCATTGAGGTCGACTACCTTCGCGAAGGTAAGACCAACCGACTGCGTTTCACCATCGCGGATTAGATCACGACAGCGGGCCAGCGGACCACGGAAAAGCGCCTACTTCTTACGCTTCGCCGTGCTCTTTTTCACCGGAGCCTTGCTGTCTTTCTTTCTTGACGGGCTGCGAGAGGCTTTCTTTTCAGGAGCCCGAGCGACAGCAGCAGCAGGCGCCGGAGCGGCTGCGGGCTCTGGAACAGGAGCAGCAATTTGCTCCGGCAAGCGGCTTGGTGCGGGAGCCGGAGCAACGGCAACGGGAGCCGCGACAGGCTCAGCAGCAGCAGCCGGTGCGTGCTCCTCCTTTTTGCCGCCGCCCATCAACAACAAGATCGCAACAACGACGACAACAACAACGGCGACAACCGCGATATAGACGCCGGTCTTCTTCCCTCCGCCGAGTTCCTCGATTACCTCGTTTGCCGACATCTTGTTGCCCATCGCAACCTTCGCTGCCGGCATGTTCGCTGCAGTGCCACCACTGCGGAGCGAGAAGTTCTTTCGGTCCTCGACGGTCAACGTGCCGTCATCCTTGTATCGGTCTTCGATGGGACGAACGTCCTCGTCCGGAATCGCGACTTTGTCGGCTTCTGCGCCAGCTTTGGCCTTTGCCTCCGCGACCATTTGCTCGACGTCGCCCTTCTTGAACCAAAGGGTCTCGCGGAATGCGTTGGCGCCTTTTCCCCCTCCTGCGGTAGCCGGAGCTGGCGAAGCGGCCGGAGCAGCAGCCGCTTTTTTGCGAGCGGCCGCAACCGGATCAAGCTCGGCAGCCGTCTGGTTGGGAGCAGGTGTGACCGGCGGCGGCGTCAATCGAGAAACCGGCGCAATTGCCTTGACGGCCACGGCGGCCATCATCGAAGAAGCGCTATCGGGTACCATGGTCGCGGCTGTTTCCACGGGTTGTTCCCGAACCGCTGCGGGTGCGCTTGCAGCCGCTGCGGGTGCGCTTGCAGCCGCTGCGTCGTCTTTTGCCTTCTTGTCAGCGATCGCTTTCTGAACCATTGCCTGAACGTCTTGCGAACCACCCGCAAAGAGCATGGTTTTGGCAAAACCAACCTCAGGTTTGGCGGGAGCTGCGGCGACCTTGATCGCCTCGATCTCATTGAGGAACAGACGCAGCGTCAGATGGCGGCGGCTGGAATTTTTATCCAGAGCCTTTAGGACCGGCGCATCCACATCGGGCCCCAAGCCTGCAGACGGACGCCTCTGGCTGGGGGGAACGACCGGGTTGTTGGCGTGCATGCCAAAAACCGCAGCCGAATCACCACCGGCAAAGGGCGGCTCACCCACGACGAGGTGGTAGAAAATACAGGCCAGACTGTAAGTGTTCGATCGCTGATCGACGGGTCGGCCCTGGCCCTGTTCGGGCGATGCGTATTCCGCCACACCCGAGAGTTTGTCGTTGACCGGAATCGCGATGGGAAAGTTGAAAACTTTTGCCTCACCGGATGCCGAAATGAAAACGTTCTTCGGAGCGAGATCGCGGTGTACGACTCCGGCTTTTTGAGCCTCTAGAAGGCCGTGTCCGATTTGTGTCACGATTGCCTTGGCACGGGCCAAATCAACCGGACCGCGAGACATCAATGCATCGAGCGTCTCACCTTCCCACAGCTCCATCGCGACGAAGAGCTCGTCCGCCGGAGTTTTACCGGATTCAATGATGCGAACGATGTTCGGGCTTTGGACCCGTATCAACTGGCGCAATTCGCGTTCTGCGCGCGCCACTGCGGCCGCATTTGGAACTGCGGCTGTTGTGACGATCTTGTACGCAACCTCAGACGCAGATTGCCCGTCGCGGGCGCGGTAGACCGCACCGGTGCGATTTCCGCCTAGCTTCGCCCCGCGCATAAAGCGCTCGGGTGCCGCGGCAGGGGCCGGGACCGCGTCAACAAGTCGACTGGGACCATCTGGCGTTGCACAACTCTCCTCAGGGCAGAAGTTGGCATCGTCATCGTAGGATTTGTTGCAATTGGGACAGCTCTTCATCTGCCTCTCGCGGACGAGGATTCTCGATTGGCCGGGGCAAAGTGTCCCCCTGCCCTGCGAACGAAACGGTATCTTAATGCAAAGCGGAAACTAAAATCAATTCCGTAGGTTTCCATCGGAAAAGAAAGGGTGTTTTGCGCAGGGCGACTCGAGAACGCCCAACATCGCGGTTATTTCGCCGGAGCCGGCTTACCGGGTTCACCGAAGCCAGCAAATAGCTCCTCGGAGGTGAGGGTGGAACGGGTTGCCAGGCGAGCCTTGCGTTTCCGACCCATATTTAGGTGGCGGCGGGTTCGCTTCTTCCAAGTCGACATCGTGTTCGAGGCCATTGCTTCAATCCTGTAGGGGGGACGGGCATTTAGCAGCTATTCCCCTCCCCGGTCAAGCAAAGGTAGTCGAATGCGTCTAGTGGGACTGAACCGAAGGATTTCGGGTCACCGAAACAACACCCTCGATGGCGTAGAGGGAACGCGTCAAACTCCGAAGCTGACCGATGTTGCTAAACATCGCCAGAAAGGTGTTGGTTGACCGTTGTTCGTCGGTCGCCCGGCAGCGAGCCTGGGCGATGTTGAGCCCCTGCTCCGAATACGAGCGCGTCAGACTGGCAAGAATACCGGGTCGATCCGCGCACACCACTTTCAGCTCGACCGGACGGTAGACCCCGGGCGTCTCGGACCACGAAGCATCTACCCGACGGGCAGGGTCTTGGTCCAAGCTCTTTGGGCAATCCCGGACGTGGATGATGACGCTCTGTGCGCGACCGCCGCCCAGGAATCCGACAATGGGTTCCCCGGGAATGGGTCCGCAACAGGTGGCATAACGAATGGCGTGGTCGATGCCGTCGGCAATCGCAACACCACTACCCAAACGCCTCGACGGACGCGCACGAACCGCGCCCGCAGGATCAGCGTCACCGACCGGGAGATCTTCCGGTCGGTTGGGCTCCGGATCCATGACCCTCGCGACGTGATTGGCCGAAAATTTTCCGTAACCAATCAGCACGAGCATTTCATCCGCACCACCGGAGATGCGAAGGCCCGTTGCGACACTTTGCAAGCGCCCTTCCCGTTCCAGCGCGGCGATATCCAGGTTGCGATCCCGCAACTCGCGAGCCAGGAGATCGCGCCCGTATTGCCGACTGCGCTCACGCTGTTCCGAACGCAAGCGGTGCCGAACGCGGGTCTTGGCGCGACTCGTGAACACAAACTTGAGCCACTCTTTCGTCGGCTTTTGTTTCTCGGCGGTCAAGATTTCAATTGTATCGCCGTTTCGCAACACATATCGCAACGGAACGATGAGTCCGTTGACGCGCGCGCCACTACAACCATCGCCCACCTTCGAGTGCACGGCATAGGCAAAGTCCACGGGAGTCGAGCCCTTGGGCAATGTCTTGGCGTCCCCTTGCGGGGTAAAGACAATGACCTCGGCCTCGAATAAATCCGATTTGACCGTGTCCATGAACTCCGACGAATCTTGCAAGGTTCGCTGCCACTCTGTGAGTTGATGGAGCCAGTCGAGCGCCCGGCCCTGGGGTTGGCGAAATCCCGATGCGGGCAAGAACACCTCATCCCCACCATCGATAAGAGCGCCATCGTCGACATATTCGCTGTCGCGGGGCGGAGCGGATTGGAGTCGACGTTGCTTGCCCCAGGCCGCAACGATCCCGCAGTCGGCGATTCTATCCATATCCCGGGTTCGCACCTGGAGCTCGATCCGATCGGTTCGCGGACCGACAACGGTCGTGTGTAACGATTGGTACATATTCGGCTTCGGCAACGCGATATAGTCTTTGAACCGACCCGGAATCGGGGTGTAGTGCGTGTGCAGCACGCCAAGCGCCGTGTAACACTCGCGGGTGTTCATCGTGACCACGCGAAACGACATGATGTCGTGGATGCGATCCAGTTCACGTGCCAGATGTTGAACCTTCTTGTGGATGGACCAGAGACTTTTCGTTGTCCCGACCACCTGAGCCGGAACCCTCTCTTCATCCATCCGTGCTTGAACGTGACGTACCACCTCGTTGATGATGGTCTCGCGAACGGGACGCGTCGCCTCAAGGCGTTCGACCAACTTTTGCCACTCGTCGGGCTCCAGAAACCGGAAGCACAGATCCTCGAGTTCGTTTTTCATCCACGACATGCCGAGCCGATTGGCCATCGGCGCGTAAATGTCCCGCGTTTCGCGCGCGATGCGATCCTGCTTGTCGGGCGGCATGTATTGCAGCGTCCGCATATTGTCGGTGCGATCGGCCAGCTTGATGAGCAGCACCCGTACGTCGCGGGTCATCGCGAGGACCATCTTGCGGAAGCTTTCCGCTTGCCTCTCTTCGCGCGACCGCAACTCGATCTGCCCGAGCTTGGTTACGCCCTCGACAAGGTGTTGGACTTCGGCTCCAGCAAGTGCGCGAATGTCCTCGCCGGTGGCAGCGGTGTCCTCAATCGTGTCGTGCAAGAGCGCGGCGCAAATCGAAGGGACGTCGATCCGCATGATCTCGGCGAGCAAGCTTGCCACCGCGATCGGATGAACAATGTAGGGATCACCGGACTTCCGCAGTTTGCCCTCGTGGTGTTCATCGGCGAAGCGATAGCAACGTTCCACGAGGCCCATGTCTGCCATCGGGTCCATGCGCTGGACGCTTTGGCACAGTGCCGCGAAGGCGACTTCTTTGTTGGGAACTACGGTGGGCAATGCGGTCAAGAGGGTAAATCCTTTCAGGAGTTTACCGCACGTTAGTGGGTCGTGGGTCGCAGCGGCTGCGGTGAGGTAGCCGCCTCTGCAAGCAAGGCCTGCGCCCTGGCCTCGTTGCGCATTGTGACGCAGCCAGCGGACAGGTAAATTGCGGCGAGCCGCTGATAGGCGGGCTCAATCTCTTCGTTCACGACGATGTAGTCGTAGTCGCGGTAGTGCGCCAGCTCCTTGCGCGCCATCACCAGTCGCGAGTCAATCACTTCGGGGGTGTCGGTGCCTCGCGATCGGAGTCGGCGTTCGAGCTCCTGCAACGACGGCGGCAAAATGAAACACAACACGCTGTCCGAGGGCCAGTTCTGTCGAATCTGTCGGCCACCCTGGTAATCAATATCAAAAAGCGTATCGACGCCCTGCTCGATCGCCTGATTCACGGTTGCAATCGCAGTGCCGTAGCGGTTGCCGTGGACCACCGCCCACTCGGCAAACTCGCGCGCTTCCACCATTTTCTGGAATTGTTCGTTGTCGACAAAGTGGTAGTCGCGACCATCGACCTCACCGACTCGAGGTTTTCGCGTCGTGTAGGACACCGAAAATGAAAGATCGTGTTCGGCGGCAAGGCGCCGCGCAAGCGTGGTTTTTCCGGCCCCCGAAGGGGATGACACTACAAACAACAGGCCGCGTTTGACGAAGTTCATGGGAGCGCGTCCGATATTGTTACCTCAAATCGCCCCATGTTCGTCGCGTCTACTCGATATTTTGCGCCTGCTCGCGAATCTTCTCGAGCTCGGCTCGCGCCTCAACCGAGATCACGTTCAGGGCCGGGTCAAGCGCCTTGGCTGCCATTGTGTTGAATTCGCGCCCGATTTCTTGGACCCAGAACTCCAGCTTGCGCCCCACCGCAGTGTCCGAACCCTCGCTGCCCAGCAAACGCCCCAGCTCTTCGAGATGGGCGTCGAGGCGCGCCATTTCCTCGGTGGCATCGCCTCGGGCAGCGAGCAGCGCCACTTCCTGGGCCAGCCGCGTCTCGTCGACAGCCGGAGTTTCGCGAGGCGCGAGCAACTCCTGCAGGCGTTTGCGCAAACGTTCGGCAGACTTTTGCACCTGCGCTGCGTGCAGGAGTCTGGCTTGCTTCAAGCAGTCCTTGAGCACTTGAAGGTGGCTCCGCAATGCAACCGCCAGCGCCGCCCCTTCCGTCTCGCGAGCCGCGACCAGTGCATCAAGCGCAGCGTCGACAGCCGGCGTGATCGCCTCGATCGAAAGGCTGCGGGTGCCGGCACGGGCAGCTTTCGGCGACCGGGTTGACGGCGACGAGGCAAATGCGACCAGCGTTGAAAGATCGATGGGTTGTGCGAACCCAAAAGCAACGCGTGCTTTCTCGAGCGTGCCATACGCAGCACGAAGTCCGGCAAGGTCCGCATCCTGTGCCACCGCGCTCCCTTCGGACGCCGCATCATCCGGGTCCAGTTCGACCATGGCGCTGACCTGTCCACGCGACAACCGGTTGCGAATCGCAGCGATGAGGGCCGACTCGACTTCGGCGCTTAGCTCTCCGCTGCGGAGTTTGACCTCAAGGGAACGCTGATTGAGGCTGCGCAGCTCGACCACAACGGTCCCCGACGGAGTTTCGAGCCGGGCTCGACCGAATCCAGTCATGCTCCGAATCGTCATGCGTTTGCCCTGTACCAAGCGATCGTGCGCCGCAACCCTTCTGCAAACGAGATTGTGCCGGTGTAACCAAGAACCGTCTGCGCGGCAGTGATCGAGGCCAAAGAGTGTTTGATGTCGCCGGAACGCTTGTCCGAATATTGCGCGGTCACAGGCTTTCCGAGTAGCGTGCCGATCTCTCGAACCACGCCGTTCAGATCAATTGCTTCACCGCATGCGATATTGAAGACCCCGCCTGATGCACCGGGTGCGCCTGCTGCCGCAAGATTGGCTTGCACGACGTTGTCGATGAAACAAAAGTCACGGGATTGCGTACCGTCGCCGTAAATCACGGGGGATTCACCGCGCAGCGCAGCCGTCACAAATTTCGGGATAACCGCCGCGTATTGCGAATTCGGATCCTGACGGGGGCCGAAAACGTTGAAGTATCGGAGCACGACGGTCTCAAGCCCGTACACGTGATGGTAGACCTTGCAATACTGCTCGCCGGCCAGTTTCGAGGCCGCATAGGGCGACAGCGGAGAAGGCGGCATCGTTTCTATCTTGGGCAAGGTCGGGGTCTCGCCGTAAGCCGACGATGAGCCCGCATAAACCACCCGGCGAACCCCCGCGAGGCGAGCGGCATCCAACACCGCAAGCGTGCCAGTTGCGTTGGCTTCGTGGGAAGGCAGCGGCGCGGCGACCGAGCGCGGAACCGAGGGGATCGCCGCTTCGTGGTAGACAACCTCGACGCCCTGGACGGCAGCCGCGAGAGCAGCCGCATCCAGAATGCTGGCTTCGATTAACTCGATTTGCCCGGCGACTTCCGCGAGGTTGGCCAAATTTCCACTGGCCAGATTGTCGATAACCCTAACTTGCTGACCCTCGCTTACCAGAGCGCGGGCGATGGCCGACCCGATAAAGCCCGCTCCCCCGGTAATGAGATAAGATTTTTTGAGCATGACGCGGGGTTATACCTGAACCCGCCGCCTGTCGATCGGAATCGTGGCTCGAACGACTAAGGCGTTCGGACGCGGGCCGCGAACTTGGCGATAAGGCGATCAAGCGCCGGGTAGTCGCCCGAAGCGATTCGCTCGAAGGTCGAGACCTTGCTTGCACCGTTTGCCGCCACCAAGGTACCGAGCGTGAGCATGGCGGCGAAGGAAACCGCTGCAATTGCACGGATGGCACCGGCGCCAGATGGTTTGTTTCGTCGTGAGGTATCCATGTGTCCTACAGTATCCCACCTACAATCGGCCACAAAAAAACCGATCACACTTTTTTTCTCACGGCATCGCGGTCCCAATAAAGGCTCCGAATGGCGTATCGAGCTCAAACCTGCGGCCGCTTGCTGGCGCAATGCGTATCCGCGGCTCGGGAAGTAAAACGGCCTCGGCCCGGAACCGGCATTTCCCCGTCCCATTCAAGATTCGAGCGGCTTTTCGGGAACGCGTTCCGGGATATTGAACGAGGCCATCGGCCGCAACGGCCATCGCAATGGGACGGCCATCGACTCTGCCCCGTAAGATCGGCAGCGTACGTCTCGCCTCGGTTTCCATTGCCAATGACAGCGCGGAAAGATCAAAGGGAACCGGAATCCGCGCCGACAAAGACATGGTTTTCAGATCTAGAATCCGCAAGGTGAGTCCGCGCCAAAGGGGCGCTTGGGCCTTGGCTCGCACAAGCTTGTCTGCGCGGGCGTACACCAGTCGCGCGGACGCACGATCGTGGGCGATGGCGACGACCCGGCCCTCCTCTGCCGTCACCTGACGAAAACCGCCTTGCACCGGATCCCACGAGAAAACCTCCTGATGGGGCGCCACAACAAAAACGCCGGACTGATTGTTTTCGCCACTCTTCAGGCCTACCCCCGTTCGAGCAATCACGAGCAAACCTTGGTTTGCGAGGCTCCCCCACGTTGCGGCTCCGCGCGCACCCGCACTGTCGAGCCGCTTTCGCAGCGGAGAACTCTGCAAGACAAGCAAGTCCGTCGCTTCGTTCACGCGAAACCAACCCGGCACGTAGGCGGCATCGATCGCAGCAACGGCCTCCGTGGCGGCTTCCTCGAAGCGCTGGGCGCGCGCGAATGCCGAAGCGAGGTTGATGCGCGCGGACAGAAAATTCCGATCGAGCTGCAACGCTCGCTCATAAAGCGCGATGGCGCCTGCGAAATCCTTCTTGAAGTAGGCCTTGTTCGCATCGGCGTTGGCCTGCGCCGCGTCGGGTGTGGGCTTGGAGTACGGGGGGCCTCCGCCCTCGCCAGGACAGCTTGTTCTCGCGGTTGAAAATACCGCCGTCAGCAACGCCGCTGCCATCGTCGCTATCATGGTGACTGCAACCAAACCCGCCGTAGATCTAGAAATCCGCCATCGGCACTCAGCCCGTGAACCCGGCGGCCAACCAGGGCGAGCGTGTCTTGCCGGTAGAGAAACACCGCGGGTAGCTCGATGGCCAAAAAGGCCGCGATGCGTTCGAGTTGCAGCTTTTGGGCTGCGAGATCCTGCGCGCGCATCAACTCGTCGACCATGGCGTCGAGATGAACAGAGCGGTAGCCGCCATAATTGAACGGCGAGTTCGCACCGAACAGAAGTCGCGGATCCTCGAGCGGTCGCCCTTCCCACACGAGGGGCGCCAGATCGAAATTCCGGGTCGAGAGGCGGCTGGCAAACGTCGCTGCATCAAGTGGGACGAGATCGAGCAGAAGACCGGCCCGGCGCAGCTCGAGCGAGAAAAGATGGAGTTCACGGGCGCTGGCCTTGCTTCCCGCCATGTGAATCAAGCGCAACCGGATGGGCTGACCGTTGCGGTCTCGCACGCCGTCATCGTTGCCATCGACGTACCCAGCGTTGTCGAGCAATTGTGCAGCGGCCTCCCGATTGAGCGAAGCCGTCGTGGGCGCAACCCGAGTGGGGCCGTCGATGGGGGTAAACAACCCCTTGCGCAATTCGCGCGACATTCGCTTCCGATCCCAGAGCAGCGAGAGTGCCTGACGAAAATGAACATCCGACAGCGGATCGGCCGCGACATTGACCGCGAGAAATGAAAAGGTAAACGGCTCGACGCGGACGAGGTCAAGCGCGTTGCTTCCTGAAACGCCCACCATCTGGTCCGGAATGTGCTGTTCGAGGACCCGAGGCAGCAGATCGATCTGCCCACGCTTCACCTTGGTCATCGCTCGCGCGCCGTCGGTTTCCACCTCGAAATCAATCCCGTCAAGCGCCATTGGGGTTCCGTGGTACGTTTCGTTGCGCACCAGGCGAATTCGGCGGCCGCGCTCCCATGCACCCACCTTCATGGGTCCGGTACCGGCAACGGGTCCACGCGCAGGTTGCGACTGCCGGGCAATCGGTTCCGGCAGAATCGGCACTTCGCAAAGTGCACGGGCGACCAGATGAGAAGGCCGAGACAATCGCAGAACCACCCGGAATTCGCCGCGGATTTCGATCGACGCCACATCCGCAAGCAGCGCCTTGAATAGAGGGCGATGGCTGTTGGCTCGGATCAAGGGCTCAAGCGTGGCCTGCACATCAAGCGCCGTGAATGGTCGACCATCGTGAAACCGAACACCGCGGCGCAGCTCGATGAAATAGAGCGGTTCGACTCCCTGTTCGAATCGCCCGGGAGCCGAAGCCAACAACGGCACCGGCTCGCCGAGCGCGCCTGCTGAACAATCAAACAAGGGCTCAAACACCAGCCTGTCCGTAATCCGCCAGGTCGATTCGTTGTTCTCGAGCAGCGGATGCAAGTGCGGTGGCTCGGCTTCGAGATGCACGGTGAGGTTCCCGCCCGGCTGCGAAGCGTCCCGCTTCACGGCATCGGGACGCGGCAGCGTGTGCGCCCGCATCTCCAGTTCCTCGAGTGCTCGCAAGGGATCCGTGGCGGAGGCGCCTTCTTTTCGCACCGGTTTTTCCGCATTCACGACCTTGCGATTGCGCTTACAGGCAGGCAGAACCACGAGCATCATCGAAACGAACACGACTCCCAAGCGCCCCGTCAGCCGCGTTGTGCGTGGCAAAACGCCCCGTTCGCGACTGTTCGCTTGCTGGGCATGGAGCCCCGTGTTAGAGGTTTTTTCGGAGGTTTCGCCCATGGCTCGAGGCATTCTGCGCGGTATCAAGTCTCTCACCGCTGTTTCTATTGGACGTGTTGCTTTAGGCGGCATGTTTGTCACCACCTTGTGCGCGGGGCAACCCCAAGTCGCGTTTGGGCAGGGACAAGCGATGCCAACGGAGAAGGTAAATCTGCCGCCTCCGCCAAGCTTTGATCTGAAGAACGCCCCCATCAAACACCCGACGGGCGAACTGTCGGTGTTCGGGTTGCGCAAGTCCATGGGCAAGTACATGGAAAAAGACGTTCAAATCAAAGCGTTCATTCGCGAGATCTACGTTTGCCCCGAGGAGCAGCGCATTTGCAACGACAAGGCGGGTGCTCCCAAAAAGAAGGGATTGCCGGGCAAGCCCGTTCGCGAGCCTATCGCCGAAGGTGAATGCCGCCCTTGCGATCAGCCCCATTTCTTCATCGCCGATACACCCGATATGAAGCTTTCGCGCTCGCTGCTCATCGCCGATTATCCGGTCAAGGACTGGAAAACCAGCAAGCCCCGCCCCTTCGACGAGAAGCTGGCGAAGGTGGGTGACACGGTGGTGGTCACAGGAACCGTCGGTATCAATTCGATCACGGGGTTCGCAGCCTCAAACGGTCTTATCATCCACAAGCGAACCCAGGCCGCCGACGGCAAGGTTTTGCTTGAGGGCAACGCCGTCTTGCCGCCCGAAACCCAGACCATTGAGCTCGAAGGAAAACCGCCCGAGAAGCTGCTGCAAGACCTGGCGCAATAGCGAATTTGTCGCGGGTTTGCAGAAATAGTCCCTGTCGTGAACTGCATGTTTTTCTTGCAGCCGACAGGGTTCTGCATGCTACATTTCGCAGCCCCAGACGGCCTCAGTGCTTGCTGGCGCTGAAAACTTAAGCTTCGGGGCGTAGCGCAGCCTGGTAGCGCGTTCGGTTCGGGACCGAAAGGCCGGAGGTTCAAATCCTCTCGCCCCGACAACTCAAGAGGCGAGCAAGCGCCA
>JAWXBF010000006.1:0-9159 GCA_034439895.1 Deltaproteobacteria bacterium
GCCGACCATCTCAGACGCATGGACATCATGTGCGCAAGATCTCCGTCAATCGTCGCGATGCCGTCGCGTACCCGGGAAGACCCACGCCGAGAATGTCGTTGGCAATTGTGAGGTACAGATCGCCGATGGTCCCAAGCGCGCGGGTGTGGGTGCCCGTGCGGTTGCGCTTCTTGTTACCGGCCAGCAAGACGGAGAGCCCGGTATTCTTGTGGTCATTGCCTTCAGCGTGCTCGTGCACGAAAAGCAACGAGGTATTGTCGAGAACGGTGCCATCGCCTTCGGGGACCGAGCGCAATCGACCAATGAGATAGGCAAACTCCTCGACGTGCCACCGGCAAATGTCGCGCAATCCCCACACGGCGGGAACACTGCCGCCGGGCACGTGTTTGTAGTGAGTATAGTCGTGGTGGCGCAACAACGTATGGCCAAGCCATGGGAACCGTGTCAGCGACTGGCACTTCGTCAGCATGTACGACGCCACCCGCGTCTGTCCCGTGCAGAGTGCCGAAACCAACAAGTCGCTTTGAACCTTGGCGATGCGGGGATAGTCCCGCATGTCGCCGTCGTCGGACGGCGCCGCCGGGGTGGACGCATCCTGCGGCGGCAAGCTGCTGATGGCGCGTTCCAGATCGCGAACAGAACTGAGATGCTCGTCCACGCGACGTTTGTCCGATGCCCCAAGTCGTTCCGTAAAACGTTTCGCATCGGCACGAACCACATCGAGAACGCTTCGTTGTCGCTCCAACCAACCCAGCTCGCGCTGCCCGAACAATCGGTCAAACAGCCGGTGCGGCAACAGCTCGGGTGCAAGCGGTCGATTTGCGCCCACCCAGCTCATGTTGCGTTGCATGCTCTCGCCGAACGATTCGTTGGCAACACCAAGTTGCAGCGAACGGTAACGCGAACGATCCCCCAGTTTGCCCGCCAACACCTGGTCAAAGGACGCGGCACCTGCACCACGGCCGGTGTAGCCAGCGCACGCCATGAGCCCCGACATGGAATTTGTGTGACCGTTGCCACCGCCAATTTTGGCTGCGGCGTTGTCGAGACCGGTGATGATTTGTACTTCGTTTCGGTAGGGACCGAGCGGCGCAAGACACGGCGTGGTCAGATAGGTTTCGCCGGTTTCTTGCGGAATCCAGAAGCGCTCAGGGACACCGTTTCCGTTAAACCAGAACACAAAACGAGACTCGACGGGCGTTCCCTTCCCGGCCCCGTCAGCATAAGCCGTTCCGTGGCTGTTAAACATGGCCTGAAGCGGTGGCAACCCGATGGTCGCGAAACCCGACGCAGACATGCCTTTCAAAAACGCACGACGTTTAACCATTGCCCGGACCTTTCCCGAATGACTTCTGCGCAGACGTCGGCGCAGTCACGGGTGTGTAGGACATTTCGGTTGTGCGCGCGACCGATACAAGAAGTTCCTTGAATCGATACTTTGCCTTCTTAAATTCGGAGAGCATTTGTTTCAGTATCGCTTCGTCGGACGAGCTTTCCTTGCGTCCCATCGCATAGCGGAACAGTTGCTTGACCACGCATAGCTGGCACTGGTCATTCTTGGAGAGCGTGATACCGATCTCGCGCGGGCCTTTGAATTCGGAGTTTTCGACGCCCAAAATGGATCCCGCCGTATCCACTTCGAGTTCAAATGTCTTGCTAGGCTCGGACGGCAAGGGTTTGCCATCGTCGTCTACTTTTTGAGGAGGCCGAAAAACGACCTTCATCTTGTCCCCATATCCTCCGATCGCGTCGAATCGTTCAAAGGCAAACCCAACCGGATCCACGAGTCTGTGGCAGCTCGCACACGACGGATCTGACAGGTGCTGCGCAAGTCGCTCGCGGCTCGTCAAAGGCCGATCGCCCTCGAAGGTCGGTAGATCCATATTGACGCTCGGTGGAGGCGGCGGCGTCGTTTGGCACAAGAACAGCTCGCGTATGTACAACCCACGAGCGGTTGGCGAGGTCTCACTCGGCTTGCTCGTCGCCACGAGGAAGGATCCGTGCCCCAGGATCCCGGTGCGCTCCGAATCCGGCGGATACGCAATGCGTGGGTTACCCGGCACCGGCGCTTCAAGACCGTAGATCTTGGACAACTCGGGGGTCGCAAACGTATACCGCGATGTGAAGAGCTCCATGAAATTCATGTTGTTCCAGACCAGATGCCGCACGAGCGCGCGCGTCTCTTCGGTCATCGCGCGCGCCACGTCGGCGTTGAATGCGCGGAACGTCCTTCGATCCTTGAACGATCCCATCACCCGGTCAAAGCGAAGCCACTGTGCACTGAACTCATCGATGGCCGAAACCGCTGCGGGATCGTTCAACATGGAACGGGTCACGCGCTCGACATCGTCGCCGTTCTTGAGTTGCCCATTTTTCGCAATCTCGAAGAGGGCTTCGTCGGGCATCGTATTCCACAAGAAATACGAGAGGCGACTCGCCCGGGCGTATTGCGATAACCGTGGATCGGAGCTGTCGAACAGGTACAGGAATGAAGGCGATTGCAGCATCGATTCGATCACGATGCGCAGACCAGACGCGAAATCGGGTTGGCCGGAAAACTGTCGTACGAATGCCTGCTCCTCGTCGAGAAACAATGGTCGTCGCATGGCGCGCCGGCCAAAGTGAGCGATGAACCGATCCCGACAGGCCGAATCCGCCTCGGCCAGTTTGCAGGGCAAAAGATGCGCCGGATCGCCGTTGGTGATGGCACGAACCGCGTTGTCGGCGAGGACTTGAGCCGCATTGTTGTAGGTCTCGATCAAAACCGGAGATGCGCCCTGGCCGAGGTGCTGATTCTGGAACCCATCGACGAAGTCCTCTGGAGGAAACGTACGACCGAGTCCCGAGCGGTCTCCCAGTAGCGCCTGCACTGTGTTGTCGTACTGACGGGCCGTGAGCCGACGCAAAACCCGACCCCCGGTTTCCGCAAGGGGTCGCTTGACCCAACCGAGGATCGCACTCGCTTCACGCGGATTGGCTGCCACCATCGCAACCCAGGCCCGCAACGCCGCCTCATCGGCCGTACCCGGTGCAATGCGCTTGCCACCGGCGTGTTTCATGCGCTCGGTGGGTTTGCGCAGCAGCCTCGAGTTCTCACTGTCTTTCGTATCTACGAGTTCAAGCAACCATTCCCCGAACTCGCGCACCCGTTCCTCGGACGATTCGTAGGCGGGAAAAACCAATCGGGTGTCGGACGCGACGCCGTCGGAGCTGTGGCATTCGATGCACTTGCCCGCGTCGAATACAGCTGCAAGCAGTTTGAAGTCAGGGGTGGCGTTTGCCGATGTCGGAAACAACAACAACGTCGCCAACCCGAACAAGTATGAATATCGCGCCACGGTGATTGATGGTGGGCGGCTAGCACGGCCCGTGTCAACGAACGACGGTGGGCAGTGCTTGCGCGCTGCGATCCGCATCACCGTCGCCGTCTAAAAGCGCACACCACATCACGTTGACCGGAAACAGAACCGGGTAGACCGCATCGGCTTGAATGCGCAATCACGTGCAAATTGCGGCTCTCAACCGTTCTCAATCTATTCTCGATCTATTGATATTCAATCCAGGCTCGGGTCAGCCGATTTTTCGGGTCCCGACGTCTATCACCCACGACCATTCCGCCCACTCCAAGCGATTCTTTCCGGAGGTAGCCAGTGCAATCAATGATTTCAAATACTTATCTGAGCTCAAGCCCCTCCAGAGGCGCCACCTTGCTGGCCCTTCTAATGGTGCTTTCCTGTAAAAGCGCCGGTGATGGAGGAGGTTCAGGCGGCAAGGGCCAGACCGGCGGGGACGGCGGCAATCAAGCCAACGGCGGCAATTCGGCCGGCGAAAACGGTGGGGGCGGCACGGGCGATACCGTTGGTAACGGACAAGGGGGTCAGGGCGGCGGCAAGACAGGCGGTACAGGCGGTGGCAAGGCAACAGGCGGCACAGGTGGTGGCAAGGCGACAGGCGGTACAGGCGGCAGTGTGGCCACGGTTACCAACACGGCCCTTTGCAAACCACCGAAGCTAAAACTGACACGCGTCGCTGCGACCACGAAGGCCAACGTCCCCATGGCGCTCGCACAGGCCAAGGGCGATCCCCGCATGTTCGTGGTGGAACGCGACGGACGCATTCGCATTTTGAAGGACGACAAGATTGGTACCACGCCCTTCCTCGACATTCGAGCCAGCGTGATCACCACCGCCATCTCGGGTGATTCGGAACGCGGACTCCTGAACATGGCTTTGCATCCACAATTCCCGAGTGATCCACGATTTTATTTGTTCTACACGCGCCGGGCGAACGATCCCAACTCACAAGGAGCAGAGGGGCACATCGTCATAGCGGAGGGCAAACAAATGTCCGACACGGCGGCCTCGACAACATTGAAAGTACTTACCGTGGTTGCACTTCCAGAAGACCACCACATCGGCGGCATGCTCGCTTTTGGACCTGACGGCATGCTGTACGCAGGGACGGGTGACGGCGGCGGGATGGACACGCTGAAGAGCGGTCAAAATCCGATGACCAAGCTCTCGAAGATTCTCCGCATTGACGTGGACAATCCCACGGTCAAAGCAGCGGGAAACCTCGATCTGCCCGGGGCCGACATCCATTCCTGGGCCATGGGCATCCGAAATCCGTACCGTGGTACTTTTGACCGCGATACGGGAGACATGTACATCGGCGACGTCGGTTTCTCGGCCTGGGAAGAGGTGAACTTTGTGCCTCCGGGGAAGTCGCAGCTGAACTTCGGCTGGGGTTTCGACAAGAGCAAGCAGGGCATCGACCCGCGCAATCCCGGCAGGGGTGAGCAGGACGCCATCAGCGGGATGGAAGGGTTGCATCCCTTCCCATCGTGGACAGCTGTTCCCTGGGAGCCCTTCGGATATCTACCCATCATCGAGGTTCCGCACGATGGCAACGGCTGGTCGAAGAATACCAACGCCTATGGTGACGCAGGCTGGACCTGCGATGGGGGCTCCTGCGCGAGTGCCATCATGGGCGGATACGTTTATCGTGGTGCCGACAAGGATCTGTATGGTCGTTACTTCTTTGGCGACCATGTCAGAAACACCATCAGCTCGTTTATCGTGAAAGACGGCAAGGTCACCTGCCTCGAAGATCTCACGGCTGATCTCGTCACCCAGACAACCAACCTTCAAAACATCAATGGATTCGGCCAGGGTGGCGACGGCGCGATCTTCGTGCACGATCTCGCGGCAAGCAACATCTACCGCATTGAGCGCGAGTAATACGCTTCAGGGAAGGGCGTTCTCGATATCGACGAGCGAGACGCCCAGGACCTTTTGTGCGATGACGTCGAGCGCCTTGCGCTCACCGCGGAGGTGAACCGTGCGATGCACGTGCGTGAGGCTGTCCCCGGGCGAAAGGGCCGCAGCCGGAGAGCTTGATTCGAGCTCATAGAAAGGCCCAAGCGCAGCCCCGCCCGGCGTCGGACCGTCGTTGTAGGCGTTGGCTACATCGCCAGCAAAGGGTTCCGGTTGTGGACCCCACTTGGCGTTGACGTAGGCGAGCTTTTCCGGTACCAGGGAAAACTGAGCCAGCGTCAACACGCCGAGCGATGGATCCCAGCTGCCAATGACATCGCGAGCGCGGGCACGCGGTATGCCGATTTTGCCGCGCTCTTTGCCATCCGCTCGCATGACGACGACCCTGTCGTTGACCGACAGGCGGTTGGGCGGAAGCTTCCCGAAATAGTCATCGTTCACGGCCGGGCCAGGGCCGGATAAAATGGGCATGACGATGCGCGTTTTTTCGCCGGGCGGCAACATTCCCAAAATCCAGATCGACAGCATCCCGGAAGATTCAGTCCAGGCTTCCTTGCCCAGGTTGGTCAGCTGGTTTTCGCTTTCGTAAGCCACCATATCCAACGACACCGGAATATCTGCCGCAACCACCTGTGCAACGGCATTCCGGTCGAGGATGCGCACGGTGCGTCCGACCCGTACGTCGAACACAAAGCCAGACTGATTGGTGAGACGCAGTTCCTTGACGAAGGAAACGTGTGACGAATCGTTCTCCGCAACGGACCAGGCCTCGGTATCGATCACAGCCGGTACGCGCCAGTTGGGAAACTCGGCGGACTTGCCGGAATCAAAAAAGATCGAGAATTGACTGCCCTCGGGGCCCAGCCAAAAACGTTCCGCGCCACCAAACGCATTGAACTGCGGCGTGTGTTTGCCCGAGGCAATAAGCGGTAAGTTGACCCAGCCAAGTGACGGGCCCTCGTCTCCACCAAACGTGCTGGTCATGACGCGCCCTTGATACTGGGGCACCACGGCGACCCTTGCGGTTCCATCGTCTAGCACCACCACATCGGTATGTTCTTCCAGTACGGTCATGACTGCGCCGAACGACGGAACCACTGGCGCCGCGACAACGGTTGGGTGAGGTTTCGTCGGCGCACAGCTCCCGATCCCCAAAAGCAACACCCCCTTCAGCGCCACACGAAAGATCAACTTGACTCGGTTCATCACGAGAAGGTTGTACCTTGAATCCCAGCGCCGCGCTAACCTCCGGTGATGGCACGATTCGGCTGCGTGGGCATCTCGTTGGTGACAGGTATTCTGGTGTCTCTGCTTGCGGGATGCGACGCCGATGAGCCCGCGAAAATACCAGACGCCGCTGCGACCGACCTCGCCGACACCGATGGCGGTGCGCTCGGAAACAACGATGCCATGGGGACCCCTGTCCCATTGCTCGATGACGCCGGCATCCCGACCAACACCGCGTGCCTCGAATCTCCGGATGCCAGCCTCGTCCTCGATCTTGAGCTCGTCGAAGTCAAGGGCAGCATCGCCATCACGGGTCTGAATGCCGCGCCTGACTGCAAACAAGGCCTGCTGGTTTCGCCCGCCAGCAATCCGGCACGCATTCACCTCGTCGAAAAATCCGACGACTACGCCATCCCTATCGACTGCCGCGGCAATTTTCGCGCACTCGTACCACCAGGTGACTACAAGGTGTACGCGACGATTTTCCAAACCGTCCCCGAGGCCGGAAGCAGCTTCAGCTGGGCCGTCACGCTCGCAGATACGCCAATCGCGCTGCGCAAATCCACGACCCTTCTCGGACCGTACATGATTGCGTTCCACACCTTCTCCGGTAAGGTCACGTTCAACGATCAACAACCGTTTGCCCAGCTCGCAAACAGTGGTCAAGCGTGTTTCGCCATGACCCTCGACGAACGACGGACCGGTGCGGTGTTCGGTACGCGGGCGTTTTTTACGGCGGACTGCGCCGGAAACTTTTCGGTGCCCGTCCCTGCAGGACAGTACTCCGTCGACTTGATGGGACCCGTGGCAGGCAAAGAAGGACTGACGAGGGTTGCGGTCGGAAACTGGCCACTGAACGTCGACCCGATCGCGGTGAAAGGTGACACATCCATGACCGGCAACGTGCCACTCGTGAAGATCACCGGCGTGGTCAACACGAATATCCCGATGCCCTGCGAAGCGGGGCGCAGCCGAATCGACCTGCGTGCTAGCGGCGCCGGCACCCAGTTTTATTTGCCACTGTGCAACGGTAGTTTTGAAGGATTCGTAGGTCCGGGCAGTTACACGACTACCCTCGTACAAGATGTTGGCAACGGCAGCGTTCGGGCTCCCCTCGGAAGATCGGGAACCTTCAGCGTCGTCACCGATCGCGACAACATCACCATGAACGCGGCCTTTAAAACAGTCTCGGGCTCGGTATTTATCGACGATGTCTTGACCACCAACCCGCTCAACAGTGGAACCGCCACCGTCATTTTCCTCGGAAAACAAAGCAGCGGATTTACCGCATGGGTGCCGAGCGGACAGCCTTTGCATTTTTCGGCGCCTTTGCCAGCGGACGAGTACGCCATCACGGTCAATGCCGCCAAGATCCTGCCGGGTGGAACCTATGCGGAGGCCAAATTTTTCGACATCACAAATGATCCTCCGCCGATGCCACTCGACATACGATTGAAGTCGCTCTTGATTCGCGGCGAGGTTCAGTTCGGCGGACTTCCGCCACGCGCCGATGACTGTAGTGGGTACACGCTCAATTTCCAACCCGACCAGGCGTTTGGCGGAATCACGGTCATCCCCACCTGCGTCGGAGGCAAGATGGTATTTGAAACTCGGGTCTATCCGGGCCGATACCAGATCGTTGTTCGACGCGCGAACGCCGACACCGAGTTCCCGATTTCAAACATCGTGTTTTCGAGTTCAATGGACAACCTCATCGTTGGACTTGAAGCGCTCGACGAGCGTCCCGTGCGGGGCTTCCTCAGAATCAACGGCTGTTTGTTGCGAGAGTCCGCCACCACCTGCGCAAGCACCCATACCGTCACCCTGCGCGATGCCAAGCAGGGCGTTTCCTACGTGATGGCGCCGGCCTTTCAGGACCAGCCATTTTCGGGACGGGCGCTGCCCGGGAACTACCGCGCCTACGTCCGTTTCACCTCGACCTGTCCCGAGGCGCCTTTTGCGTCGGTCACCGACGAGCTGTCGCTTCCCGGTGTTGTGGTCATTCCCTGAGTCGACGCCTCCGAATAAACCTGGCATATTAGCCGGAAATGCACGGAAAACAGCTTCTGCTCGGTCACGCCGTGGCCGCCGGGACCCAAACCTTTCAGGCCCGCAATCCAGGGACTGCCCAAACCTTGCCCACCCCGTTTTTCGAGGCCACGCCCGAAGAAGTCGACCGGGCAATGCAGCTAGCCGCCGCCGCCTTCGCGTCGTTCCGTATCACAACCGGCGGACAACGTGCCGACCTGTTGCGTGCCATTGCTGAATCCATCGAGGCCATCGGCGATGTGCTGATCGAACAGGCGCAAGCCGAATCGGGTCTTCCGGTGGCACGTCTGCAAGGTGAGCGCGCACGCACCTTGAACCAAATCCGAATCTTTGCCGACATGGCAGCCGATGGATCATGGCAAGGTGCACGCATCGATACATCGATCCCGGATAGACAACCCGTCCCCAAGCCCGATGTCCGCGCACGGTTGACCGGCTTGGGCCCCGTCGTGGTGTTCGGCGCCAGCAACTTCCCGCTTGCGATCTCCGTCGCCGGCACGGATACGGTATCGGCATTGGCCGCGGGATGCTCGGTGGTTGTGAAAGCCCATCCGTCTCACCCCGGCACAAGCGAACTGGTGGGGGAAGCGATCGCCCGGGCGATCGC
>JAWXBF010000007.1:0-7714 GCA_034439895.1 Deltaproteobacteria bacterium
AGACCCAGACCCGCGCGCAAGACCGGAATCAAGACCAACTTCTTGCCATCAATGACCCGGCCACGCGTTACGGCAACCGGCGTCTCGATTTCGATCTCGGTCGTCCGCAACGAGCGCGTCATCTCATATGCGAGAATCACGCCCAGCTCAGCCACAATTTCACGGAAAGAACTGGTGCTGAGGCCCTTTTCGCGTAACAGCGTCAGTTTGTGTGCAACCAGCGGATGGTCGAGAACGTGAACCTGTTTCAGGGTGGCGCTATCCAACATGTTCGGCTCCTGTTCGCAAGCGTTCCAGCGTGGAAGGATGGGCCCGAACGCGGAACACGACACCGGCCTCGTCGTACTTTTCTTCGAGTACTTCGCACTCTGCAAAAATGACCGCGCGCAAGTTCTGACGGGAATAGGGAACGTGAAGTTCTTCTTCGACGAGATCTCGCTTGAAAAACGCCGAAATCGCGCTGTGTAACCGTACCACGTCTCCGGGATTTGTCGCCGACATCACGATGGCATCGGGCCATTCCGCGCAAAAGCTTGCCGCCGCCTGCGCCTGTGCCTCGGCATCCCCCACGGCATCCAGCTTGTTGAAGATCATGATGCGAGGCACGACATCGGCACCAATATCGGCGAGAACATCGCGCGTGACCCCATACTGTCGACGCCAGCTTCGGTCCGAGGCATCCACCACATGCAGCAACAAAGATGATTCGTGCGCCTCGTCGAGCGTACTTTTGAAACTGGCGACCAGCCCATGCGGCAAGTTGTCAATGAAGCCCACGGTATCAGAGATCAGAACGCGTGGAAAGGATTCGGGAACCAGCGCCCGCACGGTGGTATCGAGGGTGGCGAACAACTTGTCTGCCACCAGGACGTCGCTGCCCGTCAAGGCCCGCATCAGCGTGGACTTACCGGCATTCGTATATCCGACAAACGCAACACGGTTTAGCTGTTGTCGCCGCGCCCGCTGGGTTTGCGAATCCCGCTCGAGGTGTTCAATTTCCTCGGTCAACTCCGCAATGCGATCACGAATTTTCCGGTGGTCGAGCTCCATCTTGGACTCGCCGGCTCCCTTGCCGCCAATCCCACCCTGCTGCCGATCGCCACTGTCGCCCTGTTCGCGCAACCGCGGCGCCATGTACTTCAACCGCACGATCTCGACCTGGGCGCGCGCAATCTTCGAGCGGGCGTGGCGGTGAAAGATCTCGAGGATGACGGCGGTCCGATCCATCACCCTTGCGCCCGTCTCTTTTTCCAGGTTGCGCGCCTGGGAAGGCGAGATCTCGTTGTTGACGAGCACGAGGCCTGCTTCGTGTTCGTCCACGACGGCCTTCAGTTCCTCGACCTTGCCGGTGCCAAGATACGTTGCGCTGTGAAATGACGGCCGTTTCTGAATGACGGTATCGAGTACCGTCAGGCCGAGGGTGCGCGCGAGTCGCCCGAGTTCGGTGAGGGCATCCTGAAAATCGGAATCGTCCGCGTCCTGCAAATGGACGGCAGCCAGAATGGCCCGGTTGCGATTGGGTTTTTCGTCCTCCATCAACACATCATCGCGATTTCGGGGCCGGTGGCAACGGCATTAAATCGCCTTCGTCGCCCGGTATCGCATCGAAACGTCCTGCTTCCCAATCCTCCCGCGCCTTTTCGATGAGCGCGGGTTTGCTTGCGACAAAATTCCAGTGGATGTGTCGCGGTCCATCAAGCGGATCCCCACCGAGCAAGACCACCCTCGCGTCACCGTCGGTTCGCAGGGTGACCCGCTCGCCCGGCGCGAAAACCAGCATTCGGCCGGTCTCGTAGGCTTCCGGCCCAAACCAAACCCGACCCTTGATGACGTAGGCCGCCCGCTCCTGGTATTCGTCGGGCAGCGGTAGATCGCGTCCGGATGTCAACTTCGCATCGACGTAAAACAGAGGAGAGGGAACCTTCACCGGGGAGGTCGCGCCATAAGCCTTGCCAGCGAGAACGCGAATCGTAACACCCTTCATGTCGATCTCGGGCAACGAGTCCGCTTCGTGGTGCGCAAATTTCGGCTCCGACGTTTCCAGATCGGTAGGCAAGGCAACCCACAACTGCAATCCATGCGCATGCGTTGTTTGGTCGACCATTGCCGGATCCGGACGTTCGGAATGGACGATGCCTCGACCCGCGTGCATCCAGTTGATGTCACCCGGGGCGATGCGCTGATGCGAGCCAAGGCTATCGCGGTGAATCATCGAGCCCTCGAACAGGTACGAAACCGTCGCAAGCCCGATATGCGGATGCGGCGGTACATCGACGCCTTTGCCCGGCGCAAACTTCACGGGACCGAAGTGATCGAAAAAGACGAAGGGGCCGACCTGGCGCAAACGCGCCTGAGGCAGCAAACGACGCACAACAAACCCACCCAGATCCTGTAGAGTGGCTTCGAGAATTTTCATTTCAGGTGGTCTCCAGAGATCGCTTCCGGGGCTGTGTCGGGTAAGGCGTCCGGCATTGCCGCCGGATGGACGGGCGCATTTTGGGTTGCGGCCCCACCTTCAATAAGTTTCTTCAATTCAGTCAAGCTTTGTTCGTAGGGTGCCGCAGCGAGCGACTCAACCCATCGCGCCAGAAGCGTCTCGAACAAACGTCCCTTGGCCTGCGTCTCGAAGCTGACGTGGCTGATACCCGGAGATGTCTCCGTCACGTTGAACACAACCGAAGCGACCGACGGCCTTGGGGCGAGCATTTCCAACTTGTATCGCAACACACCAGGCGCCGGGATCTCGACCAGCTCGATATAACCCTTGCCGAGTCCACGGGTGCTTTCATATCCGTAGCGAGCGCCGATCCCGCGTGGCGGATCGCTCAACGACTTTTTCATCTTGGGGTCCAACTTTTCCCAGGGCCAAAATAGCGGCCACCGCGAGAAGTCTTCGAGAACCGGCTGGATCTTTGCGACCGGTGCCGAGATGTCGATCGAGCGCTCGAACTTGTAGTCGGACTTGATCTGGGTGGCGATGACGTACACACCACCGATGCCGACAAAGACAGAGAACAAGAGGCGTTTGATCACAGCAGGCGCGGAATGTACAACGGTGGGTAAGGATGTCGACCACCGAAAGCCCTCCGCCTCCCGATAGTCCAGTGCTGACGCTGGTCGACGGCACCTTCGAGCTGTTTCGGGCACATTTTTCCAAATCATCCCCTGACCGAAAAGGCCCCGATGGTCGACCGACCAAGGCTGCCGTGGGCGTCGTCCGAAGGCTTCTCGCATGGGTTCAGGATGCGAAACAGCCGGCGACCCATATCGCCGTCGCGTTCGACAACCCCATCGAGTCTTTCCGAAACGAGCTCTTTGCAGGGTACAAGACCGGCGAAGGCATCGATTCCGACCTCGCAAGCCAGTTTGATTTGGTCGAAGAAGGGGTGGCTGCCCTCGGGATTGTGGTTTGGTCCATGCGCCACTTCGAGGCGGACGATGCGCTCGCGACCGCAGCGGTGCGGTGGAAAGACGCATGTCAGCAGATTCGGATTCTGACCCCAGACAAGGATCTGGGTCAGGTGGTGGACGGCGATCGGGTGGTTCAGGTGGACGACATTCGTGACCGCATCATCAATGAAGCCGCTGTCACCGAGCGACGCGTGGCCCCGGCCAGCATTCCCGACTATCTGGCCCTCGTGGGGGATACCGCCGACGGGATTCCGGGACTGCCGGGATTTGGCGAGAAATCCGCGGCGACGCTGCTGAAGGCGTACCAGCATCTCGAATACATCCCGAACGACGAAACGCAGTGGTCGGTCAAGATTCGGGGTGCCGTGGGCCTCGCGGCTACTTTGCGCGCGAATCGGGACAAGGCGCTGCTGTATCGACGCCTTGCGACACTTGCGACCGATGTTCCCCTGCCGGAAGCCCTCGAAAACTTGAAGTGGCGGGGCGCCAATCGGGCCGCCCTCGAAGGGTTTTGTAACCGATCGAACGCAAATAGTTTGATGGATCGCGCGTTTCCGGGTCTCTAATAAAGAGGCTGGCCTGTCGATTCAGTTCGCCAGCGGTCTGATTTCTTCAAAGGATGATTCGATGAAAAACAGGCAATTGCGCTCATTGCTCCTACTTGTCGTCGCGGGTTGCGGGGCGGATACCACCGGCACCGGCAGCGGCAGCGGGACCGATGCGGGTTCTCGACCTGGATTCGGCAATGGTGGTGCCAATGGCGGCGGCCTTTTCGCCGACGCCCTGCTCAACAATCCGAACGGTACGGGCTCGGGGCCCGGCGGCATCACCGATGTCTGTGGGCTGAAAAACTTCGACCTCGCGAACCTGCCGGGCGAGATGATGCTGGTACTCGATAAGTCGGGCTCCATGCGTGACGGCTTTCGGAATTCCGGCGGACAAAGCAAGTGGGAGGCCTCGACCCAGGCGCTCGATTCCGTGATCAAAGCGACGCAGTCTAAGGTTTCGTGGGGACTGAAGCTGTACCCGCAGAACGGCGCCTGTGGTACGGCTGGCCCGCCCAATCCGGGTGTCGCGCCAAACAACCACGCCGCCATCATGATGCAGATCGGGATGTTTCCTCCGATGGAAGGGCAGTACACCCCAACCCGTGCTGCGGTTGAAAGCAGCGTCGCATACCTGAAGGGACTGACCACTGCCAATCCAAAGTTCATCATGCTGGCCACGGACGGCGAACCCAACTGCATCAACGGCGAGGCCAGCACCGCGAAGGACGGTGACGGTGCTGTTGCGGCGGTCACGGCTGCCGTGGCGGCGGGATTTCCTGTATTCGTCCTCGGCGTTTCAGCCGACAAAGCAACCGCGACCGTATTGAACCAATTGGCGGTGGCCGGCGGGCGCGCCCGCATGGGCGACACGAAGTACTACCCTGCCAACAGCCGCGTCGAGCTGGAGGCCGCCATGACAGACATCGCCGGACAGATTGTGACTTGTACTTTCCAGCTTGGTACGCCACCACCTTCTCCAACGGACGTTGCGGTTGAGATCGACAACAAACGCTACCAGCGCGACGTCACGCACACGACAGGCTGGGACTACGGTGCTGGCAACACGTCGATCAGCTTCTTCGGCACGGTCTGCGAAGACATCAAGTCGGGCAAGCTCAAAGACGTAAAGTTCACCTTCGGTTGCCCCGGTATGCCTATTCCGTAGTACGGATTATCGCAACCCCAGACCCAAGACCGTTCTGCAGTAGCGCAGGCTCCGTTCAAGCTCGTCGCGCTCGAACTTCTGCGCCGCTGCGCCCTGCGGAACCACCATGGGCGGTCGGGGTTGGCTGCGGTGGGCAAGCTTCACGAAGCGAGACAAATCACGGGCGCTCACGCCCGGGTAAAGCTCCCAGAAGTCCGCGTCGTGGATCGGGAATTCGCGCGTCACCGCGGAAATCGTTTCGATGTGAACAGGCACACCCGGACACAGGGTCTCGAACCGGTCGAAATAGTCGACGAAGTCCACCGCACCCTCACCCATCGCCGTCCAGCGCACCGTGATGCCCTTGTCGGATGGCCACAACACGCTGTCACGCATGCTGGACGTGACCACGTGTTTGCCAAGAATTTCGAGATTGTCGCGCGGATCTTCAAGTGCCCAGGCTGCGTTGCCGGGATCAATATTTACCCCCACGAAGTCCGGACCGGCCTGTTGCACGAGAGACAAGAGCTCGCTTCCGCGCATGTCGCCCGAGTGATTCTCGACCGCGATCTTGATGCCCGCATCCACAGCCCGCGACCGCGCGCGTTTCAACACCGCCACCATATCGGCAATGCGCGCCTTGATCCCGCCCGGCGTCTTTCGATCCGCCGCTGCGCCCAAGATCACCCGCAAGACCGGCGAGCCGAGTGCCTTGGCCACGCGAATTCCCGTGATGAGATGCTGATCGGCATCACCGAAGTCTTTTCGAAAGACCGTCGAGGTCGGACAGATGCTCCAGGTTCCAAGATGCAGATCGATGCCTCGATCCTTGGCCTTGCGCTGCAAGTCGCCCATGTGGCCGTCGTCTAGTGACGAAAAGGCCTGGAGATCGGTAATAAACAGTGAGTCTAGTTGGAGCTGCGACGCGTAATCGATGAGCTGACTGGCATTGAGGCCAAGATCACGAACAGAATAGTTGTCCAAGCCCAGTTTGATGCCCCGACGGCGCGTCGCGACAGGCGCCTTCGGCGGCGATTTGCGCGCTGCCAATGGCGCGGATGCCGTTCCCAAAACTGCCGCCGACGCGACACCTCGCGCGACCCACCCCGAGAAGCGCCGCCTCGTAACCCCACCCGGCGCACGGTTCAGATTCCGATCCATCGGGTGCGAAGATAATCACCCCCGCGCCCGCCACGCAAGTGCACGAAGACACACTCTTTTGCCCAGATCCCCTGAACCCACGCCGTTGGTTTTGATGCGGCGTGGGGCCGGGGTAAGATGTGGATCGCTTGGTCTCCTCCTCCGATAAGCCGCGCGTTCGAATTCTGATCGTTGACGATCACTTTGTGGCGCGTTTCGGCCTGCGAGGCTTGCTTGAGTCACAGCCAGACATGGAAGTGATTGGCGAGGCGCACGATGGCAGCCAGGCGCTCGCGGCTTATCTCGAACACAAACCCGACCTCGTGTTGATGGATTCTCGGATGCCGCAGATGGATGGGGCTGTCGCAACCGCGGTGATTCGCAAGACGGCACCCGATGCGCGCATTCTGATGCTTTCGAGCTTTGACACCGAGGCCGAGATCCAGCGTGCGCTGGATGCGGGCGCAAGTGGCTACATCATGAAGGAGGCCGAGCCCACCGAGCTCTTGATCGCCATTCGTGCGGTGGCGGCCGGAAAGGGTTATCTGCCTGGTACCGTCGAGAAGGTGCTTGAACGTGGTCGCGACATGGCCAAACTCAGCGAACGCGAGCTGAAAATGCTGGAGCTCATTGCGCAGGGAATGTCGAATCGCGAGATCGCCGCACAAATTGCGCTCACGCCCGGTTCCGTGCGCATTTACGTCAGCAACTTGTTCGAGAAGATGGGCGTCGGCAATCGCAGCGAAGCGATCTCGGTGGCCTTGCAACGCGGTCTCATCCGCCCATCGCGCTAAATCGACCACCGAAGGTCGAGTACTTAACTTCCGTCAAGGGGCTTTTGGGTATGCAAGATGCACGCTGTAGGTGTGAATCCGAACAAAACGACAAACGGTCTTTTGAGGGCATCCTTCACCACTTGCCTTTGCGCAACCGCGATTTCTGTCGCTGCCTGTAGCGGAAACAGCGGTGATTCGGGCGGCACGGGCGGTGCCGGAAACAGCCCCAGGGGTGGTAGCGGCGGCTCGCAAAAGGATGAAATCGTCCTCGATCGCAATCCGAACCGCAGGTTGGTTTGCGACGATCCGAATCAGGTCGAAATCGTGGCCACACCGCTGTTTCGCCTGACCAACGCCGAATATGCGCGCACCATTTCGGACTTGCTTGCGCCAATTCCGATCGACATTCAAGCCAAGCTCTCTGGCAACAACCTCCGCACGGGTTTCGCGCCGGACGAGGCGCTCGTCGCAACGAACGACGTTGTCGGCGGACACAACAGCGCTTCCGTCGATGTTGGTAAGGCCGTGTCTACTGGACTTGCGAGCTTGAAGATCGAGGGATGTCCACCTGCCAACGCCGCGGCTGAAGAAAAATGCTTCGACGCCTTTCTGAATTCATTCGTGACACGCGCCTACCGTCGCCCGCTTGAGGCTGGCGAGCGAAGCCGCCTGAAGGGACTCTACGTTGCAGAGCG
>JAWXBF010000008.1:0-31086 GCA_034439895.1 Deltaproteobacteria bacterium
CCCACGGCCCGCTCGAGCTGGTCCTGCGCGAGCGACTCGAAGAAGGAATCAATTGGCCGATGCGGCGTGCGTTCCCGAGGGCGCGGATGAAGCTTCAACACGCCCCCGGCAATGCTCAAAGTCGAGTCACGTGGAATCACGTAGACGTGGTTGGCCAGTACCCGCTCATCGTTCGTGATCTCGTGCACCGGAAGCGACGTGGCACGAGAGAGAATCTGCGTCAGCGCGCTTTCGTGGTCCGGATCGAGGTGCTGAATGAACACGAATCCCATGCCGGTGTCGATCGGCAGAGCTCGGAGCAGCTCGATGAACGCCTCCAGCCCACCGGCCGATGCCCCGATACCCACGATGGGGAACCGCTTGTCGCTGCCGTCGTGCTCGGCCGCGCCATCGTCCGTCGCCGTCGTCGGCGGGGGGCTGCGGCGGCTTTTGCGTTTCGGGGGCTGGGGAGGACTACTCTTTTTTTCCATGGTGCGGTCCCCAGCAGCAAAATAGTCGATCAAGGTCGCAGCGACTACGTTTTTCCGAAAAGATCGGAACCCGGCGCGGCGGGTTCTTTTGATACCATGGCGCACCGTGGAAGCCGTGGTGTGCAAGAGCAGCGTCTTGGGGACGCTAAACAAGGGTCGGTTGACGGATCTCGGTCGCGATCTTGGCATCACGTTCCCGCCATCGGCGACGAAGGACGCACAAATTGCGTCTGTCACCAATCTCGCCGGTTTGGATCTGCCGGAGATCCTGCGCCGTCTTCGCCGCGACGAGTTGCGCGCTGCGTGTCGCGCACACGGTTTGGATGGATCGGGTCGCGCCCGTGAAGACTTGATGGGTCGGCTGCTCAGTCTTGCTGGATTGCCGCCTCGTGCGGCCGAAGGCAGCCCGCTTTGGCACGTTGCAACCGGTGGCCACGGAATACCCGGCGTCGGATGGAAACTGGGTCAGGAACCCGATTTTCAGAAGCGCCTTCAACAGCGAATCGAAGCACTCTTTGGCCACGGGGCATAGAATAAACCGTGTCAATGCACGACTACCAGAAGCGCCGAACGTCCGAACTGAAGCTAGGCGAACTGTTCTCGCACCGGGAAAACGTACGAGTCATCCACTATTCGTGCGAAAGTTTTTCCGACGAGGCGACCAGAAAATCGGCGCGCGTGACCGGAATCGCCGTGTGAAATTTCGGCAGCGGCCAGACAGTTTCCTTTTCCATTCATCAAATCGCCGAGACCAGCAAGATCGCCGAAGCCGATTGGGAAAGCAATTTCGACCGTTTCGAGGGGGAAATGCTCCGCGATTTCTATTTGTATTTGTCGCAGAACCTTCCCTGCAAATGGGCCCATTGGAACATGCGAGACATCCAATTCGGGTTTCCCATGCTGGCAAGGCGAGCGTTTTTGCACAGTCAGAACCCGGTCGAAATACCGACTGAACGGTTGTATGACGTTTCGATGTTGCTCGTTGAACGCTATGGCGCGAACTACATTGAACACCCACGCCTCCGAAACCTTGTGAAGCTCAACGGTTTCACGGATCTCAATTTTCTGACCGGCCCTGACGAAGCCGCTGCATTCGCTGATCGGAACCATTCTGTTGTTCATCAATCGACGGTCCGAAAAGTCGATTGCATAGGATCGATCCTTGACCGGGCCGTTGCTGACCGTCTCAAAACGCGTGCGTCATGGTGGGAGCGAAAAGGATTGAGCTTACGCGCGGTCCCGTGTTTCTTAAAGGATCACTGGCTCTGGACTGTGATCGGTATTTTGGCTTCCGTTTCGGGAATCTTCGGCATTTCGATGCGTGATTGCGGCGCAGGGACCGAGAATGCCGATCCCGCTCGGTCGATTGAGTCGCGGTGACCAGTGTTAGCCGCGGATAGGCGAGACCGTGAATCTAAACTTTGATGACCCGTTCGGCGTTCGTACATCGTAGACTGATCTAGGTTCTGCCCTTGTCCACCGACACCGATCTTCTCCGCAACCTTCTTCAAGCCATCGGCCAGCGCCGCTGGACGGATGCTGCCCGTCTTGGCGAGGAGATCGCCGATCATGAGGCGCGCAAAGGTCACGCCCGCGTCGCTCGGAAACTTCGTGGTGCTTTGGGTGAAGACGCTGGCGCAATGGCTGGCAACCGATTCACCCAGGTTGAAAGTCCGTTTGCCAGCGCGTTGCTTCAGATCGATCCCGTCGACGGATTGAGTAACGTCGTACTGCCGCCTGCCTTGCGTGGCCAACTTACCGAGGTCGTGCAGGAATGGCGTCTTCGTTCAAAGTTAGAGGCCGCCGGGGCAAATCGTCGCACGAAGTTGCTCCTCCATGGCGCGCCCGGTTGTGGCAAAACGTTGACCGCTTGCGCGTTGGCTGGTGAGATGTCTTTGCCTGTGTTCGTCGTGAAATTTGATGGTGTTGTCGGATCCTATCTCGGACAAACCGCAGCACGACTCCATGAATTGTTTCGCTACGCTGAAACGGTACCGTCGGTACTGGTGATCGATGAGATCGACGCCCTTGCTCAACGTCGTGGCAATCCCCGCGACGTTGGCGAGTTAGATCGTGTTGTCATTTCGCTCTTGCAAGAACTGGAACATTCGACGCCGCTTGGGTTGATCGTGGCCAGCTCGAACGTACCGCGTGCCCTGGATGATGCCCTGTGGCGGCGGTTCGATCTCGTAGTTGAGTTTCCTTCACCGACGAAAACGCAGATCACCACGTTCGCCCGGAAAAGAATGGCCACTCTCGGTGGGTGCTTGGATCGATCATTGGACGCTGTTCTGCGGCACGCTCGTTCCTACGCGGATGCCGATCGGGCAGTGACCGACGTTCGTCGCCGACAGATCCTAAAACGGGAGATGGAGTGAGATGGCCGAGCGTCGCCCCGTCGCAGCCCGCACGTTCTTTCTGAACGAAGCGCACGAACATGCGCCCGGCGAACGCGATGGCTTCGGTCATGGCGTTACATTTTCCGGGATCAATTGGGCGGCCAAGGGACAGCGCTTAGCGAAAACCCTGCTCCTTGCACGAAAGGCCATCGGGCAGACGAAGGACCCACTGCGCGACAGCAGACTTTTCCTGGTCACCCGAACCGAGACATCCCTACAGAGAGTTTCGGATGCGAAGAACGCAAAAGATGGCAAGAAGGAAGAGTTCACCGACCTCGGTGGTGAACACGCACGCATCTTTGAACGCGTTGGACTCGATCTGATACAGATTACGCCAACAGGTGATGCTTTGGTTCATGCCAAAATTTCGACGATCGATCAGATTGAATTTTCGGCGGCAAAACTTGCGGATGCCGGTGCACGCGAGCAGACCCGATGGGCATTCTTGACCGAGTTTCACCCGGTTCCGATGGAAACACGTGTCGATGTCGGCTGGCTTGCGACTCTCGACCACAATACCGCGCACGAGGTGATATTTGAACTTCAACCGGTTTTAACCCGCCAAGAATTCGACCTGGTCAGTCGGGTGATCCGCGATACCGTTGCCGAGTACCAGGGGAGCGAAATTTTGGGGGCCGGGCGGGATCTTTCGGGAAGGCGTTGGCTTCGTACGCGTATGAGGCGCCGGCCCATTGAGGCGGTAGCGATGGCGTTTCAATCCGTGCAATCAATTCATGCGCCGTTTCGATCGATGACGTTTGCCGGACAGGTCAGTAAGTCCTCGCGCGCAGTACAACCGTCACACGAAGTACCTGATGTTTCCGAGATTCCCACCGTTGCCATCGTTGACGCTGGTGTGCCGCGGCAGCATAAATCGCTTGTTTCGTTCCGACGGGGTGAATACCGTCATCCCGAATCCCAATTGACTCACATCGGTGACCACGGATCACGGGTCGCCTCGCGGATTGTTTTCGGAGATCTAGATGCCCGTGGCGCCGCATTTGTTCCACCAACAGGGACCTGCAGATTTCTAGACGTTGTTGTCCCCGCGTTTTCTGGCACCAACGGCGACATCGAACTGGATGATAAGGCGATCTTGGAGTCGATGTGAGACGCGGCACGCAACTATCCCGATGTTCGGGTGTTCAATCTCAGTTTGGGCAGTTACGCACCGTTGGCAAGCCTGTCGGCTCGGGATCTTCAGGAACGATCCGTTCAGCTCCAAGACCTTGACAATTTTGCATTCCAGAACGACCTCGTCGTTGTTGTTGCAGCCGGCAATACCCCGAACGGTGTCGTCCCCAACGTGGATTACCCCGGTCATGTCGACGAACGAGAATGGGGGTTGGGTGCTTGGGCAGCCGGATTCAATTCGTTGGTCGTTGGTGGGTACGTGGCTGATCCAAACACCAATGGAATCGCTCGCAACCCCGGCTGGCCGAGCCCATTTACACGTGTTGGTCCAGGTGTTGCGAAGGCTCCAGTTCCTAATTTCTCCGCAGGTGCTGGCGATAGTTTGCCGCAATACCGGTGGCGACCGGGCCAGCACCTGGGGGTTTCGACATTGAATCAGAACGGCGATTGGGAAGATGCCGTCGGTACATCGTTTGCTGCGCCGGTGGTCGCGCGGGAAGCTGCTTTCATTTTGCAAGATCTTCGGCGACATTGCGGCCCTGGTGCACATCCGTTCGCCGCGACAGCAAAGGCTTTCATGCGGCTGGTAGCGCATCACGCGGTGTCCGGAGGAAAGTTTCCACCATCGGTCCAGCCGCTGGCGGCGCGCACTCTCGGCCAGGGCTGTCCTCACCGCGCGCGTTTGCTAACACCAACAGCGGAATCGGCTGTTTTTCTTTGGCAAGGAACCCTCGAAAAAGCCGGGCAGATTGCTCGCGTGAGAGTTCCAATTCCCCGCTCCTGGCTTGACGAAGCTAAGTCGCCGCAGCTACGGGCGGTTGCCGCATGGAATACGCCCGCTTTCGCCGGTGCGCCTCAAGTTTGGGCCTGTCGCAAGGTGCAAATCAAATTGAGGTCTATGGTCGGTGGCAAAGCGCTTCGCGGAAGCGGCAACGCGACTGGCGCCTATCCCTTGGTTGACCGTACGTATAACCTCAGCACCAACCACCTGGAGGATCAGGAAATTGTGCCTCGGTCCGACGAATGGGTTGTTGAAGTCGAATACAGCGACGTTGGCCCATACCCACCGGCTCTGCGAATCGACGAACAACAGCGCGTAGCAATTGCGCTGGAACTTTTCGATAAAAGTGACTTGCGCATCAGTCCCCAACTTGCGGTTCAGGCCATGCCCGTGACGACGACGATGGTACACCTCGGTGGCACCAAACAAGCGATTTGGTCGCCCATCAAGATTCCGACAGGATAGGACAAACAACGATCGAAAATCTGTGATGGGCGCGCGTCACGGTTAGCTTGTTGGAACGGAGTTGGTCAAATTCGCTGCATTGATGGTTTTTGCCACTTCGACCAGCCACGGTGACCAAAGGTCTACGGGTTCGGCAAACTCCAATTCACCCCGTGTCGCAGATGCGATGCCGATCAATTGGCAGCTCTCACTTGGCGACCAAATCGATGACTTTTGTGTGCTTCGAACGCGCCAAAGACCACCACCACTGATGCCGTGCGGTCTCCCAAGTTTGAAAACATCCGTACCATGCGGTGGGAAATTGGGTGCATCGGGTGGTGGCACGATGTTTTGTGCGTCTGACCAATTCACCATCAGACGTCCAACCGGGTCTTTGCCTTTTACCCCCGTGGTGTAAACGATTCGGCCAAAATTGATCTCTTTGAGATCGGGGTGTCGGTCCAGTGCGGACGCCAAATATGAAGGGTACCCACAAAGTACTACGACATCACTTGCTTGGGTTTCAGAGTCATCGGCGATCACGACTCCTGCGTGGGGTTCCAGCGCCCGAGCGATGTGCTGACGGGACAATCACGGCAACGTCGATGTATTTGTGTTCCGACTGGTGTTCCCCGTTACGCTTCGGTCCCCGATGAAATTCGTATTCCCCCTCGTGTGAACCGATGGTCTCGTTGTGGATTGTAATCGCTTTCGATGTTCGATCGTCGAAAACGTGGCGCGCGGTGAGAATCACAGGGTTGCCACCAGGCGTTCGACAGAGTACGCCAGACGCGCAACTGTCTTGGATAGATCCCGTTGCGACAACGACGGTCAAACGACTTATCATTTCTGTGTAAGCATTTCGTGCGGAGGTTTGAATGTCGCTGAAAATTGCATCGGTCATGTCAAGCCTTTACTCCCCAATCGGATAGCCGAGGTCGCATGTAGTCGAGCAGCCAATCGTATTTCGCTGCGATGTCGAAACGGCCATTCTCGCGCCACCTTGAGTGTGCAGCGTTTGCGAATGACCACGCATTCGTCGCAATCTCTGTGGCGAACTCTTCATCAAGGCCATTATGCAGTCCCGGCCCCATGAAATCGAGAGCTACCAATCCATCCTTGTCACGAAACAGAAACCGCATGACCGCTTTGGCCAATTCTCTGTTGTAGTTCGCTTCAACGCCGGGTTCTTCATCGTTGGCGGCTGATTTGATGAACCCGACGAAGCGTTCGCCAATAATCGATCGGGCGTATAACGCACGATCGCGCTCAAGTTTGTAGGCTCTTGTTAGCGCTGGTGAATACAGAAAATTTTCAGGTTGCACCAGTTCGCCAAGTGCAATATCTATCCCGCCCCGAAGGGGCAACGTATCGTCGGGATCGTCTGCACCTTGTGCCAACTGGATGATCATCGCGGCCGATGCGGCTGAGACAAGTTCGAGGACGGCCCGCATTGGAGAATGCGTATCAGACGGTGCAAGCGAACAACCGACGACCCAATGATCGGCACCAGGGACGTTCAGTACTTCAACCTTGCGCCATTTCTCAGCCGCTTTCTGCACATCGATAGACAGATGGGATAGGTCTACGGGTGGCGCCTTCTCGCTCAGAAACTCGTTCACTAGGCCGAAAAGCCTCCGCCGAAGTTTGACGTCGCGTGCAAACGCCGCAACGACTTTCCCGTAGGCAACAGGATCCTCCGGAAAGGGAAATACATCCATCCGCGCCAGCGCAGATTCGTACCCAAGCAGGTCCAGGAAGGCAACAACCCAATATGAAAGCACAGGGCGGGCCTTCGATGGCACCTCGATCGATTCAATGTCCATCCAACATTCCGTTCCCGCCGCAAATGTTAGGCTGATGAATCCGGCCGTGGGTACGACGATCCAACGGTCCGACGGTATCGACGAGCGGCAACCCATATTCCTGCGGCCTTACCAAGTTTCGTTCCCGCATCACCTCAAGGTAACGCGTCAATCGCACATACCTTGGTTCGCGTTCAAAGCGCGCTTTACCCGCTTCGATTGCGCCTTGGATTTCCTGCATCAACGTCATGGTGTGCCTAAACCCCGCCATTCGCAGCAAGCGATTCCGCCCGAGTGATCATCCGCCGCACGTCAGGCTCAGTATGGACCGGTACCAGTTCAACCTCAGGATGTTCAGCCCTGAATACCCGAAACACCTCGTCGGCGAATGCCTGACCGATCGATGATACGCCCGCAAAATCAAGTACGACCGTTTTGAACCGTTCAAAACGAGCCAACAGGCGTTTTGCTTGCGACCGCGATATCAAATTGTCGTCGCCGTATTGCATCAGCTTGACCGGTACGACCGTTCTGTTGAATCCGTAGTCTTCGTCAGACGCAAACTGATCAAACACTTTCTTCGTCGGACGCGCCGTATGGTTGTGCAGGCGCATATTGACCAACGTACCGCTCCTTGAAGAATGTGGTTGAAGAACCCAATCTTCCGTTTTTCCAAAATCGTGAGCGAAATAAACTTCTCCCGACAAAATATCAAACGCATCGAACATGCGTGAGGAAAAGAAGATGCCTTCACCAGCGTGTTTGGTGGGATCGGTCGTAAACTTACCCTTGGCAAGCTCGAGAACAGCGTGCCGTTCGTCGGCAAGATTTATCGCGGCTTGAATCTTCTTGAAGATGCCGACACCATCGTCATAGATCTTTATAGTTGTAGCCGCTGCCGTCTTGCCTACCGAAATGACGACATGATTCGCGCCGGAGTGATCAGTCACGTTGTTGACGACAACCGCATCCTCTGCGATCAAGCGCAGCAAGTGCTTGTGAACAGCTTGTCGCGAGCAATCAAACCTCTTGGCCGTCAAGCGAACGATGTCGGTCGGGTGGCCATCGATGTTGTCGATTAGAAACGTGCGTACCAGCTCACCAGCCGCGTGAACCTTGCTCATGATTTGTCAACCATTGAGCATTCTGTTGTCAACCGCAGAGTACCGTTTGTCAACCGCAGCCGTAGAGCGTGCGGCTCGGGGTGAAATCGACGGGTTTCTTCACGCCAACTGGCCATTTGGCGCTGTGTTGCGAATTACTTTCGGCGTTTCCGTGCCCGTACGGTGGGCGCAGTATTCAATCGTGTTTTCGCAAATGCGACCGCCGCTTTTACGTTGACTTTCCTGGCGATATCTCGACAAGCAACGCGGTCGGCTTTCTCCAACCCGCGCAAAACCCCAAGGTACTCGCCTTGTAAGCTGAGCATCGCTGCCCGGGCCTGCACTGTTGCGATCGGGCGGACCGTTTTCGTCGCTGGTTGCTTCGGTTTTTTCTTCGCCGCAAGCCGGGCCTTTGCCTTTGCTGCAACGCTGGAATCAACGGCCTTCTCCGCCGACGCATCCACATCGACACCATCGGCCATCTCAATTCCGAAGAGCGCTGACAGATCCTGGGACGCAAGGGTTTTATCTGCCTTGCGTGGTTTCGCTTTCGCGCCGACCGACGGGCCAGCTGTTGCGCTGGCGATCAATTCTGTTTCATCGACCCCGCGCAGCTTGAACAACAGGGCGGGCTCGTTGTCCAGACGGGCACCCACGCCGTAAAGGGTTGCCGCCACGTGCTTGCACATCCCGGCCCAATCGGGGCACGAACAATCCATGCGAATTTCGGAGGGCGCGGGAAATAGCCCCGCAATTGGATGACACAGACGTTCCATCACCCCTTTTGAGAATCGCCCTTGCAGCAATTCGACGAGCGAATCGATCGCTCCCACGCATTCATGCCGCAATATTCTCCATCGATCGCTCGGCAGATGCGCGATCGCAATCTTGACCTTATACATTGAGCTTCCGCTGACCTTTGCGGTGACGACACCTTCCGCGATCTGAAGATCCACCACCGATCCGTTGCGTACATAGGTGCGGCCGCGTGGCAATCGGTTGGAGAAATCGCTGTAGCGTTCCAAGTGCTCGCACCAGGCCGTGCCCCAGAATGTGGTCGCGATCTTCTTGCCCGTGATCACGATGGGCGAAACTTTCTGCCCTTTCTTCCGAAGTTTCTCGGTTTCACGCTGCGCTGCCCGAATGCGGTCGGCGACCCGGACATAGGGCTTGAATTCATAGTACATTTTCACATCCCTTCCGACGCCGTATTCAGATCCAATTGCACGAGTGCTAGCAAATCTTCGTCCTTCATTTCCGTCAAGTTGATTTCACCTGTGCCCTCCAATAGATCTTGCGCCAGCTTGCGCTTGCCCTCGATGAGCGTGTCGATCTTTTCTTCGATGGTGCCGCGGCAGATGAATTTATGGACCAGCACGTTTTTTCGCTGACCAATTCGGTATGCGCGGTCGGTGGCTTGGTTTTCAACGGCGGGGTTCCACCAGCGGTCGAAGTGTACCACATGCGATGCTGCCGTTAGGTTCAACCCCGAGCCACCTGCTTTGAGGGAGAGCACGAAGAAAGGTACAGATTCGTCTTCTTGAAAGCGCGTGACCAACTCGCGGCGTTTTGGGATGGGCGTATCGCCGTGTAGCACAAGGCCCGTTCTGCCGAATACCGTTGCGAGGAACGCCGACAGCGGCGCCGCTACTTCGCGAAATTGGCTGAAGACCAAGATTTTTTCCTGCTTTTCAACGGCGATTTCGGCAATCTCTTTTAGTCTATCGAATTTCCCGCTTTGTTCAGGTGCCCAGTCACCTTCCCCCAGCCAGTGTGACGGATGGTTGCAGATCTGTTTGAAGCGCATGAGAAACTGAAACACCAGGCCCTTGCGTGCGATCCCTTGCACTTCTTGCAACTTTTCTCGGAAGGCCGTGACGGCTTGTTGGTAAAGCGCTGCTTGTTTGCGGCTGAGCAAACAGTACGATCGCAACTCTGTTTTGTCCGGCAGATCCGTGATGATCGTCCGATCGGTTTTCAAGCGGCGCAGGATGTAGGGTCGGACCAATTCCCGTAGAGGCCCGTAGGCGTTGTCCGGCCGTTTGGCCAATTGTTTGGCGTACGCCGTGAACGCCTTGCCCGTACCCAGCAATCCCGGATTGGTGAAATCGAAAATGGACCACAGATCGCCAAGTCGATTCTCGACGGGGGTGCCGGTCAGGGCAAAGCGTGCGTTGGCTTTCAGCTTCTTCACTGCTTTGGTTTGTTGGGCATTGGGATTTTTTATCGCCTGCGCCTCATCCAACACCACCAGATCCCAATCGCAGTCGGTCGTCCATTCGTGGCGCTGTATCGAACCATAAGTCGTGACGACGACATCGTATTTTGCCAGTTGTACCGGACGGATTTTCATCCCGTCCGGAAACGCGGAGGGAGGAAGGAAAGAAGGGTGTGCGATGAGCACGTTGAGATCCGGTGCGAATCGCTCGAACTCTTGCGCCCAGTTGCCAAGCAGGGATGCGGGCGCGACGATAAGACTGGGATGAAACTTTCCTGCGCGCTTGGCTTTGCGTATCAACAGCAGTGACAACACCTGGATGGTCTTGCCAAGGCCCATGTCGTCGGCAAGGCAGGCGCCCATCCCAAGTTGGCAAAGCAAGTACAACCAACGTACGCCAATTTGTTGATATGGACGAAGCGTACCACGAAGAGCCGGGCCCGGATCGACTTGTGCCAGGCCATCGGGGCCGCGCAATGATCGCAAGGTTTCGGCCAACCACGGCCCTGCGGCGACACGTCCCCAATCCTGCGCGTCGTCCGTTGTCTTTTCGTTGCCAGTGATGTTGGCGCCGGCAAGAAGGCGCATCGCGGCCGCGAAAGTCAGGTGGCCTGAGGTGGCCAGTTTCTCGACCTGCGCAAAGTTTTCCAGTGCGTGCTGAAAAAGTCTGCGATCGATCTCGACCCACTTTCCGCGAACCAAAACCAGCTCGTCCGATTGTGCAAGCAGGCGTTTCATTTCGTCTTGGCCAAGGCGTTCGCCATCGAGGGTAATTTCCATTCGGAAGTCGAGCAGGGCGTCCTGTCCAAGCTTGGTTGGCGCTGCCCCTCCTACGGTCGCGGAAACGCTTGGACGAGAAGGGCGATTGCCGCGCCAGTTGGCAGGCATTCGCAACACTATTCCCGCTTTCTCCAAAGCGGGAACGTCGCGCAGCAAGCGCAACGCTTCGTTCACGGACCACGCGTTTGGCTCGAAGATCGATTGGGAATCGACCATCGCTTTGCACCATGCGCATACTTCCGCCGCCTGCTGGACGGGCAAGAGCAATGACAATAGCCGTGCGCGATTCTTTGCACCTGCGTACTCCCGTAGCGCCTGTCCGAGTGGCAAGTGTTGCGGTTTACCTTGGGCAGAGAGTTTGGTGGTGTAGGTGGCCATGAACGCGAATGGATGATCGGCGTCTTTGCGGTTCTCAGCCAGGTTGAAGTAAACGCGGCCAACAAGGTTCCACGCAGGATTTTTGCTTTTCAAGAACGCCGGCAGATCGAGCCCTGAGTCTTTCTGTTCGTACCGAAATGCGGCGTCGAGATCGGCCCAAATTCGTGCGAGTCCTTCTGGGTTGAGGTATTCACCACCGCGAAGGGGTGGCACGGACAAGACGATCGACGTCAATTCCCCAAGCGGTGGGCAAGCGATGTTGCTATTCTGGTCAGCCGCGGATCCGGTCGATCCGCAAATGATGGCCATGTAGCGGGCAGCAAAGTTGCGAAAGTACGCGAACTCTGGCGGCAGCACCGTGGCCACTTCTCCGGCTCCCAAGCACAAGAGCCCGTGTCCAGGTCCGCGCTTGAATGCCGCAACAATGCGGCTGGCGACGATGCTGTCAACCGCACTCGCATCGTCGGCATCTTGGTCAACGACGAGACGACATGAGGGCGTCAGACGCAGCGCGATCTTCACAGTGGGGTTCCCAACCTAACCAAGAACCGAAACGCTCTCCAACCGCCTCGTCTAGAAGCGCCCAGCCCACATCATCGATGCTGATCCATCGGGTCCCACGACCGGGACAAGGGCCGTACTCGTGACGCCACTCGCTTCAACACGGTTGCTTTCTTCCCAGCCGAGGTAATACAAAACGCCACCCGCGGCCAATCCGAGTCCGCCGGCGATAAACGAGATTCCGGTCAGCAGATTCTTCGAATCGATGTCGGAATCCTTCTGCTTGACGGCATCGGTCCATCCCATCGCGCGATACTCATTTTCAACCTCGCTTTTGAGGGTCGTGGCCTGCGAGCGAAACAGAAAGCCAAGGCCTGTCAGCAGCACGCCGGCGCCACCCGAGATCATGCCGGATAGCTTCAAGGTGTTTGCCTTTTCCGGATCCCCTGCAGCAAGAGCCTGCGTGCTCACACCCATCGAGCCTTCCGGTTTTTCCTCGACCACAGGCTGCGCTGGCTGGCTTGCGGCCAATTTCACCAGGCGCTCTCGTTCGATCGCGTCTTCGGCTGTCCGTTTTCGAGCCTCTTCTTCTTCGGTTTTTCGACGAACGGCTGTGTCCTCTGCCTCTTTGATTTGACGTTCAAGTACGACGATGCGTGCGCGTGCTTCGGTTGCTGCGGCGGCTGCCGCGCCGAGATCCGTGTACTTCTTGTAGTACTCGATCGCCTTTTGGGGGTTCTTCAACTCCTCGAAGGCGCGGGCAACGTTGAAAAGGACACCCGCGCGGGGATCAAGCTCGTAGCCAGCCAAAAATTCTTTGACGGCGAGATCAAACGCACCGGCCTTGTAATACGCTTTGCCCTGATCGTAGTGCCCTTCGGCCTGCGCCTTGCGATTTGTGGCCTGTGCATGCGCGAAAGACGGCCCAAGCTGAGCCGATATCACCAAGGCAACGCAAAATGCTGTGCGCGCCCACCCCGTTTGTTTTGCTGTGTTCATGCCCGGTTCCATCGCCTTTCGGCGTTGGGAAATTGTACCGCGAACGCGCGCGAAGAAGGAGCCCGAATTAGAAATCGACGAGCTCGCCCCAATCGCGTTTGCCATTCTTGCCCTTTGGGTCGTTTTTACCCGACTTGGCCTCGGCCTTTGCGGACCCGGCGGCGGAACGCTTGCCCACTTTTGCAGCGGTGACCACGGGCGCTGGCTGGCCGGGCGCTGCGTCCAGCGTCACGTCGATCGCGCCATCTTGATGAGCGGAGAGCGCGATCTTCTGATCCGCGAACCCGGCAGCTCTGATGACGAAGCCAAGCTGGCTGTTGCCAGACGGAAAGGTGCCGTCAAAAGGTGTCTTGCCGAGAAACGCGCTGTCCGATGCGGAAAATACCGATGCGCCCGTCGGCGTGGAGCGAATGGTCAGTTTGACCCGCTTGGCCTCGGCGGGTGCTTCCACCGCCGGTGCTGCGACGGGGATTGGAGTCGCCGCTGGTTTTTCACTTCCACCCGACGCAAGCACTGCCACGAGCGCACCCACCAGCACCACGGCGCCGCCCGCGATGGCGAACACCTTCTTGTTGCTTGTGGCGGGAAGCGGCTCCTCCATGACATTGGTCATCGTCCGAGGTGGCCCTAGACCCGCTCGGGTTCGGCCCGTCGGCGCGGCTGAGCCCGTTCGCATCTTGCTGCGCCCCGTGCCGCCCGCATGTCCCGCGGCAGGTGCCGGCATCACGTCGCCCACGATGGCGGGATTGATTGCACCGAGATCGGCTTCCATCTCGGTGGTGGTTTGATACCGGGCATCCAGATCTTTTTCGAGCGATCGCATGATGATCGCCTCGAACATCGCCGGGACCGAGGGGTTCATCTCGCTCGGACGGGGCGGCTCTTCAATAATATGGGCCGTGATGAGCTCGCCAAACCCGTTGCGAACAAAGGGTGGCTGTCCGCAGACCATCTCGAACATGATGCAACCCACGGCATAGATATCGGTGCGGCTGTCGACCTCGCCCGAGCCTCGACACTGTTCGGGGGACATGTATGCTGGCGTTCCCATCACGGTGCCCGTTCGGGTCTTCTGCATGGCACCGTCGTCGCCGGTGAGCTTGGAGATACCGAAATCGAGCAATTTAACGCGATCGCCAGTCGGCGTCGCAGGATCGGGAACGATGTAGATGTTGTCGGGCTTCACGTCGCGGTGAACGATCCCGTTTTTGTGAGCAGCGCCGAGTGCGGAGCAAAGCTGCCAGGAAATGTCGAGAGCGCGTGCGAATTGCAGGCCCTTTTTCAACAGATCCGCAAGCGACGATCCGGACAGGTACTCCATGACGATATACGCGTGGCCGGAGGCGTGGTAGCCGAAGTCGTAGACATCGACGATGCCAGCGTGCTGGATCTTCGTTGCCGCTTTGGCCTCATTGAAAAATCGTCCTACGATTTCCTGGTTGGCCGAAAGTTCGGGCAGCAGCATCTTGACCGCTGCTTTTTTTCCCATCAACTCGTGAACGGCCTCGTAGACCGCACCCATGCCGCCCACTCCCAGCTGGCGAACCAGTTTGTAGTTTCCAACTTTGCTGCCGATCAGTAGGTCGGTTGCCGCTGACGGTTCCCCTTGAGATTCGCTCATCGAACACAGCTCCGTATAAGTTTTCGAACGCTCGGTAATTGAGCGTTCGGCAGTATTGCACCAAACGTTGAACCGCGCAGTTCTTCCGAGACGCAGCGCGTCTTTTGTTGTGGGCTCCGGGTGTGGGGAGAGGTATGCACCGAGGTGCGGCTTCAATTTTCTCGGGCCGACCCATTGTGATCCCGCCGCTTTTCCGCGAAAATCAAAGGTTCAATGCGTAGATTTGTTGTGCAGGTTGGTTTATTGGCCGGAGTTGTTTTGCTGGCCGCAGCGTGTGTCGAGCCCGACTACGAAGAGAACATTCGGTGCGGGCCGACTGACGATTGCCCGCCGGGACAGATGTGCGGTGCAGACAAAATCTGCCGCGGTTCGGGTGATCCGGGCCAGGGTGGTACGGGTGGCGGCACAATGTCCGGAGGATCGGGCGGCAGTCCAATCGACGCACCGGTGAACATGGCCGGTGGCACATCAGGCCTGCCGGACGCGACGGTCACGATGGATGCACCCGTGGTCGGTTGTCAGCCCAAAACCTGTGCTGCGGTTGGCGCAACCTGCGGCACCATCCTCGACGGATGCGGTGGTACGCTTATGTGTGGCCAGTGTGCCGGTGCGGATTCGTGCGGCGGCGGCGGTGCCAACAAGTGCGGCCCCATGAGCTGTTCGGAAACCACCTGTTCGGCGGCGGGCAAGGAATGCGGTCTTATCTCGGACGCCTGCGACGGCGTGCTTGACTGCGGCGCTTGCGGTCCCAACACGACCTGTGGTGGCGCTGGCATGGCGAATATTTGCGGCTGCACGCGTACCTCGTGCACGGCTGCTGGCAAAAACTGCGGGCAAGTTCCCGATGGTTGTGGTGGCGTTCTGAACTGCGGCTCGTGTTCTGGCGGCCAAAACTGCGGCGGCGATGGCATGGCCAACGTCTGCGGCGAAGGCACTTGCAAGCCCCTCAAATGTACGGGCAAGGCGTGCGGCTTTATTCCTGACGGTTGCGGCACGCTCGCCAATTGCGGCACGTGCGGCGCGCCTGAATCCTGCGCCGGGGCGGGTGTTGCGGGTCAGTGTGGATGCACACCGACCACCTGCGCTTCCGAAGGCGCGACCTGCGGCATGATCTCCGATGGCTGCGGGGGCTTCCTCAACTGCGGCACTTGCAAGGGCCAGGATTCATGCGGCGGTGGCGGCCCGAATCATTGCGGCACCATGACCTGTACGCCCACGACCTGTGTGGCGCAGGGACGAACCTGCGGTTCGATCTCCGACGGCTGCGGCGGTGTGCTTGAATGCGGCACCTGCGAATCGCCTTTGAGCTGTAGTGGCGGTGGCGAAGTCAACGTTTGCGGTTGCACAGCCACGACCTGTGCGGCCCAGGGTAAGGACTGTGGTTCGATACCGGACGGCTGTGGCGGCACGCTATCCTGCGGTTCGTGCATGGGCTTTGAATCCTGCGGCGGCGGCGGCACACCGAATGAGTGCGCCTGTGTGCCGACCAGTTGTGCTGCCAAGGGCGCAACCTGTGGTTCGATACCGGACGGCTGCGGTGGAACCATCGACTGCGGCATGTGTGCGGCGAATCAGTTCTGTGGTGGGGATGGCATTCCCAACAAGTGTGGCGCTCAGCCCTGTACCCCGACCACCTGCGCGGCCGCCGGCAACAAGAACTGCGGCCCGGTTTCCGACGGTTGCGGTGGGGTACTCAACTGTGGCATGTGCACGTCGCCGCAAACGTGCGGTGGCACGGGCATCTCGAACGTTTGTGGATGTACGCCCACAAGCTGTAACGCCGCGGGCGCCGATTGCGGATCGATACCGGACGGTTGTGGTGGCATGATCAATTGCGGCATGTGCGCAGGTCCGAAGACCTGCAGTGGCACCGGCATCCCGAATTCGTGTGGTTGCGCACCGACCACCTGTCTTGCGCAGGGCAAGAACTGCGGGACGATCCTCGACGGCTGCGGCGGTACGATCAATTGCGGCTCTTGCCAGGGCACGAATAGCTGCGGCGGTGGCGGTACGGTCAACGTTTGCGGTTGCTCGCCAACCACGTGTGGCGCACAGGGCAAAAACTGCGGATCGATCCCGGACGCGTGTGGCGGCACGTTGAATTGTGGAAACTGTGCGGGGTTGCAGACCTGCGGCGGGGGTGCCGGCGGAACCAATGTTTGCGGTTGCACGCCCACGAGCTGCGCGGCACAGGGTAAGAACTGTGGTTCGATTCCCGATGGATGCGGCGGAACCTTGAGTTGCGGTACGTGCATGGGACAGCAGACGTGCGGCGGGGGTGCCGGTGGCGCCAATATTTGTGGCTGCACACCCACGAGCTGTCTGGCGCTTGGTGCCAACTGCGGAACGCCGCCCGATGGTTGCGGCGGAACCTTGAACTGCGGCATGTGCGCAGCGGGGCAGACTTGCGGCGGCGGTGGCAGCGCCAATGTTTGCGGCAATCAACCGTGTGTCGCGACCACCTGCCTGCTTCAGGGCAAGAACTGTGGCTCAATTTCTGACGGCTGTGGTGGCACGCTCAATTGTGGTGCGGTTTGCCCGGCGGGACAAAGCTGTGGCGGCGGGGGCTCGGCGAATGTCTGTGGTTGTACGCCGACGACGTGTTTGGCGGCGGGGGCCCAGTGCGGTCAGATTCCAAACGGCTGTGGTGGCACGCTCAACTGTGGTGCGACTTGCCCACAAGGACAAACTTGCGGCGGCGGCGGTCAAATGAACCAGTGTGGTTGCACGCCGACGACATGTCAGGCAGCGGGTGCCCAGTGCGGCATGATTCCGAATGGCTGCGGCGGAACGCTAGACTGCGGCAACACCTGCCTGCAACCGCAAACGTGTAACGGCGGTGGTCAGCCAAATAAGTGCGGTTGTACCGCGACATCCTGCTTACAATTGAACAGAAACTGCGGCACCATTTCGGATGGCTGTGGTGGCACGCCCAGTTGCGGTGTCTGTCAGCAGCCACAAAGTTGTGGCGGCGGCGGAACGCAGGGTCAGTGCGGTTGCACGCCAACGACCTGCGCCGCTCAGGGCGCCAACTGTGGGCAGATTGCCAACGGGTGTGGCGGCACACTCAACTGCGGTGGCTGTCAGGATCCCGACAGCTGCGGTGGAGGGGGATCGCAGAATCAATGTGGTTGCTTGCCGCTCCTCGAAACCTCGCTGAACGGCAATCGTGGGGTTGCGACGGCCTCGGGCTCGTTCAAGCTCGGCCCGGATACGCCCGTGGCTCAGACCTTCATGGTAAAGGACAAGGCTGATCTGCGTCGATTGCTGCTCGCCGGAAATTACGACCCAGGCATGAAGGGAGAAACCCTCACGCTGACCATCATGACGGGATCAAAGGGTCCAACGGCCTCGGTGTGGAGTCAGGATTATTTGCTGGGAGACACGAAGTTCCCCGAAACCGACAAGGTGGATCCCGATGCAACGAGTTCCAACGCCTTCGAGGTCGATAGTCCTCCAACGTTGTATCCCGACACCCGTTACTGGTTGGTCATCTCCACGACTGCAAATAGCGTTCGTATCCTGGACGTAGACGATCGCCGGACCGGCGATATGAATCCGTCCGGAAGCGAGTTCTTGTATCAGTTGGTGACGTGGACCGCACAACCATCGATTGATCTATGGCTCCAGTTGAACCCCTGCAAGTTCTAACCGGCACCGATTAGTTCCAAAGACCGGTCACGCCAAAGAGCAGCGGGGCCGGGCCGGGCGTGTCGGGGGACGGCGGGAGGCTGCCGACCATCGGCATCATGTGTTGCAGATCGAACGCCCGGTTCATACCGCGTGCTGCGTTTGAGCGAGTACGATCGGTCAGGCGCCGGGGGTCGGGTTCTCCGTGTTCATCTACAGGGGCCGTATCCTCGCTGCTTGACGCATTCACCGCGATGGTTCGGCTGGCATTCGCGTTGGCGCTGCCCCCTCCAAGCGTCCTCAGCTTCGGCAACAACAGCGCGCCACCGACCATCCCGAGCACGGGGCCGACCGCCAGTCCGCCCAGCACCGGTCGCGGATTCTCGCGCGTCGAGGCGAAGGCGCCACCACCGCCTGCCACCACCGTGCCAATGGCAGCACCGAGGGACAACCAGCCGAAGTCACGCGGTTGCACCAGATCGGTGTGCATGAGGCCGTAGCCTGCGGCCAACCCGACGTTGGTTCCCAGCATCGCGCCGAGGGTCACGTCATGCGCGTCGCGGTTGAAGTAGGCGCCCGAAAAGGCACCCATCCAACTGCCCCAGGCCGCAAAACCGGCTGCCGCAAAGCCCCGCTTCGAGGTGAAGTTTGGCGAGGTGGCATGCGCGAGGCCAAGCGTACCACCAAGGCCCGCGCCAACGAGCGCCGCACCGGCGTAACTGCGGTTGCCGTCCGCTCGACCCGACCAGGCAAAGAGCATGCCTTCGCTGGCACCGAGCGCGGCACCGATGCTGGCGTGGCTTGCGGCCCTGCTGTCGATTTCGAGATGGGGGGCAAGGAACGCGCCACCCACGAGACCCGCCGTTGTGCCTCCAAGCAAGATCTGTACGCGCTCGCGCCCTTCGAGATCGCCGGCGAGCAAGGCGCCGCCGCCCGAAACGGCAGCACCAAGCGTACTTCCCAACATCGCCGTCCCGGTTTGCTTGCCGTCGGGATGCCAGGAGGAACTGGCGATGCTGCCGAGCGTGAAGGCTCCGAGCGCACCGAGTCCGATGCCTCCGACCTGCTGGGCGTCACTCGGTTCATCGTCGATTGCATGCGGCAACCACAAACCCATCCACAGTCCCTCGATTGTGGCAGCAGTCAGCAGAGGTTTTGAGGTTTCGTCATACGAAATGCGATCGTGCAAGACGCCGCCTGCAAGCAGACCGAAGGCGCCGCCGCCCATCAAGCCCCAGACCGGTGCGTCGTCCCGCTCGCTGACAAGTGCGCCAAGACCCGCGCCCGCTCCCTGTGCCGTGACGTACAGCCCGAAAGCGTTTTTCATCAGATCTGCCGACAGGTTCAGCTTGTGCGCCAGCGCAACCGCGCCGAATGAACCAACGCCACCACCCACGAGCAACATGGCACCGGGGGCGTGATCGTCGACATCGTTCGCATCGGCCTTGCCAAGGCGGGGTGCAAGCAAGCCGGTCCAGGCCCCCATCCCCGTCATTCCCGCGATGAGCAGCGGATCACCGTCATCCAGGGTCAGGCGTGTCCACAACAACCCGCCGACCGCCAAACCTGCGCCCGTTCCCGCCACGACGCCAATCCGGCGTCCCTGATCGTCGTCGCCGTCGTACAGTCGACCGACGCCATAACCCATCATGGCACCATCGAATCCCGCGATGGCCACTAGCGAGGTGTCCGTGGAATCCGTATCACGCCACTTGCGCATCGCGATCGCACCCGCCACGCCAATCGGAAGGCCCAGTTTAAATCCCGCGCCCGAGCGAGCCGAGCCGAGATCGGCGTCGGTTTCATGCAACGTTGGTGCGAGCCAGCCGACCATGCCACCGGCCGTTGCGCCAACAAAGGCCGCGCCGACGTCGGTCGATTCGATAGGGAATGCCGCCTGTGTCGCGAATGCGGCGGTGACGCCGACGGCGGATCCCACCATGGTGCCCACGGCGGTGGCACGGGGATCGTCCTCGATGGTAAGCCCTGCGGTGCCTGCGCCCAGCATGGCGCCGAGTCCCCAGCCGGTTGCGCCGGCGAGGTAGTCCTCTCCAGTGGGTTCGATGAACCGCGAAAGTACCAGCCCCGACGCGATGCCAAGTGAAACGCCCGCAAGTTGCGCGCCCCCATTCGCGCGACCCGTTCCACCATCGAGCGCTCCCGTTTCGGAGGTTGCACCCGCGAGCATCCAGCCTTCGGTTGCACCAATCAATCCGCCGAAGAGCGCAAGTGCCGTGGCCGATGCCGACAATCCATTCGACAGTTTTAACTGAGAATCGAGCAAGAGGGACGCGCCGATGCCTCCGGCCGATCCTGCAACGACGCCGATGCGGGCGCCGCGCGAGCCGGTCGCCGTTAGCCAGTGACCAACGCCCCCGCCGAATCCCATGCCAAGGACCGCGCCGCCGGTTGCGACCCGAACCTGTCCTGCGTTTGCGCTTGTAACGTATGACGACGTGCCCGCCCCGATTGCACCCAGCGTGAGACCGATCTGGGCAGCGCCGGTTCGGGTTCTCGTCTCCTCGAAATCGGTCTCATCGAGACCTGGGACAAGTGAACCGATGAGGGCGCCATAACCCGTCCCGAGCAGCGTTGCAGCCTTGTCCGGGCCGCGCAGATCGACGGCATGGCCAACCCACGCGCCCGCACCAAGGCCCAAAAGAGCGCCCGATACCCGAGCCGCTGCGCCAAGGCGATCGGGTGTGTCGGTCGTGTCAGGATCCCATCGCAGGTTGGCAATGCCCGCGCCGAGCGACAGTCCATAGAGCGAGCCCGCAGTTGCGACCAGATGGTCGTCAGAATCGGGATCGGCAAATCGAGACAAAATCAGACCGGTCCCGAGTCCGGCCGAAATTCCCATGAGCTGCGCACCTTTATATTGCTGGTCGGTGTGGGACTGATCGTTGCCATACGGTGTGAGGCCGACGGCAAGGCGGCTGATGAACCAGCCCATCGCGGCGCCATGTAGACCCATGGTCACCGCCTGTGCGTGCAACGGATCGGCAAGACGCAACTGAGGGATGAGTTTGTTGGCGAGCAGCGCACCACCCGTGCCGACTCCGATGCCGGCGAGGGTTCCGATTCGCGTCGCCCGGGTTTCGCCGTCGCGGTCCAACATCTGCCCGAGGCCCATCCCCGTGCCGACGGCAACGGGCGAGGCCATCCACAAAAGCTTCAACGTTGCCCTCGAAGGATGTGTTGCGTTTGACAGCATTGCCCCGCTCGATGCGCCAATCCCAAGTCCGACGAGGGTGCCACCCGATAACTCGCGACCGTGCGATCCGTCCGGATCGCGGGTGGAAAGCTGCAAGGTGGGTAAGATGCTGCCCGCGAGTGCGCCAAGGCTGCCACCCAGGACGGCTGAACTTGTTTCGCGACCGTCCATGCGGTCGTGGTGGGCCAACAGGGCTCCGCCCGCCAATCCCACACCTGCGCCGCCGATGACGCCATAAAAGTCGGCACTGCCTTTACTCGAATCGACGAGTCGGGCCACGCCAAGTCCTGTCGCCATGCCGGTCGCGATGCCGGCACCCGCGGTTAGATGGTCCGCGATATCGGGATGAAAGTGGGGCGAGGCAAGGAGTCCCGCGCTGCCTCCGGCGATCGCACCCGCCAGCATTCCCCCCGGCAGGCGCGCATCGACAGGTTGTCCGGTCGAAGCTGCCGAGAGCGCAAGGCTCCACGTGGAAGCTGCCGCCACCCCGCCAAAGGTCGCCATCGCAAACGCATTGCGGTTGGCCTCAAGCTTCAGGTGCGGGGCCAGCAAGAGACCCGTCGCCGCGAACCCGACGCCACCGAGGCCTGCGCCGAGTCCCCAGTGTTGCGAATCCTTTGGCGAAGCCACCATGTGCAGGCCCAGACCGAAAAGATTGCCTGCCGCAAGGCCTCCCATGTGCGCCATAATCTTTCGGTCCGAGGGCTCGACGAAGGGGGACAAGGCGAGGGCGCCGATGAAGCCGCCCCCGATGCCCATCAGGGTTCCGCCAACCGCAACACGTTTTTGTTCGTTCGGATCTTTGGTGTCGGATAGGCCAGTTGCCAGCCAGCTCGCGGTGGCACCGGTTCCGATGGCGGCGGCAAGCGCCAAGTGGCGGTCGCTTTCGGTGAGCCGCAGTTTCTTCGCCGCGTAGGTTGATGCCACCATGACAGGGATGACCGCGCCCGCAGTCCAAACGTTGGGCGTGGGATAGGCGGACGGATCAAGAACAAGCCGGGAGCCAAGGCCAGCCAAACCCGCGGCACCAACCATGGCGTTGGCGAGGACCACGTCGCCACTTGTGAAGCCAAACTGCGACGCGCCCCAGAGTCCCGCCGCAATACCGATGGTTTCACCCGAGATGAGCAAACCGTATTGCAATTTTGATCCCGCTGACGACGCTGCCGAGCGAGCAGCCACCCCAGCCAATGTGCCCCACGCCGTGGCGTTTGCGTACCACAGCGCTTGCGCGGGGGAGGGGCGCAATCCGAACCGGGTCAGGCCGAGCGCCGTGCCGCCGCCAATGACCGCGCCCGCACTGGCGACGAGCGTGACAACCCCAGCCGAGTTCTGTCCCGCAAGCAACGCAAGATTCGCACCCCAATAACCTCCCGCAAGGGTTGACGTTGCCACCACGAGGGCGGTCCCGTCGGGCGGTGTTGCCGCCTTCGATTCGGCCGCTTGCAACGAGGGGGTGATCGTGTCGCGTGCCGGTGTGTGTGACGGTTGGGTGGCAACCACTGTGTTGGCAGGCACCTCCGGAACAGGCGCCGCTGTCACGACCCCGGTCGGTGCCGCGCCCGGTACCGGCTTCGGGGGCACCGCGGCCAAGGATGCCGGCTGTTTCTGGAGGAACTGGATGGCGGACCAGCGCTCGGCAGAAGGGGCAGTGGCGTCCTCGGTCAGCGCTCGAAGCGCGCCCCACGCCTCAAGCGTCGCAAGCGCCGTGACAGCCGCCTGTCGCACGACGCCCGACTCCCGGCTGTAGCCGGCGGTTGCGCGCAATGAATCGATGGCAGACTGGCCGCCGATGGCCCCGAGTGTTTTGGCTGCCGACGCGCGAACGCTGGGCTCTCTATCAAGGTGGATGACGGCCGCGACGGGTCCGGCCGTTTCGGAAGCGTGGCAGGCCGCGAGATGCTCCAGGTTTTCCAACCGCATCTGCACCGGGGCGGGCGGAAACATCCGCGTGATGGCCTGAAGTTTTGCCGTATCACTACAGTCGACCACAGGTTCGGGTGTCGGCACTTCCTGGGTTTTTCCCGGCTTCGCAAGCGCAACTGCGATGCACGATGATGCCACCCCGACCCACAAGTTTCGGCAACCCGAATTCTTCATACGCCACGCCATCAGCAAGGAAAGTGCCAACGACCTATCGGACATTGACCGCCCGGTTGGGTGCGGGTCCCATTTTTCTGACCAAGATTCCCCGGGATCTGTTGAATTCCGACCACCTTGCCCGTGTGGTCTGTTGGGTTGGTGGGACAAGGCGGGTTGACGGACAGAAATATCGGCTTTCTGGATTGTTGGTCGTGCCTGCGCGATGGTGAATCGGTTTCGTCATGCATCGCCGATCTCCCCCGACCCCAACGGGCGTTCCCGTCGTGCATCCACCCGTGGAATTGCCGGGGAAACGTGTGCTCATCGTGGGACTTGGCGTCTCTGGCCAAGCGGCAGCGCGGCTTTGTCATACCCATGGCGCTGCGGTCACGCTGACCGATCAAAAAAGCGAAGCACAGCTTGGCGATGCACTGGCTGCCCTTGCGCCCGAGATGAAACGAAGGCTGGGTGGGCACCGGATCGAAGATTTCATGAATTCGGATCTCATCGTCCTATCGCCCGGGGTACCCGAAGGGCCGGAGCTGAGTGCCGCCCGGGAAGCGGGTGTTGCGATTACGGGTGAGCTCGAACTGGCCTCGCAGTTTATTCGCGCAACCCTGATAGCCATCACCGGCACCAACGGCAAGTCCACGACCACGACCTTGTGTGGCGGGATGATGGCCTCGACCGGGCGACCGACCTTTGTTGGCGGCAACCTTGGCCTGCCGCTATCGGAAGTTGTGAACACGCCGGCCGGCAGAGAAGGTGGCGTGTGCGTGGTCGAGGTGTCGTCGTTTCAGGCCGAGACGATTGAGAGCTTTCGACCGCAGGTTGCCGTGTTGCTCAACATCACGCCCGATCATTTGGATCGCCATGCCGACATCGAAGGCTATGTCGCGGCAAAAGCCCAGATGTTCAGTGCGCAGAAACAAAGCGACTTTGCCGTGATGAACCTGGATGACCCGTTGGTTCTCGAGGTTGCGCGCAACGTGCGCAGCCGTTTTTTACCGATTTCGACCACGCAGATCTTGTCCGAAGGTGGATGGCTACAAGGGGATACCCTCAACATTCGAATTCCCGGTTGTGAAATCGAACGCTACACGGCGGACAATCCGAAGCTGGTTGGCCGACACAACCTGGAGAACACGCTGGCGGCAATCGTTGCCTCTCGTCTCGGCGGTGCGCTGCCGTCCGAAGTGCACCGCGGGTTGTTGACTTTCAAGCCGTTGCCCCATCGCATGGAGCTGTGTGCGCACGTCGACGGGGTTCGATATTACAACGATTCCAAGGGGACGAATGTTGGTGCGGCGGTTGCGGCCCTGACCGGATTCCCGAGGCCAGTCGTGTTGATAGCAGGCGGTCGTGACAAGGGCGGCAGTTACGATCTGCTCGTGCGCGCAATGGCGCAGATCGGGCGCGGGATCGTGCTGATTGGCGAGGCTGCCGATCGCATCGAGGCCGCGATGGGGGCAACCGTTCCAGTCGATCGGGCCTCGTCCATGGAAGAAGCCGTTCGCATGGCCGCGGCTCGGGCGCAACAGGGAGACGCCGTCATCCTGTCGCCGGCATGTTCGAGCTTTGACATGTTTCGCAACTACGGCGAGCGAGGCGCGGCGTTTCGTGCCGCTGCCGCCCAACTTGAGGCCGAATCCGCCGAAGCCGGTTCCGAACCGACCACACCGAGGGTGGTTCCGAATGGAGGCACATCGTGAGCGTTGAAGATTCCGGCACGGACCCCGACGAAGCGGTCCCGGTCGTTCCGCAGGCACCGGCCCGCAGGCGTCGCTTTGGATGGCGTGATACGTTTTCTATCGAGCGCCGTCTGCGCACCGAGGTCAAAGGCTGGTTTCGGGGTGCTGGACCAAGCCGGGGCGCCGATCCGATCCTGGTTGGGGTTGTGCTCTGTTTGTGTGCGTTCGGGATCGTGATGGTGTTTTCGGCCGGTGCGATGTTCGCGGCGAAACGCTACGGCGATTGGACGTATTTCTTGAAGCGAGAGATCTTCTACGCCCTCGTGGGGCTTGCCGCCTTTGCCGTTGCGGTGCGGACGGACTACTCGTTTTACCGACGGATCAACTATCCCATGTTGTTTGCCTGCATGGGTATGTTGGTCGCCGTGCTCGTCATTGGAACCCGCGTGGGTGGTGCGGTCCGTTGGTTTCGCATTGGACCTTTCTCATTTCAACCCTCGGAACTCGCCAAGATCGCCCTGCTGGTCTATCTCGCGGCGCTCCTTGCCCGCAAGGCGGAGAAGGTTCGACAATTCTCCGCAGGTTTTCTGCCGCCGCTCGTCGTGACCGGGATGCTGATGGCGTTGTTGCTCAAACAACCCGATCTCGGGACGGCCGCAATTTTTGGTGCGGTGGCGATTGCCATGCTTTTCGTTGCAGGCACCAAGGTTTCTTACATCCTCATCGCGGGTCTGGTCGCCGCCCCCGTCGGCTGGCGCTTCATCGCGTCGACCCCGTGGCGCATGCGTCGCGTGATGGCCTTTCTCGATCCCTTCGGCCATCGAAAAGATGCGGGCTATCAAATGTGTGAGTCGCTCATCAGCATTGGCTCGGGTGAAATAATGGGTCGAGGCCTCGGCAATGGCCGTCAGAAACTGTTCTTTTTGCCAGAAGCCCATACCGACTTCGTCCTGGCGGTCGTCGGTGAGGAGCTGGGCTTATTCGGTGTGCTCTTGGTGCTAGTGATGTTTGGACTTTTGATCTGGCGCGGCCTTGTGGCTTCGGCGCGTGCCCGTGATGCGTTTGGCTGTTACCTCGCCTTTGGTCTGACCACCCTGTTCGGATTGCAGGCGCTGACCAACATGGCGGTTGTGCTCGGCATTGTGCCAACCAAGGGTTTGACCTTGCCCTTCATCAGCTACGGTGGCAGTTCACTCATCATCAGTTTGTTTGCGGCGGGCATCCTCGTGAACATCTCCGCCGGCCATCCCGAACCGCGTCGCGGTGCTGCACTCTTCGAGGGATTTGACTGGCGCGGGTGGGGCAAGGGCAATCGAAGATCCAATCGCCAGGCTGTTCGCGTTGTGGTCGAGACGGGCAAGCCGAGGGCACCGGCAGTCGGATGAAGCCTTTGCGTTTGCTCGTGGCCGGCGGTGGAACGGGCGGTCATCTTTTTCCTGGGATTGCCGTCGCACAGGCCGTGGTCGAGGCAGGCGGCGAGGTGTTGTTCGTCGGTACCGAACGGGGCATTGAAAAACGGGTGGTGCCCGCAGCGGGCTTTCCGCTTGAACTCTTGAAGGTCAGCGGCCTCAAGCGCATGGGTTTTGGCAAAACCCTGCTCGGTGTGATTCGTTTGCCCGCAGCATTCTGGGGTGCACGCGCGATCCTGCGCCGATTTTCGCCCGATGTCGTGTTGGGGGTCGGAGGCTACGCCTCGGGTCCGATGGTCATGACGGCTGCCCTGTCGGGTGTTCCGACCGCGATTCAGGAACAAAACAGCGTGCCCGGCTTTACGAACCGCGTGCTTGGCCGCGTGGTGAACACTGTCTTCGTGGGCTTTGACGACGCGGGTCGCCACTTCGCCGCGCACAAGGTCGTCCATACCGGCAATCCTGTCCGTGCGGCCTTTGTGTCCGCAGTGGCAAGCCATGTGCCACACGGCAATTCCGATCCGCCGACCTTGCTCGTGGTGGGTGGCAGCCAGGGAGCTCGCGCGGTCAACGACAGAATGGTGGATGCAATGGAGATCCTGTCCAAACGTGGTCTGGCGCCGCGCCTCGTTCACCAATCCGGCGCCGCCGATCTCGAGTCGTTGCAATCGCGTTACGCTTCCCTCGGTCTTGCGGATCGGGTCGAGGTCAGGTCCTTCATCGACGACATGGTGGCAACCTATTGCGCGGCCGATCTGGTGGTCGCGCGCGCGGGTGCGTTGACCTTGGCCGAGCTTGCAATGGTGCAAAAACCGGCGGTACTGATTCCGTTGCCGACCGCTGCAGACGATCACCAGACGAAGAACGCCGAGGCCTTTGCACGGGCAGGCGCTGCCGAATTGCTGACTCAGAACGACGCCACGCCGGAACGTTTGGCCGACGCCATCGCGCGCTTACTTGCCGACCCGGTGGGCTTGCGCAAGATGGGCGAAGCGATGTTGACGATGGCACGCCCGTCGGCAGTTCAGGAAATCGTGGTACGACTCGGCGCGCTCGCTAGCGGACAACGCGCCAGCGGCCGGTAACCGGGCGCACGTCGCGATCCATCACGGTGCGACGGCCGTCGCGATGGGCGTTGCCGACCGCCTCGTCGCAGATCTGTCGCAGGTGTTCGCTCAACACGTCGACGACACCTTCGGAGGTATTCATGTCCGCTCGATCTTTGATGTACTTTTTCATCTTCGAGACGACGATGAGAATGTCCCTGTCGAACTTGTCAGACAGGGTTGCCGGACCGGTCGGGATCACCACTGCGGGGGCGGTCACGCTGCCCGTTGTAGGCCGCAGCATCGGCGCATCGCGGACAACTTTCTCGGCCGCCACATGGGCCTCGTGTGCCGAGCGACGCGGGACGCGTTTTTCGACGGCCCAGGCTTCGCGATGGCGGGCTTCGGGCAGGTGCGCGTCCCAGCAACTCACCGAACAAAAGTAGAGGGCAATCCGTGCCTTTGAACAGGTCGACACGCTGCATTCCCAGTAGGGCGTGGCAAAAAGCAGGGGCTTTTTACAGGAACTGCAATGGTGCCAAATGTCAGCCTCGGATACGGGCATGCGGAAACTCCTCGGTGGGTTCCGAGTGTAGCGGGTTGCCTTCTCGCCAGCGAGTGCCGTTCGCAGCCTTTTAGCGGCCGAACACGGGTCGATATACCCGCACCGCGCTCAACGGCAGTGCCTTGCCGTCCTTGGTTTTGAGCTCGATGCGATGGCGCTTGTTGGAAAGTCCCGCAATGATCATCGTCGCAGGTTCCGGCAAGGTCGCGTCGCCCGGCAAGGCTGAAGGTGGATAGCGATCGGTGTGCAGTGCAATCGCCTTCCAGACCACCTTGTTCCCGGTGAGATTGAAGCCGGTGTTTTCAGCGCCATCGGTGTGCCAGTCTTCCGGTGCAATCACGACGCGCCCCGAAGGTGATACGAACTTCGCATTGCGCGAGCCCGAGCCATCGTTGCCCGTCAAGGAACCAGCAACCGTGAACTGAAAATCGTTGCCGTTTCGTTGGGTGATGGACAGGGTCCAGTCCTCGACCAACAACTTCGCCGTGCGATCAATGCGCATCGGCGCGCCGATGACCCATGGCCATCCAGGTTCGGGCAGGTCAATCGCCTTGCCGTTCGTATTGGGACGGGTAAACGCGTAGGCCTCTGGAAATTCTGACGGTTTCTTGCCGTCAATCGTCACACTTGCCAGATCAGCGGCCAGCTTGGCGTCGGACCGGGCCACGATGTCGATGCGTGTTCCGTCAAAGTCGGCCAGCAGCCGTCCCTGATACCAGGGAAGATCTTTGCCAATCTCGAAGGTCTCGACCAGATGCATCGGATCCGAAGGGATCCCGCTTGCCGGGTAGTTTCCAAAGGCGTCGATGACCAGCTTGGCCATCAACGTGATGCCTTCTGCGTTGAGGTGGATACCGTCGCGAGTCAGGGCATCGTTGGCGATATTCTTGGCCTTGACGTAGTCTTTCCACGCCGTACGAACGTCCAGCAAATAACATCCGTAACGCTCACAGACATTCGGCATGTACAGATAGTTCATGCGTTCAATCGAGGCGAACGCATCGGGATTCTCCGTACCAAGGTGCCACGTTTGCAACATGATTTCAGCCGTCGTGCGGGTTCGCCAGTCGCGGATGATGGCGTCGATATCCAGATAGTCGCCGTAGTTCTGGTAGATGATGAGATCCGGTTGCAACGGGATCACATCCTGTTCCGACGCGCGTCGCATCTTGTTGGCGGCCATGCCTCCCGACGCCTGCATCAAGAACTCGAATTTCACAGTTGGATAGGTCGTCTCGAACCACTTGATAACTTCGTTCCACCAGGGCTGCCGGGTGATCGACTGTCCGTAGAAAAGGACTTTCAGGTGACTGGGTTTTTGGGCCGTGCTTCCGCGCAAGCGTTCCATCGTTCGAGAGAGTTCCGAGTTCGCCGGCAGCGGTTTCGGTAATTTCGGCGTCGTCAACAATGCGGTGCCGCCCGGTCTCACCATGACGCCGGACGGGACTGTGATACGATAGGGCGTCCCCCAGTTCGCCATGTCGACAGGCCGCGAGAGCACCGTCGCGCCGGGATCGGTCCCCGGATCGCCGCCGGTTTGCGTGGATGTTCCCGTACCGCCGGAGTCGCCGCCGTGAATCGACTGACCGGCCGTGCCCCCCTCGGAATGGGTGCCAGCACCACCGCCGACATTCTTTCCCGCGGCGCCATTTTCACCGGCCAACGATCCCCCGACCCCCTCGGTGTTGCCATCGGATTTACAGCCTGTTCCGGGACCAAGGGTTGCGGTGAGAAAAAACACGAACAAAACCCTTAACGCAACGCACTTCATGGTGTCCGCAAGCATAGATCAACAAATCGAAGTCCGGGGAGGGCAATAGGGTTCGCATCCAGGAATGCGTTTTCAAAAGTCGAGCAACTCGGCGCTATGCTGAGCTTTGTTGGTGTCGAAGTGCCTTGTTCGGATTCTCGCAGCTTTGCTTGCCGCTTTCGTGGCACGGTCGGACGTCGCGAACGCTTCGGGCTTTCTTATTCAGGAGCAGTCGGCGTCGGCCCTTGGCCAGGGTGGTGCAGTGGCCGCCGATCCCGACGAGCCGGCCGCCGTCTGGTTCAATCCCGCAGCGCTCGGCTTTGCAAAGGGTTGGGGCGCCTCGGCCACCCTGGCCCTTGGTTTTCCGCGGGTTTCGTTCACACCGAAAGACGGTGGACCCACAACGCAGGCGGATTTTCTTTTGCAGCCCGTTCCCAACCTGTTTCTGCATGTTCCCGTATCGACGCCAGGCCAAGAGCGCGTGGTTTTCGGACTTGGGCTGTATGCGCCCTTCGGTTTGAAGTTGAACTGGCCGCGTGGGTGGCAAGGTGCCGAGAAGGCGGAATCGATAGCCATCACCGTGGTGGCGCTCAATCCAACCGTTTCGGTGCCCCTGGGTGATCGTGTTGCGATTGCAGCGGGGGCGAGTCTCCTGTACGGAACCGTTGAATTTGCAGCGGGTTTGCCTTCGGATTTGATGATGCCCATGTCCCCCTCAATGGGGCGCGGGGTGCTAAGCGGCAACGCCTACGGCTGGAACGCCAACGTTGCGCTCTCGTTGCGACCGGTGCCCGACGTTCTTTCGCTCGCCTTGACTTACCGGACGGGTGCGCAACTTGGCTTTGACGGAAAGGCGGATTTCTCCGGCAACGATCCTCGCCTCGGCTCGACCTTTGTGGATCAGCGGGCCAGTACCAAGTTGCCGCTGCCCGACCTGTTGACGCTTGCAATGTCCTGGCGATTGCAACCGGCACTTCGCCTGGGTTTTCAAGTCGAGCGCACCGGGTGGAGTGCGTTTGAGGAGCTCGAGATTCGGTTCACACAACCCACCACGCCCACCCAACGC
>JAWXBF010000009.1:0-25080 GCA_034439895.1 Deltaproteobacteria bacterium
GCTGAAGGGAGTCGGGCCGCAAGAGTACAGTTCTGTAGGCGAAGCGGGTCTGACCCCAATCGCCTAGTTCGGGATCGATTTTGTAGGTGACCCCGGCCGCCAAATCCGCCCATGAGTTGTATCCTTCAACCCTGAGTAGGTGGGTGGCTCGGTTTAGCTTTTGGCCTTGAACCGTAGTAAGAGAATTGCCCACTGCAAGCGTGTTGTAAGCGTAGGAGCCCCCAAGGATCGCGGCGCTTATCGAAATCACGGCCAATGCAAACTTCGGCCGAATGCCGAGCGTGCCTAACGTTTCCGTTAGCGAAACGTTACCACTCGCGTCCAGATAGTACACCGGGTTCGCATTCCCGAGCACAAATTTGTGGAAAGTCGCCGGGTTGCTTGGATCGCCATCGTTGTTGAAATCAAAACTGTTGAATTTCCCCGTCAGTCGATTGCTATACCGGTTGATTTGATACGTCAACCCCGTCTCGACATCCGTCCGTCCGTCCGGCGCGATCCATTCTGTGCCGGCGGTGGCATTCGTGTAGTTCAGCGCGTTGCCGAACGCGTCCATGTCCAGCAGTTGATTAGCGTTCGCCAGGCCGGTCGGGGCCGCGAGGATACGCGTGAAGCCGCGTGCATCCTGCACTAAGTATTCCACAGCCGCCGACGCGCCGTCCTGTTCGGCGATGATGTCCAGGCCCAGCACGTAACTCTTCGTCGGCGCGCCAGTAGCGTTGCGCTCTTCGATCGCCTTCGCGTAGCCGGTGGGGTTCTGCGCGTCGATGATGTAGCGCGTCGTCGTTGCACCGGTCTGCTTCTGCGTGCGATTGTTGACGGCGTCGTACTTGTAGTTTGTCGCGACTCCGCCCACTGCCGCACTCGTCATGCGGCCACGCCGGTCCCATGTGTAGGTTTCAGCTACGCTGCCGTTGACCGATTTGCTGGTCGTCGAGCCGTTGGCGTTGTACGCATACGCCGTTGTTGTCGTGCTCGCCGGCGTCGTTTTCACCGACGTTTCGCTCAGCAGCCAATCGTTGCGGTTGAGCGAACCGTTCGCGTTGAGATAGCTCGACGTGATCGTCTCGTCCTTGGCGTTTTCGAAGTCGTCGAGTGTTTTCTGCAATCGATTGCCCACTGCATCCAGCGTGTAGGTGGTGTAATACTCACCCGCGGCGTCGATGGCGCCCGTGACGTTTGTGCCTGCGAGCACGTCCCGCCGCTCGCTCGTCAGCCGATTCAGCGCATCATATCCCCAGTCGATCACCACCGTGCTGAACGGCGTGGTCGCACCGGTGCCGGTGTAGCGCTTCTCTGTCGCGGTGTCGCGCTGGCCGCTGGGGAGCAACGCGAGCTCCTGCCCGAAGACTTTGTACTGATCGACAGCCGTGGTGTTCGGATCATCGCGCGTCACCGCCACGCTGCCGAGCCGGCCGTAATCATCATACCCGTACGCGGTCGTGAGGCCGTTGGAAAGCGTTTCGGTCGTGAGCGCACCAGTGAGATCATACGTGTACGTCGCCGCGACCGATCCGACATTGGCGCCGTTCAAACGCGTCGCCGAGACGAGCGTTAATCGGCCCAGCGGATCGTGCGTGTAGTTCGTCGTCACATTCCCAGTCTCGACGCCGAGCATCCGGCCCGTGCCGCTGTGATACGCATACGCGATTAGCTCCGCCGGCGCGGCGCTGCCGGGCGACTGATCGTCCAGCCACGTCTGCACGCTCGCCGGCTGGCCGGTGACCGGATCGTAATTCGTCCGCGTCAGCCGCGTGGATGATGCCGCGCCGCCGGTCACGATCGCATCATCCTTCAATTCAATCTGCCGGCCAAGCGCATCGTAGGTGTAATGCACGCGCTGGCCGGTGAATGTTGGCGACGCCGTGTTCGGCGCCGCGGAATCGTAATGCCGCGTCTCCACAAGCCGCCCCTGGTTCACCCGCTCGCCCGCCGACACCGCGAAGTCGGCATCGTAATCGTACGCGTAAAACGTGAGCCTGGCATCAAACGACAGATGCGACTTAACGTTGCCATGACCATCGTACGTCCAACTTTCGCTCTGGCCATCGGGCAGCGTGCGTTCGGTGCGCCGGCCCGATGCGTCATATTTGAATCGCGTAACGATCGCCGCCGCCGCGTGCGTTCCCGTGGCGTTGGCGACGCCGCTGCGCGGATCGATCTGCTCGATGAGATTGCCCTGCGCATCGTACGCGTACCGCCACACCGGCGTGAACGCATTGCCGTTGACGGTAATGGCCGGCTGCTGCACCGCCACCAACCGCCCCGCGCGATCAAAGAACTGCGTGGAACGCGCCGGCGCGGATGACGGCGCCGGCGGCCGGCGCTCAAGCGTCGTTGTGAACGTGTATGCGCCGGCGGGCACCGCGGCATCCACCGTCAAACCCGCCGCCGTCAGCGCTGCGGGATCCACCACAAATCCGTAGAACGTTTCGACAAGCAGATCATCCGCGACGTTCGTCTCCGTTTTGGCAAGGCTGACCGCCTGAATCACCCGCCCGAGCGAATCGGTGACGGTCTTCGTCCAGACACCACTTGCATCCTGTGTAGAGCTTTGACGCGCAGCGTACTTCTGCGTCGTGACGGCGCGGTCGGCAGTCGTCGCCGGGTTGCCGTCTTTGTCTACTGTGGTGGTGAAAGCGCGGCCGTCGTTGTAATAGGTGAACGCGGTGGTGGCGCCGGTGACATCCGTCGACTGCTCTACGCGGCCGCGGGCGTCGTATTTGGTTTTGCTCACCGACAGCAGCCGCGGCGACAGCGCCTCGGGCGCTGTCGACTTGTATACACCATCAACGCCCGCGGCGGTGGTCACGATGATCTTGGTGGACTTGTACCGCCGCGTCTCGATGACGCGCCCCTGCGCGTCGAACACCGAGTGCGTCGCCGCCGGCCCGGCAGGCGACACCGCCGCGTGCCAACGCTCGGTCTGCCAGAACGCGCGGCCCATCGCATCATACGCGGTCTCGGCGGTCGACCCGTCGGGATAAATCGTCTGCACCAGGTTCCCGCGAACATCGTACCGGTACGCCGTCACGCCCCCCATCGGATCCACCGCCTGCTCCACCTGCCCGCCGAGATTATAAACGGTGAGCGTGCGCTGCAGCGTGCCGGCGATGGCCCCGCGAAGAGCGGGATTGGCGAGGCGTGGACTGCCGTCGGCGGGATCAAAAACGCCGTCGCCGCCGGCATCCAGATAATGTCCCTCCGCCGACTCGATCACCCGGCCGGCACCGTCGAAAAACGTGTCGGTCCGCACCCAGCGATTCGGCGTCACGTCACCCGCCGGCGGCTTCCACAAACGGTATTCTGCGATCGGGTTGAGCGCGGCATCATACGCAAAGTGCCGCGTGATCTTCAGAGTCGGATCGTTGGAAGACGTGTGGTCCTTGCTCGACTTGAGCAGGCCTCTCTCGGGCCCGCTGTCGTAGTAGGTGTTCTCGACCACGAGCCACGCATCCTGCGGCAAGACGCTCCCCCAAGTGGTGGTCGCATTGCGATACCGCCAACTCCGAAGCACCTGCCCGGCGGCATTGTATTCGTTGCGGGTCACTTCATTAAGCGCGTTGCGCGAGGCCTTGAGGAGCCCGCGTGGGACGCCGGCGTCGAGGGTGGCGGTGGTGTAGATGAATTCGGTGACGTTGCCATCGGCGTCGGTGGTGGACGACGGCAATTCGAACGGATCGCCCGAGCCGCCGGCGAAGGCGTTTTGGTAGGCGAGGTCGTCTGGATAGGCGATCTCATTCGTGCGGCCCTCGTTAGGATCGCCTTCAAAACCGACGCGCACGCCCAGGCGTTGCTTGCTCACCGGCCCGGGCTTGAACCAGCCATCATCGTTGTTGGTGATCGGGTGATCGATGAGCCGGCCCAAATAGGAAGTGATGACCCGCCAAACGACCGGCTGCAGGCTGTCGGCGAACGGGTTGCTTTGCGCCACCACAAACACCGGCTCGCTTTCATGGGTCAACTGGTTCTGGTGCGAGTAGGGCAGGGGGCTGTTTTCGGCGTAGGTATTGATAACGCCGGTGTTGAACTTCCGGAAGATGATGTTGTAGCCGCTGAGCGGCCGGTCTATTTTCGATTCATCGTAAACATGCCGCACTTCACGAACCGGGTTGCCGAACGCGTCGTATTGGTACTCGACCTTGTTGCCCGCCAGATCGTCGGCGGAGTCATGCGCGGATTCGCCGTCAAAAGCGCCGACGTTGCTGGTTGCCGCCTTGCCGGTGGCATCAATGAGCTTGGTGAGTTCACGCGTGGCTGCGTTGTACTGAGCCGACAACACCTCCACGTCGCGCGGGTCGATCAACTTGGTCAGCAGGTTGTCGGTTATTGAAAGGTACTGATAGCTGGACCATCGCGCCGTTTCGCCATCGTTTCGGGGCGCAGCCGATCTTGTAAGCCGCGGGACCGGGATCAGGCTATCCGTTGACAATTCATATTCAACAAACGGCAGGTTCATATTGACCGGGGTGTTCAGTCCGGGGTAGCCGACGCGGACAAGGTTGCCAGGGCGTTCGACGACGATGCGCGCATCAACCACCTCGTTACCGGAAGCATTCAAATGCACGAGCTCGACCGACTGCAGCTTGCCTGCGCTGTCGTTGAACTTAAGAATACGCCCGTTGCGATCGGTGAATCGCGTCACCCGCCCGGTGGTTGCGTCGATGCGGTACTTCCGCCCGTCTTCCAGAGCAAGCTCGTAGAAATTGCTGAAGATGAAGGGACTCGATCCAGAGCCGCCGACGGGCGCATTAAGCGCAGGATTGTATGGAAGCTCGGCAGCGAAACCGTCCGCGATAAGGTAATTCAGATCGGTGACGTAATCGACGATCCCGTTGGTGATGCGCCTGCGCACCCGGACCGGAAATTCGTCATCGCCACGATAGTTTTTCTCGACATTGAGTTGCGCTTTCCCGTCAACCGAAATGAATGCCGGTATATACGGCCGCAGCGGATTCGCGCCCCCGACCGGTCCGCCAGTGATGGATGCCGGCACCGGCGAGAATGTAAACGCGTGCGTTTCCCCGCCGGGCAGCGTGATCCAGACAGTTTGCCCTTCACGGAACGGCGCCCGGCCGTCGACGAGCGACCCGGTCCAGCCGTTCTCGGCGAGGTTGGTACGCATCATGACGTCGGGCAACTCGAATCGCCAGCCCGGGCCAAGATCGCCCAGGCGATCGGCATTGGCCGAGTCGTAGACGCGCGTGAGCGGGAAATCGATGTCGCCGAGCCGAAAAGTGGCGTCGGTGAGCGGAAGGGCAAGATTGCCCGCCTTCAACTCGGTATCGATGGTGATGGTTTGTTCATCAAGTTTCTGGTTGCTTGCACCATCAACGATCTGCAGGCGGTAGACGCCGTTGCGCAGCATCGTGGGGCGAACCTGGCCGATCACTTCGCCCGAACCGCCGTAAGCACCGATTGGTCCGGTCCCGGATTTAAGCACCACCGGCTGCACACTCGGGTCAAGCGAAACCAGTTCAACTCGGTACGTAATTGTGTCTTCCGGGTTTCGATCTTCGATCGATAGGATGATGTCGAGGTCTTGATCGGCCCTTACACTGTTGCCGCCTGCAATTTCTGCGCGAGGAGGCTCTGGCGCGATCGCGTGCACCTGCAGCGTAGTCGCCGACGTGGCGATCGACGCCACCCCGGAAATCGTCACTTGCACAGAAAAAGTCCCCGCATTTCCCGGCGGAGTGTACGTCACGGCCTGGCCTGTGGTGCTGGAGAGAGTTCCGTTGGCAGTGCCCCCGTTAACCGACCAGGCAAACCCCGCCTCAGATGGCGCAGCAATCACACGCCCGAATTGATCGAGCACCTGTGCCGTCAATGTCAGTTGAAATCCGAGCGTCACCAGATTCCCGGTGCGCCCGCCCACGCCGACGGAGGTGATGCGAATCGACGTAGGCGTCGGAGAGTTGATGACTTGGATCGAACTACTCGCGCTGGCGCCGACCGGATCAGCAACCGTCACCGCGAAGGTGTAATTGCCGATGTTGGGCAGAGTAACCGCAATCGTCTGCCCAGCCGGCGTTCCGTTCGGCGGAGATGAGAAAGTCACCATGCCCGTCGGCCCCGTGCCCGTCCAAGTGTACTGCAGCGCCGTCGACGGCGAATCGTCTACAACGAGGGCCGAAAGCAGGATCGTCCCATTCGGCCCCGGCGCGCGTGAGATTTCGCGGATCACCGGCGCGGTGTTGGTGGCGTTGGTCACGGTGAACGTACGCTGATCCAGAATCTGAGCAGTCGGCGCGTCCGACGCTTTCAAATAAATGTAAAAGGTTCCGGCAGTATCGCCGGCAATGACCCGCGCGGTGTCAGGATCCGCTTCGTCAAAGAAGACATCGTTTACATTGGGGGATGCGCCCACAGTAGGTTGCCAGAACACTTCCTCGGGAACGGCCGGCTGGCCGTATTGATCGATTCCGATCGCGCGCACTTCAAACACCCCGCCCTTGGGTATACGAATCACCGCGCTCGGGCCGGGCGAAGTAATTTTCAGGGTCTGTATCACGGGCACGTGGTAATAGTTGACCAATCGCTCTTGGGCCTGCCCGCTCGGCCCGTGCCGCACGACGACAGCAAATTGATACAAGCCTGCCCGAAACAGCCTGACCTGCGGCGTGGCCGAGGTGGCGTTCAAAGTCTCATCAAATTCCGGCTCGGCAGTTTGCCCCGTGGGCCGCCGCGAAGTTGACCATGCGTAAGTGATGCCGGTTGAACCCCCGGCGATGGCCGCGCTCAGGGAAAGGTTCACTCTTTCGTCATCGATCGGGCTGACGCTTGCGCTTGCAGGCGAGACTTGAAGCACATTCCCCGGATGCGCCGCGACAAAGACGCGGAAGCTGGTCGAACTGGCGATTCCGCCCACATCGGTGACGGTGACACGGAAAATAGTCGAATTGCCGACTTGGGTAGACGAGGGCGTCCAGTTCGTCGAAATGAGCCCCGTGGCATCGGCGGCAAAACCCGCCGAGGTCAGCGACAGCGGGGTTTCCTGGGCAGCGTAGCTAAGCGCCCCTCCCTCTGGATCGGTCGCGGCAATCTGAAATTGAAAAGGCACGTCCGCATAGGCGGTAACACTGGGAATGCGCGTAATGATGGGCGCGAGATTCACCGCCGCGCCGATTACCTCGTTCGACGGTGTGGAATCACCGAAAACGCTGCGGGCCAGAATGCGATAGTGATAGCGCCGATTGAACAGAATGTCTTCATCAACGTAAGAAGACGCCCCGCCCGGCGCCAGGGCGATGTCGACAAAGGGGTCCGGGCTCTCCCCTCGGCGCTGGATGACGTAGGTCAATCCCGACTCGGCCGCCTGATCCCACGACACCGTAACCGACTTACTCCCTACATCAGTCTGCTCCGCGCGAAGCCCATCCGGACGGCCCGGAATGGCGCGGTAAATTTCCAGACGCATTTTGTAGAGGTTGGACGTGCCGAAGCCCTGGTTATCGCGGTAGTAATCGTCATGGAAACGGAAATTGACGGGTGTAGGTTGAGTGGTGCCGGACGGAAGCTGATAAAGAATTGTATAGGTATGCTCGGTATCCGTGTTCGGCGCGCCCCACGACGGCGGCTTCACCGTTCCGGAGAGCGCGCCATTGGGAAGCGTGCTGATTGAAAGGCCGTAATCGAGGCCTGTTTGATGATAAGGCCCCCCGATTGCCGCCTTGTCGCGCGGGTAACCGCCTCCTGCAAAGTAAGCGTATTCGGCGTCGGCGTAAATCGCCTGCCCGTTCTGGTCGTTTCCCAATGTGAAGTAGCCGCTGGCGCGAATGCGATACCACGCGCCCGGGTCGAGCGCCACCGGACTGGAAATCGGAGTGCCATCAACCGGCACCAGAACGGTCTGTTGCAAAACAAAGCTCGTGTCGGCGGGCGGGGTTGATAGCCGCACGATGTTTGACTCGCCCACCGGGATCAACGCGTTACCGCGCAGGGCGCGCACACGGTATTCATAGGTCGTGGCGGGCTGAGCCGTCGTGTCCACAAAAGTCAGCTCGTTTGGAAGAACAACCGCAAGTTCGGTGAATGAGCCGACCGACAGATCGTTGACAATCGTCTGGCGCTCGACAACGAAACGGTCGCGAAGGATGTTCGGATCACCCCAGCTCAACTGCACGCGCGAGTCCTGAGTGAGCGCTGCAGTAAGGTCGAATCGCGCGAATTGCTCGGGCTTGATGCGAACGAGGACTGCCGACGTGTCATGTAATTGCCCGGCAGTAGTGTCGCTGGAATACCCGCCCAGGATGATTGAAGGTCGATTTTGCGAATTGATAGTAGTTGCGATAGACGTCGCAAGCTGAATGCCATTCGACTCGGGGCTCGCAACGCGAATGAGCTTGACTCCGGTAGGCGTAAATGCCCCTTCGCGTACCGGACCGAAGCTGGTGTCGAATGTCCCGTTATTGTTCAACCGCGCGATCGCTATCGACTTCGTGGAGCCATCGGAAGCGCTGCCGGCGACAAAGATGCCGTTGGAATCGGCCAGTACGGACGTGATGATGGTTCTTCCCGGAGTGAAAGCCGTGCCGAGAAATTGAGCCCCGAGATCGAAATCAACGCGACCATCACCGCTAAACGAATTGTCGAATCCGGGCGAAGAACCGATGTCGTATAAACCGACCGCTCCGCGCTCCAACCACCATGGGGTTCCTTGTTCCCTCACCACGTAGCGCGCGATCCCTGCCAATACCAGGCGCCGACCATCCGGCGTAAGCGTCAGCCCGCGCAACCATTGAAAAGGCGTGTCGCCCGTGCCGGTGCCCCAGGGGATGAATGAGGCGAGGCGCGCGCCAGGCACTACGAATGCGCCTTCCGATGATGGGAGCGGATGAAGGTCCGAGTCTTGGCTAACAGTAACGTATGCGACAGTAGACAACTGGCCGAACGATGCATCGGGCACGCCGTTAGCCGTCAACTTCACGATGGCAATATCGAGTCCTAACTCCGCACCGAGGGACTCTGGCAGTGGCGTCGGCGGCGTCGGCGGCGGCGAGGGCGCCAGCGTCATTTCGACGCCGACGTAAATCGACCCGTCCGGATGGACGACAACGCCTCCAACACTGGGGCGGAGAGACGCTGAGCTATGGATGTACCCGTCACCAGTGCCGCTTTCGAAGCCGGAAAGTGGAATCAGCGATACGCCATTTATTGTTACGGTTGTTGGGCCAGTTGGTGTTGCAACTGTTATTACAATTGGTGTTCCAAAAGGGTCTACAGGAGTGTTGCCAAGCGTGCCGTCAGCCGCAAGACGGACGATCGCCGCGCCCGGGCCGGGACCCGGTGTGCGCCCTGCGGCGCGGGCGTAGCTGTATACAACGCTGCCGGCCACGAGGATGCGGTCCGACGCGTCGACGGTAATGGATTCCACCCAACCCGTTTCTTGAAAAAGCGTCGGCCACAATGCAGCGAAAGTATTTTTCGCGTTGTTGTTAAACATCGTATCCAAAACCGGATTGTTCGTCATGGCGTTATTGATGCGCACCACGCCGAACCGCATTGCATCAGTGGAATGGATGGCGTATCCACCGACGATCAAGCGATCCTGCGAGTCCCAGGCGAGGGACAACGTCTGTTCATTGCCATTACGGGCGTTCCAAAGGTAGTTAATTTCGTTGGAGGGGTTCGTACCATCCCCTTCGATGTTGAACTGGATGTATCCAGTGCCGTTGAACGAGCTATCGAGTGCCAGCGTCGGCAAGAACCGAGCGACGATAATGGGGAAACGCTCAAGCGATCCTGGAACACTGGGCAGCCGATGAATCGCCGCCAAGTAGATTCGACCGAGGTCGTCTACAGCAATCGCTTGAGGCGCCTGCCCGGTCAACGGCACGCCGTTATCAACGTCGATCCTGTTCGAATCCACATCCGTTATCTCAGGATTGCCGAAGAAATTTCGGGTGGACGTCGCAGAAGCGCCTTCATCGTCGGTCGCCGTCACCTCGATGCGGAAGTTTCCGGTATAAATCGCCGTCGATCCGCCGCCGTTGAGGCCGGGGGGAAAGAAGAGAAAATACTTGGCCGTGCCGGAATTGGGGAGCTGGACAAACCCCGAGCCGTCGGCCTTTTCTGCAAAGCACCGCCATTGGTAGCTCAGCGGGTCGGCGGCGCCGGCGGGGTCGGTGGTATCGGCCAGGAAAAGCGTGGCTTCGTTGAGCGGTCCTTGAACCGGCCCTTTGATGGTCGGCGCGCGCGGCGCGGCATTGGCCGCATCGAGCGTCCGGGTTTCGACCACGGTGCCGTTCGTCAAGTCGATCAGTTCGATCGTGTAGACGCCCTCGTCGCCGACTTTGAAAATAAACGTCTCCCCGAAGCCGGTCAGTGAGTCGATGCCTGGCCCGCTGGCGCGCCACATGGCCTGGATTGACGACGCAATCCCCGCACGATCAAGATCGGCGACGAAGCTGACCGTGCTGCCTTCGGTGGTAAATGACGGACCGTCGATGACCGATTGCGTCGCCGCGACAGCGCTGGCCGTCGCAGAAGGCGCGGAAAGCGTCGCCGCGTTCACAGCCCGGACGGCAAAGTGGTACTCGATTCCCGGTTGCACATTGGTTGTGATGGCTTGCGATCGAGCTGTTGGCGAGACGGTCAACCACGGCTGCGCGTAATTAAAGGGCTGGCTGCCTTCGGCGCGGAAGACGTGGAAGCCGGTGTGCGTGGTCGAGTCGGCGTCCCAAAGCAGGTTCATGGATGTCGGACGCACGTCGGTGAGGCGAACGTTGCGTGGGGCGGGCAGAGCGGTGACGGCCCAGTCTTTGTTTGTCGCTGCGGAGTTGCCGTTCTGGAAGGTGAACGCGCGGGTGCGATACCAGTATTTCTTGCCGTCCGTCAGCCCGTGATCGGTGTAACTGTAGTTCTGCGTTCCGGCGACGAAAGCAACCTCGGCGATCGGGTTTCCGAAGTTAACGCCGTCGGTCGAGCGATAAATGCGGTATCCGTCAGGGCTTGCGCCGGTCGCCGGCGTCCATTGAATGATCATGCTGTCTGCGCCATTGGGCGTTACATCGACAAAGTTGGGTGTAGTTGGGGGAGGGTTGACCGGATTGCCAAACGCACCAAAGATGATGGCCCAATCCAGACCGTCGACATAGCCTGAGTAGTCGGCGTCGCCGTCGACGAAGCTGCCAGATTGCTCCTCGTTTTTCTCCCATACGCCAAAGTCTTCTTCATCGATTACACCAGACAAGGCGCTTGCTTCGCGGGACACGTCGCCGTTGAGAAACCAGAACACGGCCGTGTAGTCGCCGGGAAGCACCGGGACTCCGGCGGAGTCAACGGTCACTTCGTAATATCCGTCTTCAAGCCGCCCGGTACTCTCGCTGGCGGTGGGCCAGGTGATGTTGAATCCCTCGGTGCCCTCGCCAAACCCGCCGACGGAGAACTCCAGCGCGCTATTGTCAACCACCCGGTTCCGGGTGAGGTTGACGATGGCAATGTCATCCAGCGTGAACTGACCGGCGACCGAGCTGCTGAGGCCGGAAAACACAAAATTTAGCGACTGTTGCGGCCCCGTCTGCCATTGAAACGCCGACGTAAGCGACGCCATGAGCTGGCGCCGCTCCAGCGTTTCCATGACGCTCGCCGCTAACGTTGCCTGTCGATGTGCGTAGACCTTCCGCGCAGGTTTGTGAGAACCACGACGACGCATGAGAGCCTCCGGGGAGTACTGCATCGAAAGATGCCTTGGTTGAGATGGAACGAACCCTGCACCCTTCGCGGCGCGAACCTCCGTGCCCGCAAACCCTCCGCGAGTGGCAATATCAAAACGTCCATGCGTGAATTGTCAACACGGTTCGCAAAAGATTATCGCACTCTTACAAATCCCACTGTGCCGGCGGCTCCTCTGAATGTGCCGACGACGTTCGTTCACGGCCGCGACCGGATGTTATGTGAATCTTCCTACACATCCCGCGATCCTCTTCACTGTCCGGCAGTTCGACCGTCTCGTAAATCCCAGCGATCGCTTTGCGCCTCTTGCCGCCGCGTTCCGGCCCACTCCTTGCGTCGACGACGGCGAACGATCAATCCGATTCCCAGCAGGGCAGCGCTCGTCGTTGGTTCGGGGACCGCGTATTCGTAGGCGACCGAACCACCGCTCGCACCCAAATCCCGGGTCACGGCGGGCGCGGAACCGCTCCGTGACCAAAACAAGTCGGCGGTGAAGGTGGGCTCGCTCAGCGATGCTGCTGTGTTTCCCACTCCGATGTAACTGGCGAGATTCGATGTAAAGGTCGTCGATGACGATAACGCAGTGGGCCCGAAGGATTCAAAAACGGGCGTGCCTGGCTGGAAGACGGTGCCGCTGCGACTATTGAATAGCGGGAAGTCCAGGTTACCAAGCCCTTGTCCGCTCAGGCGGAGCGTCCCACTGAACTCGATGGCCCAGCCGTTGGCCGTGTTCGGCGAGCCGCCGGACGTGCCACCGACGGTGCCGGAGTATTCTGGCGAGAACGAAACCGTCGCTGATTGAAGGTTTCCGAGGGACGGGTTAAACCGTGGGATTTGAACCGTCCTCGGCGTGGTATACGTGGTTCGAAATAATCCAGGGATTGATTGCGTAATCACGGCGGCGGCGCCCGGAGCGGTCAACCACGCCGACACGATGGCGCAAGCACCGACGCAGTCGTGAAGTGTGAGTTCGCGGGTTGGCCTCTCGGGCTTTGACCTTTTCGGTTCCAATGTTTTCGTTACGCAGCAACTTCGGCTTCGCATTGTGATCCTCCTACTGATGCTTACGCACGATACGTCTGGATTCTGCCGCCATTATTCGGACTTCGTGAATTTCTGGTCAAGACACTTCATCGTCGACGTGCAATCGCCACCGCTCCCATGCGGTCTGAAACTTTCTCCTCGAAATTCTGCTGCAATCATGAGGCGGCTGCGTATGCATTGTCGGCGACAGGGTCTGCCGAACGACATTCGCACTGCTGTCGTTGATTTGAGGTGCCGCAAGCAACGTCGCGTCGTGGCTCGGCAATCGCGGAAACAGAGTATGCAAAGTGTACGGGTCGATCGCTTCGGCCGGGGCGGCGAGCGATCGCATCAACCACAATCGCCCCGCGAACGTGGTGCATCCCGAATTATTTGCCGACAGTCGGTCGCCGGTCCGCGTCTTTCACCAGACCGTGAGCTGCTGGTTGCAGCCCTGAAACGCACAGACGTTTCCTGACCTGGTGTACAGCAGCCGCAGTTCCTTCTGCGAATAGTTTCGACTCAAGCGTGCATTGTATCGGCTAAACCACATGTCACTAAGTAACTATCTCAAAATGCCTCATCTAGCCGATATCCATCCGTAGGCACTCAAACCAAGGAGCCACGGATGGCCAGAATGAAACGAACGGTCAAAGTCTTGCCGACGATCTGGGAAGTTAACGACGAACTGTGGAACATCATCGAAATCATTCTCGAAGAGCTGGACCCGCAGGCGGCCGTCGGACGGCCACGCACCGGGCAGCGCGAAGCGCTCAACGGCATCATCTATCAGATGCGCACCGGCTGCCAATGGAACCACTTGCCCAGGCAATTCGGCGACGACTCCTCGGTGCATCGCACCATGCAGCGGTGGATCGCCAAGGGTGTGTTCGAGCATATCTGGGCCGAACTGATCGAAAACTGCGACGACCTCGGCGGCGTCGACTGGGAGTGGCAAAGCGCCGACGGCGCGATGGGCAAGGCGCGTTTTGGGGGGATTGCGTCGGCCCGAATCCCACCGATCGTGCGAAAAATGGCACAAAACGCAGCGTGATCGTCGAAGCCGACGGCGGGCCGCTGGGCGTGGTGCTCGCCGGAGCCAACGTCCACGACACCAAACTGCTGGCCGCGACGATCGACGCCATCGTGGTGGATCGTCCCGAGCCGACGAAGCAATCGCCGCAGCATCTTTGTCTGGACAAAGGCTACGACAACCCCACCGGCCACGCGGCCGTCGCCAAGAAACAATACCGGCCGCACATCCGACGCATCGGCGAAGAAAAACTGGACGAGAAGAAACGCAAGCGTCATCCGGCGCGGCGCTGGGTCGTGGAGCGCACGCTGGGGTGGATGAGCAAATGCCGGGCGATTCTGGTTCGGTACGCGAAGAAGTCATCGAATTACCTGGGAATCATTCAACTGGCCTGTGCGTTCCTCTGGTACCGCCGTCAGCATCGATTGGTGGTTCTGAGATAGTTACTAAACACTTGTGCAGGTGCAGGATATCCGCTCTGCCAAACGGCAAAGTTTAACAGCTGCTCAGAGCGAATATTTTGCTGACGTGTCGATGGCCGTCATGCACCGCAAATGTCTTTGCTCGCATCACTGAACACCGCGCGCTGCACGTTCGGTATCGACTTCACCAATGAGGCCCTCGCTCCCGGCGGGCGGATTGTTTTCATCGAAGGTGGCCGGGCTTGTGATCGCTATCAATGTGCCGGATTTGCCGACGACGCAGTCGGCAAATTGTCCGGGTGCTATCGGGTCTGAGGAATACACACCACCATGCACGATCGTCGCGGTGTGGCCTGTCGGTGCGCTGCGAACGTAGGCCCGCACGCGGATTTTCCCGGGCAGTTCTGGCATCTGCTGCACGACCATGCTGGTACCAGACGCTCCGATCTCGACGTAGCCGTTCGCCGCGGCCGTCTGAGGCTTTTCTCCCACCAGATAAATCCAGCCGCTGACGATCACAGCGCGGGCCGCCGCGGCGGGTGTGGACTCCTCGACATAAATGGCACCCTCCGGTGCAAGGCATTGAAAATTCCCTTCGGCTCTCTCGATAAATACGCGTGTGCATCTCATGACAATGTCACTCCTTCCGAGCGAAACAAGTGGGCCGCCGTCGCACCGCGTGCGAGGGCAAATGTGATAACAACGGCAAGGCAATATGTCGCCGGACTCCAAAGCCATCCGCCGACCTGATAACTGATCAGGGAAGCGGCGATCGGGGCGGCAAACGACGCAATGAGTGCGAGCGAAGTTCGTGATGTCCTTGTGATTCTGCCCGCCCAGCATCCCGCCGTTGCCGCGAGCAGCAGCATGGGAAACGGCGTACCGAGCGTCAGGGGGCCGAACTCAACATACGGAAGCCAACGAATGCATTGTCCAGTGATGAGCATCTGGATTGCGACGGCATTGGCCTGAAGCCCGTGATATGGAATCTTGCTCGCATGAGGGAAAGGACCGTCCTGACCAGCGCGGAGGTCGCCGATCAAAACTACACGGCCCGCACAGCGGTGCCGTAATGCCCCATCGTCAAGCGTCAACGCAGCACCGAAGTCAATTGTGTTTCCGGCCAGCGTGCTAAGCGGCGGCATCTCAACGGTAAAGTGCGCCAGCAGGTCGTCCTTTCTGTAGCCGAGCGCCGCGAGGTCAGTCTCCATTCGTCTCAAGAATGAATGGTGCGTGACGAATGCAGCGGTCCCATTCCCCAGGCTCGTGATCCCCGTCGCCATGTCAACGTGCCCACCGGTTGCTGCCGCGTGCGCCGCTGCGGCGGCAAGCGCGAGGCTCGGACGTGTCGGTGCGTTTGGTCGTTGCGCCGCGAGGACGATGTTCCAAGGTGCCGTCGCCGAGACATTTGCGCCGATGAAACCGGGTCGGCTGGTCGTCAGGGCCGAGTTAATCGTTACAACCTCCGCATCGCCACCATCGAAAGGGCGGCGCGCCAGGACACACGGGATGCCGGACCGTTCGAGGTGTCGCGCGGCCGCCGCGAGGGGCGCGTCATCCGGCGTCGGTACGGGCGAAAAGTGAATATCGACGGCAACCGCGCCAGCGCCGGATTTCACAAGCCTTTCAAGCAGCAGCGCATGCAGGCCGCGCAGGGTCGCGTTTCTGCGTGGATCCAGGCGATCGAGATTGTATCGGCTCGCGAGCTCGCCAAACCCAGTCTGGTCAGTCAGTGCGATGACGATGACATCGCCAAGAGGCTCGTCGGGCACAAAGTTGAGCGTCGTCGTCACTCGCGATTCATACGCGTCTTGAAAGCCGAGCAGATCGATCGTCGTTCCGAGCGGGTAACTCACTGAAGCGCCGACCGCCGTCAGCATCACGCTCAGCCAGGCCGGGTGCCGTACCGCCCAGCGGCGCGTTGCGCGCATGCGCTTTTCCCACGCGGCCGGCTTATGCGCCTCAATCGGCTCGTCGACCAGCACATGGCGAAGGTCGCGTTCGAGTGCGTCGAGGGTTTCATAACGCTCTTCGGGCGCGACCGACAGCATCTTGGGTACCACCGTGTCGAGATCGCGCGGCAGGAGAGGTCGATGCACGCTCGGGAGAATCGGCCCGCTTTTCTTGTAACTGATTTCGGATGAAACACCCTCACGCGTAGGCGGTTCGGGCAACACACCGCAGAGGAGTTCATACAACACCACGCCGAGGCTGTACTGATCGCTCCGCTCGTCGGCGGGCTTGTGTCCGGCTTGTTCCGGACTCATGTACTGCAGTGTGCCGACAAGTACCGAAGGACTGGTCAACATCTCCGAAGGATCGCGGTCGCTCAGGCGGGCCACGCCGAAGTCGATCAGTTTCACTACGCCGGTCTCATCCACCAGAATGTTGGCCGGCTTAAGGTCGCGGTGGACGATGCCGCACGTGTGGGCATGTCTTAACGCGTCGAGCACGGGTAGGATCAGGCCGATGCGCTCCCGCCAGGCCAAGGCTTTGGCGTTCGCATACTCAACAATAGTCCGCGCCCCGCGCACGCGCTCCATCGCGAAAAACGGAATTTCTAAGAGGCCCTGGCAGTGTGTCCCGAATTCAAAAATCTGCGCGATGTTCGCGTGCTGCAATCGACCCAGCGCCTCACCTTCAAGCCGGAAACGCTCAAGCTGCGGCGGCGTGAGCAAGGTCGTGCGGAGCAGTTTCAACGCGACAAGTCGGTCGGGCTGCGCCTGTCGAGCTTCAAAGACCGAACCCATGCCGCCGGAATTGAGCAGTCGAATCACCTGATAGCTGCCTATCCGTGTGGGTAGAAAACCGTCAATTAAGGGATTCGGCAAAGACGGCGAAGACGGGATGTACGGCGATTCATCGTTCATCAGGGGCCTGCATCGTATGCCGCCAACGCTGCGTACTTCGTCGAGGGGGACTATGCCCGCGCCCGCTGGGATTGCAACCACGCCAACGCCGCCTCGACAAGCCCACGGGCGGCACCGGACACCCACGGCTGCCCGGCCAGCCATGACAGGTCCGTTTCCAGTTTGTGCTCGGGCGTCGTGGAGATGCACGCGCCGTGCAGCCGGAGCGCGGTGACAATCGAGAGGACGTAGAGATAGACGGCGATAGGCCACGGGAGTAAAGGGTCGGTTGAGGTGAGGCACTCCTTCGCGAACCATTTCACGACTCCGAGTATTTCGACAGTGGCGCCCCCCCTCGCCAGCGCCTCGAAAAAGGTAATGGACGGTGAACCGAGCCGTTCCAGCATCTGCTGGGTGCCCAGCCCTCGCGCCGCATCAAGTCGTGACACACCCAAGGCCAGCGACGTGCCTAGTTGATGCCCAAGCATGACCCCGAACTCATCGGGCAGCCACTCTTCCGCCGCCGGGCTCTCGACAGACAGCAGCCGTCGAATCGCCTGGGTGTTGCGAAACTGGGGTAACGTTTTCGACGGCGGTACGTCTTGAGCCATCTCACTGATTCCTACGCACGGGGAGTCGTCATTCTGCAGGACGCGAGAAAATTTCCTTTAGGTCGATCAGTTGCTGAGCGAAAGGCTCGTCTGGCCCGGCTTGGTCGGCCAAAGTCGACTGGAGTTGGCGGGAAAAGACCCGTTTGGCGCTGGAAAGCAGGTTCGACGCCTGAATCGGACCGTCAAGCGCCAATTCCGCCACCAGCACGGGATATGGCGTCGGCTCGCAATCGGCAAGGATCGGATCAGCGATCCGACGGGCAAACACTTCCCAGGTTCCTGATTGACCGGTTTCCAATAAGTGAGCATGAGTCTTCGCCAGCGCCTGCTGCAACACGCTGCACGCCCAAGCGTGATCGAACGCGTTACTCTCGGAGGCCGATGTCGTAATGGCGGATGTGTGAAATGAGGTTAACGACTCTTCCCTCCTCCCTCCCGAACGGCGATGGCGATCGGTGAGGTAGTTTTGCAGAGCGCGCACCAGAAAGCTCCGAAACCGCCCGCGGGTCGGTTCCGCGCGGTCGAAGAGCGTGGTGGACTGTAGCAGCTTATCGATCACGAATGCCGACTGCAGGTCGTCGGCGTCCGCTGCGTTCATTCCCTTGCTCAGACGCAGAAAACGATGAATGGCAGGCCCATACCGACTCAATAGCACGCGCAGCGCATCCGAACGATCGGGCGACTGCGCGCTTTTCAACTGGGTGAACAACTCCCAGTCGGTGGTGGGAAACGAGTCATGTTCGCCTGCGGGGGGCACTTCGACGTTCTACAGAAAGGCACGCAATGCGCCAAGTTTATTCTGGGCACTCCACGCTCGCAGCACTGAGGTCGAGCACCGCGCAGTCGCCTCACTCGCCATCGCAAAAATTTGGGGAACAAATAGCCGCCTGCAGAATTGTGCACTGTCCGCCGTACTTCCGGTAGAGAAGCCCGATGTGACGGGAACGCGACCGCGTCGGGATCCGACAAGACAGGAGTATGGATATGCGGATTTGGTTGGCCACGGCCCAGCTTTTCACTTTGCTCGCCACGACGGGGTGCCGGACGTTCACTGATCCGGCGCGGAAACACACCCTGGCACCGGGCGTCTCTTGGCTCGACTACGACGCAACCCGCCGGGGAACGCTGGTGTTTCAGGGCGAAGCGGTGAACTCAACGCGTGTGCTCTCCGAACCCTCTCCTGACACGGCGATGGGAGTGGTGTCAGAGTTTGTCGCCAAGGCATCGTATCAAGGGATCGAGGGCAATGCGTCGGCGAAAGTGACTGAGTCGATCGCCGAACTGGGTAAACGGACGCAGACCATTATGTTCTTGCGCGAAGCATTGTTTCGCCTGAACGAAATGCAATTCCGCAACGAACTCACCAATGCAGAAATCCAAGTGCTCTACTCGAAGGTGATCGACACCGCGTTGGAACTGGCGAAGGTCGATCAACTCAAAGCGGCGCAATCACTCCCGCCGGACGTTGTCAATGCGTTGCTGTCATCGGACGCGCAGACCCTGCGCGAAGAATTCGACAAACTCCTGAAAATGTCGCTCAAGGACGATGCCGTCAAACCTGCCGGGGTCACGACGATGGAGGACTACGCCATCAACTTAGTCGCCACCGGTCCTGAGTATAAGGACGAGACGTTGTGGGGGGTACGTTCGCGGGCAGGTCCGAAGCTGAAAGCATTGATCGAGAAATTGCGTGCCGTTGCCAAATAGTCCGCTCAGTCGGTCCGTGAGTGCGGAGGTTCGCATGAGGTACACCGTTGTGAAGTTGCCGCTGCCCGCTTCTGAGCAGCAGATCGAAGCCGTCATCAACGCCGCGAAACCGCCGGGTCACCGGCTGGTGACCATGTCCGTAACAGGCACATCGCTGATTCTGGTATTCGAGCGGGAGGACCGCGCGTGAAACGAACCACTAAAAAGTGTCAAGAAGCCCCGCCGAAGAACAGTGTGCTCAGTTTTGACGGCGGCGGGATTCGCGGGTTGATCTCGGCCAAATGGGTGACCTACCTCGAATCACATTTGCAGGGTCGCGCTTGCCGCGACGTCACCGGCATCCTAGCGGGCACCTCAACGGGCAGCATCATCGCCGCTGCACTAGCGATCGGCCTGCCGGCCGGCGACCTGGTGACACTCTACCGTGAGCGAGGCCGGGAAATTTTTCCCGGTGCCACGACGCGTCGGTGGAGCCGATTCAAGCGGAGTGTCTCACAGGGACTGAGTGCGCCGCGATACAGCGAAGAAGGCCTCGAAAAAGTGCTGAAGGATTGCTTTAAGAAAAAGCGGCTTGGGGATGCGTCTGGCGCATTCCTATTGATCCCGGCGTACAACACCTTCACACGGCAGGCGAAGGTCTTCAAAAGCAACAAGGACGAACACAAATCGTTGATGCTCTGGGAAGTGGTCAAGGCATCCTGTTCCGCACCGGCTTACTTTCCGGCGCACCTGTTGCAGATGGAGGATGTGGAATGTCCGTTGATCGACGGGGGCGTGGTCGCCAACAACCCGACCGCCTGCGCGATTGCCGAGCTCGTACGCATGAGCCCGGAAGAAACAAAGCTCCAGACCCTTCGCGACATCGTAGTCGGTTCGTTTGGAACCGGGCAGACGACTCGCGCAATCGTTGCAAATGACGCTCGGGAATGGGGCGCGCTGGAATGGGCGATCCCGGTCATCGACGTGCTTTTCGACGGCGCCGCGGATGCCGTGGACTACATCGCCGAACAACTGGTGCCGGAAGGTAACTACGTTCGCTGCCAGACGAAGTTGGACCACGCCTACGACGATATGGATAACGCTGACGCAACGAATCTGGCGGCGCTGCTCGCGCTAGCGCAGCGGTTCCTCGATGACGAGGGCGGAGCGCTGGCTCTTCAGAAGCTGGCGAAAAAGTTGCTGGTTTGACTCCCAGGCACGCACGATGTTCCGCATGCGGCGCAGGGTCTCGCGAATGACACGTTGCCGATTTGGGCGCCTCAACCAAATGCACTTGAAACCGAGAGACTTCAACAATACGCGGAGATGATCCGATGATACTCGCATTTCTGCACACCCCGTTGGCCAAGCTCGTCAAGGATGTCGTCACGAAGTGGCAATTCTGGATGATGTTCATCACTTTAGTAGTGGCTGGGATTTCGTTACGGCAGTGGGTACCAGCCAGCCAACGTGAAGCGATCTGCCAAGCGTACAAGACCTACTTCGCACCAAAGGTGGAGGCGGCGCTTAAAGCCAAGCTACCGACCGCCGAAGCCTCGACTATGCCAGCAACTGAAGCGCTTCCCGCGACCATGCCGGTCTTCGACGCGGGGGTCGACGGCAATCAACTCGCCAAGTGGGTCGAAGACGTCTTTTGCGATCGTGCTCACAGCACGAACGGGACAGAGAAATCGCACAATGAGCCTGAGTCTGACCCCATCGCTATTCTTCCAGTGGTCATTCCGGGTTCGCTGGTGCTGTCATTCCTGCTTTGCTCTCTCCTGCCTTCGCCGCCAAAACTCGCTGCCGCTGAAAAACGCTTGCACATCGCGGATGAACTTGACCTCAACTTTGTTGAACTCGGCGGCGAGTCCGATACCGGATGGATACCCGGGCTGTATAGAACGCACGCGCTGTCGACACGACAACTTCGAGCGGTGATCTGTTATTCACTGCTGAGCTGCGCCGTGACCCTACTGTTCCCGCCAAGCTTCGTGGGCGATGCAGGACTCCCGGTTGCGGAGGAAAACAGAATCCATTTCCTTGGTCTTGCGGTAGTTGCTGTCTTTACAGCATTGTACGCGGCATACATCTTCAGCCGATCGAACTTCTCGACACTTCAATTGGCGTGGAAACTCGGAGCCGGCCCGCTGCTCATCGGCGGAGTTGCATCCTCACTGATCTCACTGCCGTACCAGATCATTCGGCCGATCGAGCTCGTTCCTTTGAGCTTGACCCAGGTCCGAATGATCCTCCTGATCCGGCTTGTCATCATTCCAGTCGTGGGGATTGTCACCGTGTTCATATTTTGCACTGCGCTTCGAAAGCTCGGCCGTTCGATCGACGCACCATGATCGGCATAGTTGGTCAAAGCAAACGTGTGCATAACACCTGCCGGTAATTTTAAGTTCAAACATGGCTCCGCACGGAAGGAAAGACTTGACTCCAACACGGAAGCGTCTTCAGACAGAATTACGATTCGGCGTTCGTCTTGCGCACACCGAACTCCGAACATCCGCACCGCGCGGCGCGCAACCTTTTGGGTCGCGGCTTCAGTGTCGATAAGCCTAACCCGGAAGTGGGCCTATGCCATTACATCCGCCCCGACCGATTGAAGGCTTACTGTATGTCACGGCGACCAGCGAGTTGTAAAGCCGGCGAATTGTCGGCTGGGCGATCGCGGCGCACAGCAGCCACTCCCAGCACGGTTATCCCGATTTTGCTAGCGCATGTCGCGTTGCTCGATTGTGCATTGGCATTGTCCACAAAATTTTGTGTGGCAGCATTCCATGGCTTGTTGCGTAGAAAGAGATGGAAGCGCGCCTCGTTCGACAACAAACGCAATGAACTATGGAATCACTCATTTCTCCGCCGCGTTAAAAAAACGAACCGGTTCGGTAACTGCACGGTGCCGAAGAGTGCGCTCGTACGAAAAAACAGCATAACTGTGGTGAGAATCTATCATGCCGCACGCTTCAGCCCTGATTCAAAAAGAAAACTCCAAGCTCGTCGTTCTCGTCATTACTTCGATCCTCGGTGCAATTGCGATGATCCCGTACTGCTGGGTTCCTGATCGCGACGCATCGCACTGCCTCTCGACCTACGGCGGCTTGTTTCTGATAGCGCTGGGTGCGGAGATTTGTGGTTCTGTGGTCGGCTTTTTGTTCGGAATCCCTCGAACCCTTGCATCGGGTGATCGCGCTTCTCCTCCGGCGGGATCCGAACGCGACGCAGGCGAATCCCACTATGTATCCAGCACAACCTATTCCGATAACACTAATCTTGAGCAGGTCTCCGATTGGCTCACCAAAATTTTGGTGGGGCTCGGCCTCGCGCACTTGGGAACGATTAAGTCTGAGCTGGCGAATCTTGCTACATATCTCGGCCCTGCGGTTAGCCTCCCCAGCACAAGTTCACCGATTGTCACCGTTGTCGTTGTTTTCTATGCAACGACAGGCTTCTTACTCACATATATTTGGACCCGAGTCTATTTCAAGCGAGTGTTGCGCGAATCGGATGACACCAGATTGCTCGCTCACAAAGTAGAGCATCTCGAGGCATCCGCAGAACGAACTGACCTTCTGGGCCCGGCAATATCCCTCGGCCTGTCCGCATTGAGCCTTGAACCCAGATTAGACCCATACCTCCCCGAAGATCGCCCGGAATTATTGAGGATGACCGATGATCCCGTGGCTGGACGACATCTCGCTGAAATGCAACAATATCGCAATGACGCAATTGCTCGTCTCGAGAACATAATTGAAACAGCGCAACTAGATCGTCGCGCCAACATCGTCCTCGCACGCTTATATCGAAAAAACAAAAACATCGAGACGGCAGTCGAACTCCTGCAACGCGCCATTACGGCCCGCGAAAAGGCTGACCTCGCCGACGCTGACACTGGTGCGCTTTACTACAACATCGCCTGCTATCACTCACTCTTCGCCGAGAATAGTCAACTCAGTGCTGACAAAACAGAAACATCACAGCATCAGCATGCGATCGCCGAAGGTGTTCGATGCATTAAGAGAGCATTACAATTATGTCCCGAAGACCTCGCGAGAGCGAAGATCGACCGCGACCTAGATTATATAAGATCCAGAATTCCCGAACTTGAGAGTCCTGAATCCGAACTGTCGCATCCGCAACCGGAGAAGCAGTAAAGTGTTTTTCACATCTGGCCGATGTTCCGTAGCGGCATCGGAAGTAATACTTGTCCTGTACACGGGCATCGATTATGAAGCCGCCAAATTTGAACCTCGTAATTTTCGGCGGGTGCCAAACCGCTGCATTAGCGGCTAAAGACTACACATGACACAAATGACCTAACTTGACAGAAGGCCGGGATTGACAAATAATACTTTAGAGGATTACATTTGCATCTTCACGGGCAAAGATGCAGAATTTCTTTACCATTAACATTTAACCAAGGAGCTCATATGCACACCGAGGAAAAACCGATGTAACGGAACTCCGCGAGCGGAGAAGAAAAAGGTCGCCACACGGCGACCTTTTTTTTGTTTAGTCCTTGTCGACTCATCACAACCGCGCAGTAACCCGTACACTTCGGACGGCGCCCACTAAATGATCGTATGACATGAAATGAAACTGAGCATCCACAGAGAAGACGACAGCCGGCACGGTGCGGTTATCGAGCACTTCTTAACACGCTCAAACGTAAACATGTCAAACACCGACTGTTCGCAACGAGCGAGGAGGCAACCAGCTCGATCTTCCAATGGATCGAAGGATGTTACTATAGACCTCGAAGTTGCTCGACGATCGGCTACCCCAGCCCTGAAGTTTTAGAGTTAAGCCTGCAATAGTGACGCCTTTCGCGCCGAACTTTCGTCGGCAAGGCAAGTCCGACACGAACGAATACGGCGACGGATCTCCGCGCTGCGTCCGTTGCGGATCTGAACGCCTGACAAAGATTATGCTGATGAGGAGGATGTCTATCGGCGACGCGGTGAAGAAATTGGGACGCTCGGATCACGACGTTGCCATGCTGTGGCATTGGCTCGGCGTTGCCAGACGGCACTCTTCAATTCGTGCGGCGTTTCAATATATGTAACTTCCGGCGGTCGAACCGTCGGTAACAGAACATTGCAGGAAGCTTTTTCCGGCCCAGCACCAACCGAACGGTCTGGAGCAGAAGCATCGAGTCCTCAGTCTTTGATCTTACAGCGCCGGTTTCGTCGTCGGCTTGCACACGCCGCATTTTCCACCCGCTTTACAGTGCGCGCATGATTTGCAGGACTTGCACGCCCGACACAGATCAGCGCCCTTGCAGGTCGCGCGGCAGCAATCGTCAGGTTCAGCGCGGGCGGACCAACCTGCGAGCGATACCACACCGACGGCTCCCAGCAGAAATACCCACCGGATTGAATGACGGACCATGGTCGTTCCTTTCTGAAAACGAAGTGCCCGAATCGTGACCGACCCGGAGGCCGCCGTCAACGAAAGTCCACCATTGCGACAGCCGACGGCAATCTCCTTTCGACCGAGAGCATTAGGCACTGTAAAGTGATCGCATGCGGTTTCCAGCCTCCATTGCAACAATTCTAGTTTTGGCTCGCGTGGCGTTCGGCTGGGGCGGTGAAGGTCATCAAGCCGTGGCGTTGCTCGCAGAAAATCGGTTGACGCCCAAGGCACAGGCCGAAGTTCACGACCTGCTCGGCAAGGGGTATCGTTCGTCGGTGTCTTTCGATGCGGCGTGGACAGGTCTCATCTGAGTAGGATGGCTCATCGCGCCACATTGGCGCGAAGCGCATTTCATA
>JAWXBF010000010.1:0-21551 GCA_034439895.1 Deltaproteobacteria bacterium
AGCCGTCCACCCGAGCGATAAAGCAGCAACGCCCGTTCCATGACCGCTTCCAGTTCGCGAAAGTTGCCGGGCCAATCGTGCTTGCGCAGCGCGGATAGCGCCTCGGCTGAAAGTTCGATCGACCGACGGCGCTCGTCCTCGGTACTCGAGGCATAGTCTTCGGTTCCGCGCAGAACAAGGGGTAACGCGGCACCACGGAGGATCCGATTGCCCATCCAGATCGCGGCGGCTGCCACGTCATCGAGGCGTTCACGCAAGGGAGGCAATACCATCACCAGCCGCGCCAACCTGTAGTACAGATCGTGGCGCAAACGCCCGGCTGCGACTTCGTTGGCGAGGTTTCGATCGGAAATCGCGATGGCGTTGACCTGCACGCGGTTCTTGGTTGGGGCAGTGGCATCGACGCGCTGAATTTTCCCTGCCTTGAGCAGCCGCAACAGGTCGCCCTGCGCGCGAATGGGCAAGGACGCGAGTTCCTCGATGAGCAAATAGCCGCCGTCTGCCTGCTCCGCTGCGCCGGGCGTTCGACCCGCACCACACAGGGCCTCGGCCGCCTCGGCTTCGCTCAATCCTGAAACATCCAGGCGAATGAGTGGGGTTCCCGGTGCCATCAAGCTGTGGAGCGCCCGTGCGAGCCCGTCTTTTCCTGTGCCGGGTGGCCCCAACAAAACGACGTTGGTCTTGTAGGGCCGTTGCTCAAGGCGATCCATCACATCCAGGATGTGTGACATCGAAGCGTGGGTCGACGCGACCCGAATCAACGAAGCAATCCAGCGTGCCGCACCGGGTTCAATTGAACTCAGCGAGGGGGGACCGGTGTCAATCTGAGAAATGCGACGGGCGCCAGTGTCGCCCTTGGTGTTTGGGTTTTCCGATGTCTCGCGCGCCGGAGGTCTGTTTGATGAAGGCATGGGGTTCAGGCTCGATTGATGCCGAGCAACAAGTCGGTTGTGGCCTGGTCTGCCGCAGGAAAGGGATAGTTCTCAAAATCTTCGGAACGGACCCATCGGATGTCGGCCACCCGGCGTTTGCTTGGTTCCTGACCGACCACGATGGACGTTCGGTACAAGTTCAGTTCGACCCGGTATCCGACGTAGGTGTGCTGCCGCAGGGCCATGCGTTCGCCGACGATCACGTCCACGCTGATTCGTTCCTGGATTTCGCGTGCGAGTGCGACCGCGTCCGATTCGCCTGGCTCTACTTTGCCACCCGGAAACTCCCAGAGTCCCGGTAATACGGCCGTGCCACGGCGTTGGGTAATCAGGTATTTACCTTCCCGCGCGATCACCGCAGCCACGACTCGTATCAAGGGAAGGTTGGCGTTGCCCATCGCAGGGGTCATGATATCAAAGCCTGGCTCGATGGGACAGTTTACCGATCTGTGCTAAGCCGACCGCATGCCCAAACGCGTAACACCGAAAGAGGCTTCGGAGCTGCTTTCACAGGGGTACCGATACGTGGATGTCCGCTCGATCCCCGAGTTCGAGGCGGGTCACCCCGAGGGTGCGTTTAACGTCCCGCTAATGCACGCCCAGGGCGGACGCATGGTACCGAATCCCGAATTCCAGCAGGTGATGACGGCAAATTTTTCAGCTTCGGACGCGTTGCTGATTGGCTGCAAGATGGGCGGCCGCTCGATGCAGGCGGCTGCATTGCTCGAAGCGGCGGGTTTTTCGGCTGTCCTTGACGTGCGTGGTGGCTACGCCGGAGAACGGGATCCCTACGGTCGCGTCGTTGTTGCTGGGTGGGCCGATAGCCAATTGCCAGTTGCGACTCAGGCAGCCTCCGGGCACAGCTACGCCGAGTTATCGACCAAAAAGTAACCGTCGAAAGTAGCCGTCGAAAGTAGCCGTCGATTGACGCCAGCTCAGTCGAGAACGATTTCGTTCTTGGAACAAAGCGACTTTACGAGTCCCTTGTTCTTCACATCGAGCTGAGCATAAGCACGTCCCGCTCCGGATTGATCCTTGAGCGAGCACGAGCAAACGGCGATGATCTGATAGGCGCGCATCATGCCGGGTCGCAGTTTGAGCGCCTTGCGAGACGATTCGATTGCGGCGGCATATTGTCCACGCAGCCATTCGTCCTGCGCATCCTTGATGAATTGATCGGGATCGCCCGAGGGCGGCTCGGCGGCAGCCAGCGAATTCGAGGGCTCATCGATTCGGGCCGATGCGGATTTGATCGGCCTGGATCGTGTGGGCGCAGCGGCCCGTGCAGCCCTGGGCGCTGACGCAACGGCCGTGGGACGCGAGGCTTTTTTGCAGTCGTCGATCAATTCGCGAGCGCGTTTTAGATTTGACGATACGGCCAGTGCGGCCTCGGCTTCCTTGACGACGTCCGTGCAGTTTCCTGCTTCGGCTGCGGCCGACGCCAACTCGATTTGCCTGGCGACGAAAACAGTCTTGGCCTGCTCAAGCAATGCGGGCACCTCGGCGGCCGACGCGCTGGTTGAAGGGATTGCACCTGCGGACTTTTGCGCACCTTTCAGATCGCCACTTTCGGCCAGCGTTTTCAAGTTCGCCAATTCCTCGCTGGCCGCTTTGTTGGCCTGGACACGGGCTGCGAGCTCTGCCACCTGAGCCGAAGCCGGATCGAGGGCCGCAGCCTCGCGCAAAACTCGAAGGGCCTCATCCCAGTTTTGCGCGTCGGCGGCCGTCTTGGCGGTTGTCAGTAGCTCTGCGGTTGAACCCGGCTGAGATGCTGCGGGCTTGGCGGTTTCTACCGGTTTCGGGGCAGGCTCCGGCTCGGATGGCGTCACCGTGGGCGCTGGCGGCTCGGCAGCCGTCCGAACGGATGCGGTTTCCGAAGGACCAGACAGGACGACAAAAAAGAGAATGCCGATGAAGGCGACGGCACCGGCACCGATGTAGAGGTGCTTCTTGCTGCCGCTTCGGGCAGCCACGTTAACGTCGTCGTCGCCGACCACAAAACGCATTCGAATGTGGCCGAGCTCAACCGTATCACCGCTGTCGAGCTGAACCCGATCTTGTTTTTGGCCGTTGACGCGGACACCGTTGGCGCTTTCCAGATCCACGACGATGAAATCATTGCCGTCGCTAATCAGCTTGGCGTGGTGACGCGAAATCGATTTGTGATTGAGGACGATGTCGTTTTCAGGCGTTCGTCCGATTACAAGTGACGCCTTGTCGACCTTGAAGGCTTCACCTGCTGCAAGGGGTCCGCCAACAATGACCAATCGGGCGGGTGGCACATCCGCCACGCCGCTTTGCCTGCGATCTTCAGCCAGCGTTCGTACGGGGATGGTTGGGTTCCCATCCATCTCATCTTCAGGGGGAGGGGCTGCAATCGGAGCGTTGGCTGCGACCCGTTGGTTTTCAAGTGCTTGCTGCACGAGCGCCGGGTCGCGTTCAGCCGTGGGTGCGAACGGTTTTTGCGCGCCATATCCTACCGTGCGATCGGCGGGTTGTGCTGAACTCGGTGGGGGCGCAGACGGTTGATCCGATCGGAAGATCAACTTGTAATCGCCGATGATGATCTCGTCGCCATCGCGCAAGGACTGCTTCAACTGAATGCGAGAGCCGTTGACGCGAACGCCGTTGTAGCTGCCCAGATCCTCAACGAACAGCGTCTCGTTCTGCTTCAACAGACGAGCGTGTTTGCGTGAAATATTATGGTCGGTGAGGCGGACCGTGTTGCCTTCCTGGCGACCGATCGTAATCTCGTCCCGAACCAATGGAACAACGACAGACTTGCCCTCGTCGTCCTCGATGATGAGCTTGTGCATTAAAACCGCGTGTCCACGAACTTTAATCGCGTTTCGAGTTGAAGGTCAAGCACGCAAGCCTCTGGAAATAATGGGAATTTACCCGACCCGCAGGATCGCTGCTGAAATCACCATGGCCATGCCGATGATGAGTGCCGCAACCACGACCGCCACCGCCAGATTTTTGTTTTCGTGCAGCTCTCGGCGGTTGTTGTACGGGGTAATGGCTTCCCATATGTAGTACCCCACGATTAGAAGGACGATTCCGAGCACGCCAAAGAGTGAAACATCCAGAATAAGCCGCCAAAGGGGTGTTGGAACATCGTTCGGGGTCAGTGGTGGCACCGGGTTGTCTCCTCGGCCTACACGTTCCGCAAATCTGGGTACTCGGTCAAGAGATCGTCTTGCGTAAGTGCATCATCATCGTCGGCAGGGGTCCAGATGACCTCCATCCCGAGCAGGTTCGATGGGGCAATTCCCCCCATGGCCGCGAGCACCGAGTCCACCTCTTCGTGTTGCGTGATCTCCTTGAAATCGACAAGGGGTTCGCGCGTGGCAACCACAACCGTGATGACGACGTATTCAAGAATATCGTCCGTCGGGCCAAGCTTCTCTTCCGAGCGATTGACTTTGCCGTCGGAAGCCCGCAGGCGCTCGATCTGGAATTTGGAACGTTCCTTCAGCGCCAGTCCTCCCATCTTGGTTTCTGCGTTCGCAAAAGACAGGGGTCCCGAGGTCGCGAAAAGGGCGTGGCGAATCGACGCTTTTTCTCGAAGCAGTTCGAGGGCGGCCTGTGAAAGCAGCTTGGCGAGACCAGTTTCGGTGCCGGTATCGCCTTGTTCCGCAAAGGCCGTCAGCCGTCGGCGAACGTCGCGTCCTGATCGACCGATGCCCAGTTGCAGGGTTTGCACGTGTGCCTTTCCCGATACGGGCGCATCGCGACCGCCATCGTCGTAGCCACGGTGACTCCGGTTGGCGCGCTGAATCGATCGCATCATAAAGAAGGCTCCAACGGCCAGGACGCCGAGCATAAGGATGCTCCCGCCGCCACCGCCGAATCCGAACGGCATGAAGCTTGGGAAGAAAAAGATGCCGCCGCCGCCACCCAGTCGTGGGGAGGAACCGTAGCTCGGAGCCGATCGAGACGGAGAACCAAAACTCCGCCCGCCGAAGCTCGCACCCGAACGTCTTGCCTCGGCAGCGCTCGGCAAGAGGGTGAGGCCGCAAGCCAGGATTGCAGCGGTCAGGCCCAAGATGGAGAAAAATCGACGGGTGCTGCGCATGGTACGCAAAGCGTAATCACCAAGTTCGACCCCGGCAAGGGCGGCGACTCCGATTCCTGTGCTGCGTCGCGGGCCGACGCGCCTACGCACGGCAGGGCGTGTGGCCCGGGACATACTCAAAGCAGAATCTCGATCTCGAGCTCCTGTTCATTCGCAGCCAGAGGCGGTGGGGTGGCCAATTTCGCATCCCGATCGGCAAATCGAGTGCGTGCCATCGCCTCGAATGTGTTGCGCAGGGCCGGCACGGCCGAGACCAAACTTGCGAAGATATCCCGGTGCAAAAAGAGCAGCGTGCTGGGCCGAGTGCTGGTGATCGTGGCTGACGTTGGCTGGCTTGAAAGCAAGGACATTTCGCCGAACATGTCGCCCGAATGCAGGTGGGCCAAAACCACATTCGTTCCGCTTTGTGCAGACGAAACTTCCACCTCGCCGGTCAGCACGATGAAAAGCCCGGTGCCCGGTCCGTCTTCCGCGAGAATCACGGTGTCTTCAGCGTATTCGATCCCCTCGATCCGTTTGAGCAACTCAACCTGTTGTTCTTTCGCAAAGGGCTGGAACAAGGGCGACGTCGCCATCAGGTTTTTCACGAGGCGCTCGCGGGCATAGCGATCCAGGTTTTCAGCGATGGAGGGCAAATGGGCTGCTGCTTTCGCAATCGCCGACTTTTCGAGCTCAATGATCGTCGCTTCGCCCATCACGGCAACCGAGGCGGTGCGCGGCTGATCCGTCAGCAAGGCCATCTCGCCGAAGAGGTTACCCTCGCGCAATCGAGCCAGCTCCTGGTGTTTGCCCGCGGCATCCGTTGTGAAGACGACAAGTTCACCCGCAGCGACGAGGTAAAGCGACCGCCCCGGATCCCCCTGTCGCATGACCAACTCGCGATCCTTGAAACGCAACACACGCAGTCCTTGCAAGACCGCGAGCAGCTCGTGACGACCGAGTCCCGACAAAAGTGGAATGGGCGCAAGCGTCGGCGGCGTTGGCCCATGCGTCTGTATCTCCGCGGCCTGTGCCAGGCAGCGATCCACGACCGCATCGAGGGGGGCGGGATCAGAGGCGAAGTCGGCCATTGTGCTGTCCAGATCCGATGTGCCAGGCCGTGCCGTTGCAGAACCGAGTCGCGGTGAACCTGCGCCGTAGGCTTCCGCAATGGCCGTGAGCAACGGCGTTCGCAGGGGGGCTTCTTGCGCGTGGGCAGCCGCAATCGCCAGCAAGGGGTATCCAGCGGGAACGGCAAATGCGCCAAGCTTGCGCAGCAATTGCTTGCCTTCGTCGGTCATGCCGAGTCGCGTGACAACGTCGGCAATCGCAAAGCGCAGATGCAGATCGCCGGGAAAGGCGTCGAGCAAGGCTGAGTAGGCTCGCAACGACTTGGGATAGTCGCTCGCTTGCAAGCTCGCCAACGCAGTGCTTCTGGCCTGTCCAATCGTTTGACCCATGGTGGCCGACACAATAACCGATTATCGAGTGGATCTGCGGACCGCAAACCGTCGGGAGGTTGCTCGGTCGAGCATCCAGTTGCTAGGCTTACAGTTCATGGCATCCCGGGTGTTCCTGTTTTTGTTTGCAGTTTCGGCGATCGCCTGTTCGCTCAACGATTCCAACCTGGTCGTCGAGAAAACGGGTACGGGCGGAACGGGTGGCACGACCAGTTCCGGAACGGACCCCGTCGCGGGTTTGAGCGGGTCAGAAGGTGGAACGGACGGCACCGAGATGGCCAGCGGGGGCGCGGGTGGCGCGGACGGCCGCGCGAAAGGCGGATCGGGAGGAACGCCGAATATGGGAGGTTCGAATCGTACCGGAGGCACCGTTGGAACCTCGGTTGGAGGGAAAGGTGGCAGCCCTTCGGCAATGGGTGGTACCGGCGGAACCGGTACCGGAGGAACCGTGAGCGGCACCGGTGGAACCGCGACCGGTACGGGCGGAAAAGCTGGATCGCCTGCGACGGGCGGCACATCCGGTACCGATGGGATTCGGTTCCACTTCGAGGCCGACACCCAGGAATGGCGCGATCTGACGTTTGCACGCTGCCCGGCGTGCGCCGTTCATGAACCGGTGCGCACCGAAAGCAAGGCGTTCTCGGGCAAAGCCTCGCTCGCCTATGACGTCGAAAACGGAGGTCCCTCGCGGGAGCGCATCGTGGGCGTCGCGCGCGACAACATCGGCCCGCTGGTTCCGGGCGCGGTCATCACCTTCCATGTGTTCCTTCCGGAAACCCACCCCTTCGTCTCGATTGAGTCGTTTGTACAAACCGCAAGGATCGGGTCCTGGACGGCCGATCGTCGCGTTGCGGGTCAGCTCCTTGCGGGCCAATGGAACACGTTCGTCGTCACCGTTCCCGAAGCATTCAAAGATGAGCGGCCGATTGAACTCGGTGTGCTTTTCTTGCTCGCCAATGGGATGGCGAAAACAACGGTGCACATCGATCACGTCGTGTTCGTGCCAGGTCCATAAAATTACGAGATTTCAGCGAGATGCTTGTTTGTCAGCCCCTGCGTGGTAGAACCAGCGGTCGGCGTCATGGAAAAGGAGCAGGAATTCTTGCGGCGATTTGCCGCTGCACTAGAGGCACTACCGTTTGATCTGAAGACGGTGGTGGGGGCAGTTTCCGAGCCTGATTTGGCGGAAGGGGCGCGTGAGGTCGCGGCCGGTGCGGTGATTCACGTCATCAATCCAAAGGATCGGCATTTTGAGCCCTCCCTTCGACATTCCGAGGATGTTGTTCTGCTGCGCATGGCGCTAAAAAGGGTGATCGATCTGGGGGGTGATGGTGCCGCCGATTTTCAGACGCGGCGGATCGAGTCCTTTTCGGCTCTCGATAGCGATCTGGCCTTGTTCCGCAGCTCGCTCGGGGACGACGTGATGGACTGGCTCGAAGGGCGATTCGCCACCATGAAAAAGGGTGTTTTCGGCAAGAAGACCGTCGCCATGTACATCGCTGACGACGAGTTGGGCATTGCGCTCTACGACGCTGCGGTTGAGTTTGCGACGGATTATCCAATCGCCGAGGGGGCGCTCGCAGACCGCCTGAAGCAAGCACAACCGATCGTCGAGCACCTGCGCCGCAAGATGGAGCAGGACCGCATGAAGATCGGACACTAGGTATCGTCGAACGTGGATTCCATGGGGACCGATCCCGAGGACATCTTTCGTGTCGCGTGTCGTGTTGCGGTTGAAGGCGTTGCGCTTCCCGACACGATTGCCCTGGCCGCTCGAGGCGTCGCCGATCGCGTGACATCGCTTTCACCGGCGAAGGTACGGGCGGCACTCGGAACCATCATCACGGCACCACACCTTGGCGCAGGGCTGCAGTGGCTACACGATGCGGGCGTGCTTGCGATCGTGTTGCCCGAGCTTGATGCCACCGTCAATTTCTCCCAGGAAGCCGGGCGACGCCACAAGGATGTTTGGGAACACACGAAGCAGGTCGTCGAACAAAGCACGTCGGATCCCATCGTGCGCTGGTCGGCTCTTTTGCACGATGTTGGCAAGGTCAAAACGCGCCGAATTCTGCCCGGAAACAAGGTGACGTTTCACCGACATGCCGAGGTCGGTGCGCGCATGTTTGATCGGATTGCGCGCCGCTTCGAGTTCGTCGAGGACGATCGTCAAAACATTCGGTTTTTGATCCACAATCACCTGCGCGCCAATGCCTACGAGCCCTCGTGGACCGATGGCGCTGTGCGACGTTTTGATCGGGAAATGGGTCCGCACCTTCAGCGACTGGTCGAACTTTCGCTTGCGGATGTCACGTCCCGGAGACCCGGTCGCAAACAACAAGCGGCAAACAACGTCGAGGCGTTGGTCGCGCGAATTGAAGTCTTGCGGGAACTGGATGCGCGCGTGCCGCCTCTACCTCCCGGTCTTGGCACGGCCATCATGCAGGCGTTTGCGCTAACGCCCTCTCGTCGCATCGGCGAGCTGCGCAAGCTTTGTGAAGACGCGGTGGAGCGCGGCGATCTGGAAGAACGTCGGGACGCGGAGTACTACCTGGCGTTCTTGCGCAACGTGATCGATAGGTCGGGCGTCTAGTCCCAGCGATCAACGCCGCCTTCAAGCGGCTCGCCCTTTTCCCAGTGGATGAGGTTGCGACGCCGAAGTCGTACCAGTTTGATCTGATAAACGAGCCAAAGCACGGAACACACCACCGCGATGGTGGTCAGTATCTTTGCCCAGGTTGGCATGCACCCAATTTAGCAGAGTTGATAAAGGAAAACTGCGGTTGCATTGGCCACGTTTAGCGAATCCGCGCCGGCCATGGGGATGGTCAGACGGTGATCGCAGAGGGCCAGGGTGGATTGCAACAGGCCCGGACCCTCGCCGCCAACCAGCAAAATTACCGGGCCCGAGCGGCGGTATTCGGAAAGAAGCGAGGCTCCGGCGTCCACGACCGCGCCCAGCAGCCGAGCTCCCATTTGTTCTCGGCAGGCGAGTAACGCATGGGGCCAGTCATGTGCCCGGACGATGGGCAGCAAAAAAGTGTTGCCCATCGCGACTCGAATGGCCTTTCGGTAATACGGATCAGCACACCGGGGCGACAACAACAACGCGTCGGCTCCAAAGGCACACGCGTTGCGTACAATGGCGCCGACGTTGTCCACATTCACGAGATCTTCGAGCGCGACGACCAGTTGCGCGCCGTCGGGGATCGTGGTCACGGTGGGACGGCGCCCGATGGCAAGGCATCCCCGGTGGACGTTGAAACCGGCTATGCCATCCATCACCGCTTGCGAAGCCATGTAGAGCGCGACGCCTGTTCTACCCGAATCGGCGATTGCCGCCGCCGCCGATTCGTATTTCGTTTCGTTTGTGAGAACGGAATCTATGGCAAGCGCGCTCTTGCACAGAACCCGCAGAACACCGATGCTTTCGGCGACGAACTTGCCAGAATCCGCCTGCAATCGTTGCTCTTTCAGTTCTCGGTAGTCGGCCAGACGTGGGTCGTCGGCGGTTGAAATCCGAATGGCAGCGGGCAGCGTTCTGTCCGTCACGAGACCGGTCGCAGACGACCAAGGTTGGTGACCAGTTTTGCGAGTCCGCTTTCATCGAGGGAGGCGAACTCGTCCGGTTCATCCAGCTTGAGTGGCAAGGTCGTGACCGCCAGGATGAGCCCGTGCGCGAGGCTTGCAAGCGCTGCGAGTGCCATCGGCGCCACGTGATTGCGCTGACCTGTGCCTCGGCTTGGATCGACGAGGATCGGCAGGTGCGTCCGTGCGCGCAGCGACACCACCGCCGAAAGATCCAGCGTGTTGCGACTTCCGCTCTCGAACGTGCGGATGCCGCGTTCACACAGGAGCACCTGACCGTTGCCGTGAGACAAGATGAAATCGGCGCTGGCGAGCCACTCGTCGAGTGTCGCGGACGGGGCTCGTTCCAGAATGACGGGTCGATCAATCCGCGCCAGTTCTCGCAGCAACGCGAAGTTTTGCATGTTGCGCGCGCCGACCAACAAGAGATCCAGATCGTTTGAGGCCGGGCGGACCTGGTCGGGCGCCGTCACCTCGCCGGCAACCGCGATGCCGTGGGTTTTCCCAGCGGCAACCAGTTGGGCTCGCACGTTTCGGTCGTCACCGATTCCTGTGCTACCGTTGGCCGAGGGCAAGCCGCCGAGCAGGACATGACCTCCGTGGGCGCGGACGATGCGCGCAGCCTGATCAATATTTTCTGCACCGAGCGGCGAGGGCAGGCCTGCCATCAAGGTGAAGCCATCGCCGCCGATCAGCAGGTTGCCCACACGGATCACCGTGTCCGGGATCCGCGATCCTCGCTCCGAAAGCCGACCCGCGACGGCGACAACGCCGGATGTCGACTGCACCGAAGGGGTTACCGGGTGTGGATCAACGATGGGAGAAATGCCCGGCACAAGCTGGCTTTTCTGAGGTTCGCCCGGGGTAGCCTTGGCAGGGTAGCAACCCAGAATTTTTAAAAAGACCGACTGACTTCGCAGCGCCTCAAGCGCAGTCCGCACGTTGTCCGCCTCGACGTGTCCCTCGAAATCGATGAAAAAGAGGTACTCCCAGGGTCGATTGCGTTGCGGCCGGCTTTCGAGCTTGGTGAGGCTGACGCCATGGTCCGACAGAATTTGCAGGCACTGCAAAAGGGCCCCCTGTTCGTGTCGTGTCACGAGGATCAGGCTGGTTTTGCAGGGCACACGATTGTCGATGGGCAATGCGGCGCGCGCAAGTGCCACGAATCGACACTGAATGACGTCGATATTGCCGATGCCGTGGCGCAAGATCGTGAGGCCAAATGCTTCTGCAGCGCCAGGGGCTGCGATCACGGCCTGGCTCGGGTCTTGGGACTCGGCGACCGTGCGAAGGGCCTGCGCCGTGTCCCGTGTTGCGGTTGCGCGCGCGCGCGGCAAGTGGTCGATGAAGTCCGAGCACTGTTCCAACACCTGCGGGTGCGAGAGAATTCGCTCAAGCGCCGAAAGGGGGCCGTCACCGGGCGCGGCGAGACAATGATCGATCTTGAAGGTCTCTTCGCCGACGATGTGGACGTCGCGTTCGCGCAACAGATCGTAAACTTGGTTGATGCTACCCGCGAAGGTGTTTTCGATGGGCAAAAACGCGAAGTCGGCATCTCCCGACTCGACGCGCGCGATGGCGGCCTGCATGGATTCGCAGGCAACGTAGTCGCCCCGCTTGCCACGGCCCCCGAGGTATTGCTCGGCGGCGAGATGGTCGTAACTCCAGGCATCCCCCTGTAGGGCAACCCGTTCGGCGGTCTCACCACTTCCCGTTCCCGACAGCGTGGTGGCTTGCATCGACACCGAATGCGAGATGATCTCGGTGAAGATCCTGCGAATGAGCGGCCCGGAGATCCCCTGTGCGCGGGCCTCGGCTTCTGCCCGGCTCAACACCTCTCGTTCGCGTGCGGCGTCTCGGATGGCACCGGTGCGGGATGATTTCGCGGCGACAATTTTTTGCACGGTTTCAAGGCGTTTCGCCACGAGGCCGACGAGCTGAGCATCCATCCGATCGAGTTCCGCGCGCAACGGCGCAAGCGGGTTCTCTTGCGCGGCACCAAGCTCGTTCGGGATGGTTTTCGGATCGGTCATGGCGAAAGCAGGGTTATACCCTGAGCGTCGGGTATGAGCCGAGAATGCGGACGAAATCGGTCGAACTCCGCAGCCGTTCAAGTGCGCGCACGACCGGTGTCATGCTGCCATCGGCTGTCGGTTCGGTGCTGCCCATGAAGTCGAGGTAAAACGAATATTCCCAGGGTCGCCCCACGATGGGACGCGATTCGATCTTGGTCAGGTCGACCTTCTCGGTCGCAAAGGCGGCAAGCGCCTCGTAAAGACCACCCGGTCGATTGGCAAGACCAAACACAATCGAGCTTTTGCATCCGGTTGCGGATGCGGGGATTGGAATCTCGTTTTGGCGACTGGGATCGCGCAAGACAAAAAAGCGCGTGAAGTTTTGTTGGTTGCTTTCAATTCCCGAGGCGAGGATCTGAGCGCCGTAAACCTGTGCGGCCATGCTGCTCGCAATCGCGGCTTCGTCAATGCGACCTCGGGCCATCACGTCCTTGACGCTGCCCGCGGTGTCATAGTCGGAAACCACCTGAAGGTGGGGATGCGCCTTGAAAAACAGCTCACATTGCGCGAGTGCCACCGGATGTGAGTGAACCCGTCGGATGCCTTCAATCGTGGCCCCCGGAACCGCCATCAGGTTGTGGACAATTCGCAACACAACCTCGGCAGCGATGGTCAGATTGTGCTCGACGAGGAGATCGTAGTTTTTGATGACCGAGCCAGCGAGGGTGTTCTCAATGGGCGCAAGCGCGGCGTGTGCGGCACCGGTTTTGACCGCGTCGAACATCTCCTCGAAGGTGCGCAACGGCACGGTCTGTACCGAGGCGCCAAACACCCCGCGCGCAGCTTCCTCGCTGAACGCACCTGCTTCTCCTTGAAAGGCGACTCGAAGTCCCATCGGCATCGGGCCGACAGGATACACCGCAGCCCAGTCTTATCCCGGTATCTTCATCTTATATCCGACGTGGCGGACGGTTTCGATGAGGTCCGCGCCTGCTCCGAGCTTCGAGCGCAGGCGCCGAATGTGGATATCCACGGTACGGGTGTTGCCCGTGTAGCGGTAACCCCAGACCCGGGACAACAGTTGCTCGCGGGTAAAGACGCGTCCTGCGCCCGTGGCCAGGAACTTCAAAAGCTGAAACTCTTGCCGGGGCAGTTTGAGCGGTTTGCCACGGTAGTGCGTCTCGACGGCCACGGTATCGATGACGAGATCGCCCATCTTGATTCGTCCTTGAGCCCGGAACGATGAAAGACGCCAATCCAGCTGACGCACGCGGGCGTAGAGTTCGGGTCCGACGATAGGCGACAATACGAAATCATCCACGCCGATCTCCGGATCCAGTCCGGGTAGCCGTGAAACCTCGATGCACAGCAACACCGGTACATCTGCAAGCGAAGGCGATGCGCGGACGTGCTTGACCGCAGCGCGTCCGATTTCGAGGTGGGCACCTGCGTCGATCAAGACCACCTGGGGGCGAACCTGTTCGATGTCGTCTGGCAATTCGTCCAAATCGAAGCCGACGGGAACCACCTCACAGCCAAGTTCGCGCAAAGCGTAGCCGGGCGACGTGGGCTCATCGAAGGCATTGCCGGGTCGAGAGGTGACGACAATTGCTCGCATCGTGTTGGAAACATTACACGGCTTGCGCCTAATTCAAGCTGAAATAAAGGGAAATTTGTTAATTCAATGTTTCCAGATCTGATTTGAGATGGCTCCGAAGTTGCGCAATTGTTTCGGCCAGGTTTCGGTTTCTAAAAAAACCCAGCGCAGGCGAAATGCTGGATTGTCACGGAGCAAAACGAGGTGCTAGTTTCACTTACCCTGTGGGGTTAAACCCCAATTCCAGGCCGTCGTTCGCGACGGCCTTTTTTTGACGCAATCGATGAACCAGCCAGGCAGATCCCCCAACGGTTTTCCCGAAAAACAAGGTCTATACGACCCCAGCCACGAGCATGATGCGTGCGGCGTTGGCTTCATCGCCGACCTGCATGGACGCAAGTCTCACGCGATTGTGCGCAGTGGTGCGGAGATCTTGCGCAACCTCGCGCACCGCGGGGCGTGCGGCTGCGAGGCCAACACGGGCGACGGCGCTGGCATTCTTTTCCAGATCCCGGATCGGTTCTTCCGTTCGGTCCTCGGCAACGACGACATTCACTTGCCACCGGCTGGCGAGTACGGCGTGGGCATGGTGTTCCTCCCTACCGATCGCAAGGAACGCGATCTGGCGGAACGGCTCTTCGAGCGCGCCATTTCGTCGGAACGTTTGCATTTTCTTGGCTGGCGTACCGTTCCGGTCGACGACAGCAACATCGGCTTTACGGCCAAGGCGTCGCAGCCGGTGGTTCGCCAGCTTTTCATCGGACGCGGAGATGGCGTCAAAGACGCCGAGACGTTCGAGCGCCGATTGTACCTTGTTCGCAAGACGGCGGAACGGCTCGTTCGCGAAAGCAGCATGGGTCAGCAGCGTGATTTATTTTACGTTTGCAGCCTGTCGTCGCAGACCCTGGTTTACAAGGGCATGCTCACGCCAGAGCAGGTCGAACCGTATTACCCAGACCTCGTCAACAGCGAAATGGAATCCGCGATTGCGCTCGTTCACTCGCGTTTTTCGACCAACACCTTCCCAAGCTGGGCGCGAGCCCATCCCTACCGGGTGATGTGCCACAACGGGGAAATCAACACCCTCCGGGGCAATGTGAACTGGATGCGCGCCCGTGAAAGCGCGCTCGAATCCAGGCTGTTTGGCGCCGATGTTCGCAAACTACGTCCTGTCATCGACGAGACCGGAAGCGACAGCTCGATGTTCGACAACGTTCTCGAGATGTTGTGGATGGGGGGGCGTCCGATCGAACACGCGGTCATGATGATGGTTCCCGAACCGTGGCGGGGCCACGAGGGGATGTCCGCCGAACGGAAGGATTTCTATCGCTTCCATAGCTGCCTGATGGAGCCATGGGACGGTCCCGCGGCGATCATGTTTACGGACGGTCGCAAGGTCGGCACGGTGCTCGACCGAAACGGTTTGCGTCCCCTGCGCTATTACGTGACCAAGGACGGTCGCGTGATCATGGGTTCGGAAGCGGGCGTTCTGCCCGAGATTCCGCCCGAGCTCATTGAGACCAAGGGCCGCATTCAACCCGGCCGCATGTTCCTTGTAGATCTGGAGCAAGGCCGAATCGTTCCAGACGAGGAAATCAAAGGTCACTACGCGAAGCAGAATCCGTACGGCAAATGGCTGGCGGACAATCTGACCTCGCTCGACGTGTTGCCGCCCGGTAAGCCGGCCGTGTTGTCGGATTCGGCAACGGTTGAGCAACGCCAGGAGACCTTTGGATACAACAGCGAAAGCCTGAACCTGATTGTGCCGATGGCCGAGTCGGGCGCGGAGGCGATTGGTTCCATGGGCGACGATACACCCCTTGCGGTGTTGTCGAACCGCGCACGACCGCTTTACGACTACTTCAAGCAGTTGTTTGCACAGGTTACGAATCCTCCGGTGGACGCGATTCGCGAAGAGCTGATTTTCGACATCGGCACGGCCATCGGGAAAGAACTGAACCTGTTCGAGGCGCGTCCCGAGTCGGCCCATCAAATCGAGCTCGATACGCCCTTTCTGCGCAACGATCAGCTTGAAACGTTGCGTGCGCTCGACGGCACCGCCGCGTCTCGTGGATTCAAGTCCATCACCTTGCCCATGCTCTACGAGATTGCTGGCAACGGACCGAAACTGGAATCGGCACTGGCCGAGTTGCAATCGCGGGCCGAGGAAGCCGTCGAGGCGGGTCATGACATCATCATTCTGTCGGACCGAAACCACGGCGCGACGATGGTGCCCATTCCCGCCTTGCTGGCCGTGAGCGCGGTTCACCATCACTTGCTCCGGTGTGGCACGCGAACGCGCACGTCGATTGTCGTCGAAAGCGGCGAGCCGCGCGAAGTGCACCACGTTTGTTTGCTGCTGGGCTTCGGCGCATCCGCTATCAATCCGTATCTTGCCTTCGAGACGATTGCCGAGATGCATCGCCAGGGCATGATCAAAGCGACGCCTGAAAAGGCCGAAAAGAACTTCATCAAGGGACTTTCGAAAGGTGTTACGAAGGTCCTGTCGAAGATGGGCATTTCAACCGTGCAGAGCTATCACGGCGCTCAGGTCTTCGAGGCAATCGGCCTCGACCCGGATCTCGTGAACCGATACTTTACGGGGACAACCTCGCGTATTTCCGGCATTGGCATTGATGTCGTCGCCGAGGAGGTGGCCCGTCGCCATGCCCGTGCGTTCGTCACCGATCGCAAGGTTGTGAGAATCGGTCTCGATCCGGGTGGTTCGTACAAGTGGCGTAAAGATGGTGAATTCCACCTCACGAACCCCAAGACGATTCACTTGCTGCAAGATGCGGTTCGCACCAATAACTACGAGAAGTTCAAGGAGTTCTCGAAGCTGATTGACGAACAGTCGCGCGATATCTGCACGTTGCGCGGACTGATGTCCTTCCGCAAGGCGCGTCCCCCCGTGCCCATCGAGGAGGTTGAAAGCGAAGAGGCAATTGTAAAGCGATTCAAGACCGGCGCGATGTCGTACGGTTCGATCAGCAAAGAGGCACACGAAGCGATCGCGATTGCGATGAATCGTCTCGGAGGCAAAAGCAACACAGGCGAAGGTGGCGAGGACCCGGCGCGGTTTGTCCCGGATGCCAACGGCGACTCCCGTCGAAGCGCGATCAAGCAGGTGGCCTCGGGTCGTTTCGGCGTCACGAGCGAGTACCTGACCAACGCGGACGAATTGCAGATCAAGATGGCCCAGGGGGCGAAGCCCGGTGAAGGTGGGCAGCTTCCGGGGTCCAAGGTCTATCCGTGGATCGCGAAGGTGCGCCATTCGACGCCGGGCGTGGGCCTCATTTCGCCGCCACCGCATCACGACATCTATTCGATCGAGGATCTGGCTCAGCTCATCCACGATCTCAAGTGTGCCAACAACCGAGCGCGCATCAGCGTGAAGCTCGTGGCCGAGGTTGGTGTCGGCACCGTTGCAGCAGGTGTTGCGAAGGCCAAGGCCGACGTGGTGCTTGTGAGCGGTTACGACGGCGGCACCGGTGCTTCGCCGCTGACCTCCATCAAGCACGCAGGCGTTCCGTGGGAACTGGGACTTGCCGAGACCCACCAAACGCTGGTCTTGAATGACCTGCGCAGCCGCATCTATGTCGAAACGGACGGTCAACTGAAGACTGGTCGTGACGTCATCGTCGCGACGCTACTCGGGGCCGAGGAATATGGCTTTGCGACCACGCCACTTGTAACGCTCGGATGCGTGATGATGCGGGTGTGTCACCTCAATACCTGTCCGGTGGGCGTGGCAACGCAGAATCCTGAACTGCGCAAGCGATTCACGGGCGATCCGCAACACCTGGTTAACTTCATGCGATTCGTCGCACGGCAAACCCGTGAATGGATGGCCGAGCTGGGTTTTCGTACCATCAACGAGATGGTCGGTCGAACCGAGATGTTGGAGATGCGCGAAGCCGTTTCGCACTGGAAGGCACGTGGACTCGATTTCTCGGCCATCTTGCACAAACCCAACATGCCAAGGAGCGTGGGCCGTTACCGTCAGATCGCGCAGGATCACGGCCTTGGGACCGAATACGACGACACCACCCTCATCGGTCTTTGTCGACCGGCCCTCGACAAGCGCAAGTCTGTCGAGGCGAACCTTCCCGTACGCAACGTCAACCGCACTGTCGGAACCCGTCTCGGCAGCGAGGTGACGAGAGCCTATGGTGTCAAAGGACTCCCGGAGGACACGATCAAGATCCACTTCCGCGGCTCGGCGGGCCAAAGCTTCATGGCTTTTGTTCCAAAGGGAGTCACCTTCACGCTTGAAGGCGACGCCAACGACTACGTGGGCAAGGGATTGTCGGGTGGCAAGTTGGTGGTGTTTCCGCCTCGCGAAGCGACGTTTGCAGCGGAAGATAACGTCATCGTCGGCAACGTGGCGCTCTACGGCGCAACGGGGGGCGAGGCCTACTTGCGCGGCATGGCCGGCGAACGCTTTTGCGTCCGCAACAGCGGTGTGGACGCCGTGGTTGAGGGAGTGGGCGACCACGGTTGTGAGTACATGACCGGCGGTCGCGTGGTGATTCTCGGTCAGACCGGGCGCAATTTCGCGGCCGGTATGTCCGGTGGCATCGCCTACATCCTCGACGAGTCACGCGACTTCGCGAGCCGATGCAATATGGAAATGGTCGCCGTCGAACCCCTCTCGGGTGCCGAGGAGATCGAGCTCGTCCAGGGCATGCTTGCTCGACATGTGAAGTACACCCAGAGCGAGCGAGCCAAAACCATTCTGGCGGGTTGGCAAGAGTGGAAGAAACTCTTCGTTCGAGTCATTCCGCACGACTATCGCAACATGCTCGCGGCGCAGGCCGAAATGCGCAAGCTCGGCCTGTCTCCCGAAGAGGCAGAGCTTGCGGCGTTCGAGCAAAACCTCTCCAAGCCGGCGGCCGCAGGCAAGTAGCCAACGTCGTAAGCGCAACACGCCACCACCAGGTCAAATTCAAGATGGGCAAACCAACTGGCTTTATGGAAATCGATCGACACGCTCCCGGATCTGCCGATCCGAGAGGGCGCGTCAAGCACTGGAATGAGTTCCACGAACATCTTGATGACAAGGTGCTAGAGGAGCAAGGCGCTCGCTGCATGGATTGCGGTGTTCCGTTTTGTCATACCGGTCAGATCATTGCGGGGATGACGGCGGGCTGTCCGCTTCACAATCTGATTCCAGAGTGGAACGATCTGGTTTACCGGGGTCAATGGCGTGCTGCGATTGATCGTTTGCACAAGACCAACAATTTTCCCGAGTTTACGGGTCGGGTCTGTCCGGCCCCCTGCGAGGGATCCTGTGTTCTGGGGATCAATGCCCCGGCAGTGACCATCAAGAGCATCGAATGTGCGATCGTCGATCACGCATTTGAGCAGGGCTGGATTGTTCCCGTCATCCCCGAAAAACGCAGCGGCAAGACGGTCGCCATCGTGGGTTCGGGACCTGCAGGTCTCGCATGTGCCGCCGAACTCAACCAGGCGGGTCACACCGTGACGGTTTTCGAGCGCGCCGATCGCATTGGTGGGCTGCTGATGTACGGCATTCCCACGATGAAGCTCGAGAAGCGGCTTGTAGACCGTCGCATCGAGCAGATGCGCGCCGAAGGGATCACCTTTCAGACTGGCGTCGAGGTGGGCAAAAACTATCCGACCGAGAAGTTGAAGTCCTCGTTTGATGCGATCGTCTTGTGTGGCGGCGCCACGCATGCGCGCGATCTGAATGTGCCGGGCCGCGAGTATAAGGGCATCTACCCGGCGATGGAGTTCCTCACCAAGAACTGCAAGAGCTATCTCGACAGCAATCACGCCGACGGCAATTACATCTCTGCCAGGGACAAGCACGTGGTGGTGATTGGTGGTGGTGATACGGGAACCGATTGTGTCGGTACCTCGATTCGCCACGGATGCAAAAGCCTGGTGCAGCTGGAGATCCTGGCGCAGTCACCAGCGGAACGGGCGAAAGATAATCCCTGGCCGCAATGGCCACGCATTCACCGCGTGGATTATGGTCAGGAAGAGGCCGCTGCTCTGTGGGGTTCGGATCCGCGCGCCTACGCGGTTTCCACCAAGAAGATCGTTGGCGATGCCGAAGGAAACGTTCGCGAGGTTCACGTCGTTGGTGTTCGGATGGTTCCGGGTGTCGGTGGCAGCAAGATGGAAGAGATCCCGGGCACGGAAAAGGTCATCAAAGCCGACCTCGTGTTGCTCGCGATGGGCTTCCTTGGTCCCGAAAAGTCGGGCTTGTTGACCGAGCTTGGCGTTGAACTTGATGTCCGCGGCAACGTGAAGGCGAACGAAGAAAACAAGGCGACCTCGGTTGCGGGTGTGTTTGCTGCCGGCGACATGCGGCGCGGCCAGTCGCTGGTTGTATGGGCGATTGCCGAAGGCCGACAGGCAGCGCGCGACGTGGATCGCCACCTGATGGGTCAGACCGTTCTCGTGTGATCACCATCCGCAATACGCTACGGGTCACACCACTTTGCCTGGATTCATGATGTCCCCGGGATCGAGGAGCGTTTTGATTCCGGTCATCAACCTGCGATCGACGGCACTTCGGTAGTGCCATAATTCCTCCCGCTTGAGTTTGCCGATGCCATGTTCGGCGCTGATGCTGCCGTCGAATGCGGCCACGCGATCGTGTACCAGGCGCCAGACTCTGGCTTGCAGGTCGGCGGGAACCGGTGCGTTGCCAAGTTTTGGAAATGCCACGTTGAGGTGCAGGCTGCCGTCTCCGAGGTGTCCGAACACGACCAGTTCGGTGTCGGGATATGCGGCCGCGACCTCGCGCTGCACTTCCGCGAGGAAACTCGAAATGCGCCCGGGGGTGACGCTCACATCGTGTTTCACCGATGCGCCGGCGCGTTTTTCCGCTTCGGGAATGCTTTCGCGCAGGCGCCACAAAGCCGCGGCCTGGGTGGGATTGGCGGCCATCACGGCGTCGCCGGCAAGGCCCACTTCGGCGGCTTGCATCAGCGAGTTCTCAACCGCATCACGGGCAGCGAAGTCTCGCCAGTAGCTTGCTACTTCAACCAGCACGCAGGCTGCGGGAATGTGCCCGAAGGGTGATTGCAACTGCGGGCAGTGCTTGAGCAACATCTCAAAGGCGGTCTGACCGATGAACTCAAAGGTCACGACATTGTCGCCGGCATCGTTTTGCAAATGGCGCAACAGCTTCACGGCAGCGTCGGTGTCGGGCACCGAAACCATGGCAGTCACGGTCTCGCGGGGTCGGGGAAATAACTTTAGTGTGACGGCCGTGACAAGACCGAGGGTGCCCTCGGCGCCGATGAAGAGATGTTTGAGATCGTATCCGGTGTTGTCTTTGCGCAGACCGCGCAAGCCGTGCCAGATTTCGCCGCTTGGCAACACCGCCTCGATGCCCAGCACCAGATCGCGCGTCATTCCGTATCGCAACACGGCCGTGCCGCCCGCGTTGGTTGAAACAAGACCGCCCAGTTGGGCCGTCCCTTCCGCCCCGAGGCTGAGCGGAAAAAGACGCCCCGCTTCTTCGGCCGCGCGTTGCACGTCGCCGAGCACGCAGCCCGCCTCGGCGGTCACCAGATTGTCGAAGGGATCAAGCGAGCGGATGCGCGCCATTCGGCCCAGGCTGACGATGATCTCTCGCCCCGTATCGTCGGGCGTGGCGCCGCCGCAAAGTCCGGTGTTGCCGCCCTGGGCAACGATGGGTCGCCCCAGTCCGTGCAACAGATTGACGACCGCGGCGACTTCCTCGACCTGGCCCGGTCGCACGACAAAGGGCGAACGCCCAACAAATGCTCCGCGCCAGTCGGTCAGATACGGCGCAATGTCATCGACCTTATCGAGCAGGCCAGATGGGCCCACGATCGCCAGAAGTGCGGCGCGCATTGCATCGTCGGTCATTCGGGTGACGATCCCACAACCGGCGCC
>JAWXBF010000011.1:0-8813 GCA_034439895.1 Deltaproteobacteria bacterium
GAAGGATTGCTGGAAGCGACGATGCGGCGGATCGCAAAAGCCGCTGACATTTCTCTTGGAACGTTGACCCACCATTTTGAATCGGTAGATCAACTTTTGGCAGAAGCACTGGACCTCGCATCGATTCGTTTTACAGAAAGGTTGACACAGAGCATTCAGAAAGGGACGGCGCTTGAGCGGCTTCATAAACTCATCAATGCTGTGATCCCTGTCGACGCCGAAACCCTGCGTCAGTGGCGACTATGGATCGCGTTTTGGTCCCGGTCGGTTCACGAACGCAAGCTAGGAAAGACGCACGTTCGTCGCTATGGCGCTTGGAAAGCGACAATCGGTAGTTTGATCAACGCAGGCGTCGCGGATGGGTCGTTTCCTCCCGATCTGGATGTTACGGCGATGACGCAACAAATGGTGGCCTTGATTGACGGCGTTTGTTTTCAAGTTGCAGTGAGGGGCAACGGAATGAGTGCCGCCGAAGCCAAAAAGATTGTGCGGCACGCGCTGAAGGTGTGGCTCAGAACGCCGAGTGCGGTTCTAGTCCAGCGCCAGCGCCGCACCAATCGCATCGGCCGAGCGCCGTAGTACGGATAACCCATCCGCGTCGATCGCTTGCATCGGCAATTGAAACACCGGAGAATCCGGAATCGTTTCTGCCAAGATTCGGCACAGGTCGGCCTGCAGATCGCTTGCCTCTGCCAGCGTCTTCGCTGCCCGTGCAAGTTGTTCAATCCCGGCGTTCATCGTTTCATCCGGAACCCGCATCGCCTCGGGCAATACCCGCAGATGCCGTTGCAATGCATCCACATCCGTCAATTTCGGTCGGGTCAAAACACGGTTCACGACGAGAGCCGCCGGGTAGATCTGCATGTCGGCCAGTTTCTGTGCAAACCTATCCGTTTCGTCGATCGAAGGCCGCTCTGCCACCGTGACCAGGATCGTTGCGACGTAATCTTGCCGAAACAGATCTCCCACTTCGGCTGCTCGTTCGACAAAGACCGGCAACACCGGCTCGAAGTCGCGCAAAAAAACCGCGAGATCTTCCATGAAGTGGTTGCCCACCAGGCCCGCGAGGCGACTCAACAAAGCCGAGCCTCCCGAGCTCAACCGTTTCAACGAAAAGAAAGACTCCTTTTTCGCCGTCACCCATCGCAAGACCGGGCTTTGCACCGCAGCGGTGATGCGCACCGGCGACTGGAAAAAATCGAGTGCGTTGCTGGCCGGTGGCGTATCGAGAATGATGCGATCGTAGTTCTCGTCCGCGTTCAGTTCCCACAACGCCAACATCGCCGCGAGCTCTTGCGTGCCCGTGAGCGTATTGGTGATTTGCAAATAGATCGGGTTTGAGAAGATTCGCTGCCGCACCTTCTCGTCGTCGATGGCTTCCTCGACGATGCCGGCGAAAACGCGGGCGGGATCGAGACGCGCCGCTTGCAACAGTTCTGGTGGATCAATGTTCAACGATCGCGCGATGTCTGCGCGCAACGCACGTGGCGTGGCGTCCAGCGTCTCCATGCCAAGGGCGTCAACAAGTCGCGGTGCTGGATCGATCGTGGCGACCAGTGTGCGGGCACCTGCGCGGGCGCTGACAACGCCAAGACCTGCGGCCGTCGTGGTTTTGCCAACGCCACCCGGACCCGCACAAATCAAAACTGGATGTTGCGCAACAAGATCCGAAAGCGATGCGCTCAATCGACCTGCACAATCAACGCGGTGATGTTGTCTTTACCGCCGGAGGCATTTGCGGCATCGACCAGGGCCTGGCAGGCCTCTTCCGGTTCGACGCCTGCGCCCACGATGGTGCCGATCACCTGATCGTCGACCTCATCCCACAACCCGTCGCAACACAAAAGGAAAATGTCACCCGGCGCGAGAGGGGCCTGATAAACGGTGGGTTCGACCTCATCCTTGCTCCCAAGGGCGCGCGTGACCACATTGCGATTCGCCATGCGCGACAACTCCTCTGGCGACAGGTCGGGTCGAGCCGCGCGGATCTCTTCGGCAAGTGAATGATCACGTGAGATCCGGGTGAGCTCGGCGTTGCGATACAGATACAGACGTGCATCGCCCACGTTGGCTGCCGAGTAGTGGGTTTCTCCAATGGCCAGCGCCACAATCGTAGCACCCATGCGGTGATGGGATGCGTCGGCTTGCGCCACCTTGCGGATGTGTGCGTTCGCGACCTTCATGCCCACGCGCAATAAATTCGACCCCATCGAGGTTTGTTTGTCGATGGGGAAGGGCCAGGCTTCGAGCGGGGTCAAAAGCTTCGAGCGGAAGAACCGTTCGACCTCGTCGACGGAAAGTCCTGCCGCCACATCGCCACTTGCTCGGCCGCCCATACCATCTGACACGATGAATAAGCCCTGCTCGGTGAAAAGACCAAAGGCGTCTTCATTGTCTTCTCGAACCTGACCCGGGTGGGTAACGCAGGCTGCGGTCAGCTGCCGGCCAGTCGAGGATGCGGAGGCGGTCATGGGAGGATTTTTAACCATTCTTGCGTCGGATTGCACATACGTTTAGCAGTTCTCGATTAACTCAGGCCCGATTGAGGGCGTCCCGCCAGCGGGCGACGGTACTTTCGCGGTTGGCAGGGGAGAGGGTTGGGGAGAACCTGTCCATCTGAACGGCCGATGCGGAGGATTCGGCCGCGCCCGGATAAGGTCGCAGGCCCGCTCCGATCGCCGCGAGGCGAGCGGCTCCCAGCGCGGTCGTTTCGAGCAGAGACGGGCGCTCAACCTCGATGCCGAGCAGATCCGCCTGAATTTGCATCAGCAGGTTGTTCGCGGCGGCGCCTCCGTCCACCCGGAGCGTGGATAGCGATCGGCCTGCATCTTTTTCCATCGCATTCACGATGTCCACGTTTTGCAAAGCCATCGCTTCGAGTGCAGCGCGGGCGATGTGGGCGCGCGTGGTGCCGCGGGTGATCCCGGAAATCAGGCCTCGTGCCTCCGGCCGCCAGTGCGGAGCTCCCAATCCCGTGAGCGCGGGCACAATGGTCACGCCATCGCTGCTGGTGACGCTCGCGGCGAGGCCTTCGATTTCGGCGGCCTTCGTGATGATGCCGAGTCCGTCGCGAAGCCACTGCACAAGCGATCCACAAACGAATGCGCCCCCTTCGAGGACGTAAGTGGTCTGTTCAGCCTTGTCGGTGGTCCATCCCACAGAAGAGAGCAATCGTTGATTCGACACGACCGGTTTGTCACCGACGTTCATCAACAAGAAGGACCCCGTGCCGAAGGTACACTTGGCCTGTCCCGCAACGGTGCACCCCTGTCCGAATAGGGCCGCCTGCTGATCGCCCGCGGCACCTGAAATCGGGACACCATCGTCCATGCCCGCGATGCCGCGCGCTTTGGCAAATATGCCCGCACTGGGACGCACATCTGGCAGTAGCACAGTTGGCACACCAAATAGAGCGCAAAGTGACGGGCTCCACGTTCGTGTGTGCAGATCCAATAGCTGAGTTCGTGATGCGTTTGAAACATCGGTGACGTGGGCGCTGCCGCCAGAGAGTCGGTGGATCAGCCACGAGTCGATGGTGCCGAGTGCCAGCTCTCCCGCGTCTGCGCGTTGTCGTACGGTTTCGTCGTGCTCAAGCGTCCAGGCGATTTTGCTTGCGGAAAAATAGGGATCGATGACGAGGCCAGTTGCCGCTTGCACGCTCGCTTCGTGTCCCGCTTTGCGTAAGGCCTCGCAGCGCTCGGTGGTGCGGCGATCTTGCCAAACGATCGCTCTGCCGATGGCGCATCCGTTTGCGCGATCCCAAAAAACCACGGTTTCACGTTGATTGGTGATGCCGATGGCCGCGATGGTGCCGATTGCCTGTGATTGCGCTTCGGCAAGTGCTTGTAGGACGGATGTCCATATGGCTTCGGCGTCATGTTCTACCCAGCCAGGCTGCGGGAAAAATTGCGGGATCTCTCGGTAACCGCGTCCAACGACCCTGTCGTGTTCATCCACGAGCAAGACGGTGGTTCCCGTTGTTCCCTGATCAATCGCGGCGATGAGCGGTCGGCTGGTGTCGGTCATGGGGTCTATTCTAGATTTGTGAGGCGGTTAACGTGCGCAGAAAAAAACGCACAAGGGCCTCGGACAATTGATGTTTTTCAACGTCGACACCCACGAGATGACCCGACCGTTTGAGCCACAGGCTTTCGATATCGGTGCTGCCGAGGCAACCCATGAGCTCGTGTGAGTCGGCGAGCGGTACCGTCTGGTCTTTCTCCCCGTGGACAACGAGCACCGGGATACGGAGTTCCGGCAGAAGCGCCCGGGCATGGTCTTGCAATTCGATGAGGCTTTTGAGGCCCGAGACCGGCATGACCGGCATTCCGGGATTCTCTTGCCGCGCGACGGGGTCGCACACATCGGAGCCGCCCATCTTTGGAATGCGGAGCAAGGGCGACTCGGTGAGAAAGCGGGGTAGGGCGCCGAGCACGCGAATACCGAATCGTTCGTTTCTTCCCAGTCGCAGCGGGACGGCGCCGAGTGCGAGGGCTCCGACCTGCTTCGGGAAAGCATGGGCCAGACAAACTGCGAGCAGCCCACCCATCGAAAACCCAAAAATGCCCACCGGCCGTCCCGCATTTTTTCCGACCAGTTCGTTCAAAGCTGTTTCAGCCGATTTCAGCCAGTCCGGATACCGTGAGGCTGCGAATGCCTTCGCTCCGCCCTCGTGGCCCGCCAACCACGGCGAAAGTACCGAAAATCCGGCGTTGCCAAGGGCTTCCCCTGGGGGTCGTACCTCGAAGGGCGAACCGGAAAAGCCGTGCAAACACAAAACGGCGGGGCCAGCGCCTTCGACATGAAGGGGCCTTGCGTCTCCGGACCCGCGGTGCACGCCGAGATATCGGATGAACCAGCCCTTCATGTAGGTGCCTTCCTACCATCCTGGGGTGTGGGTCGTCGCGCGCCTCTGAAACCAGCACGTCTATGCAATTGTTGAGGAAATTTTCGCATCAGGGCCCAGGTGTCATTAAACCGACGGTCGGTTGCTGCCGAGTATAGAGCGTGAGGGCCCTTGCCCCCAACATGGAAACCCAGCCGGGATGTCTGCAGAACTCGAAACAGCCAACGACACGCAACGCGCCACATGCGGTGCGGCGTCCGACTTGCGTTCGGGAGGTTTCATGCGACGCGTGCTCATAGCCGACGACGAAAGCAACTTGCGTCACATGCTGCAGATCGTGTTATCGCGCGAGGGCTACGAAACGATCTCGGTTTCGAATGTCGCCGCTGCGATTGCAGAGCTGGATCATCGCACCTTCGACATCGTCATCACCGACTTGCGTATGCCGGGGCAAAGTGGCCTTGAGCTTGTTGATGAAATTCACAAACGCCGTCTGCAGACAACCGTGGTGGTGATGACGGCGTACGGCAGTCGTGACATGGCGATCGAGGCCATGAAGCGCGGCGCCTACGATTATCTTTCCAAGCCCTTTGACAATGACGAGTTGATCTTGTTGTTGCGCAAGGCTGAAGAACGCGAGCGTCTGTTTCGTGAGAACCGCACGCTGCGAAAACATCTGGACTTTGTCGGCAATGAGGCAGATTCGAGCTTTGCGGGTATGGTCGCGCGTAGCGATTCCATGCGTTCGGTGTTCGCGATGATTCGCAAGGTGGGCGAGTTCAAGACGACGGTGCTGGTGCAGGGCGAGTCGGGGACGGGCAAAGAGTTGGTCGCACACGCGCTTCATACCGTATCACCGCGTGTGTTGAAACCATTCGTCGCAATGAACTGTGGTGCGATTCCAGACCATCTGCTCGAATCCGAATTGTTCGGCCATGTGCGTGGTGCGTTCACGGACGCGGTTCGCGATCGCATCGGACTTTTTGAGCAGGCCGACGGCGGTACCTTGTTCCTCGACGAGATAGGTGAACTGTCGGCCGCGTTGCAGGTGAAGCTATTGCGGGTGTTGCAGGAGGGCGAGATCCGTCGGCTCGGAGACACGCAATCGACCGACGTCGATGTTCGTGTCGTGGCTGCGACGGTTCGCGATCTGGAATCGGATGTGAAGGGTGGGCGATTCCGCGAGGATCTGTTTTACCGGGTGAACGTGGTGGCAATCGACCTTCCGCCGTTGCGACAGCGGCGCGAGGATATTCCGCTACTTGTTGAACACTTCCTCGGTCAAATGGCGGCCCGCATGGGGCTCCGTACACTTGCGGTCGAACCCGACGCGATGAAACTTCTTACTCAGCTCGATTGGCCCGGCAACGTGCGGCAACTGGGAAACTGCATCGAGCGCGCGCTGGTTTTGTCCGACGGTTCCACTTTGACCCGGTCCGCGGTGTTGGCGGGCGTACAAAAATCACCAGCAACTCCTCCGTCGGCAGTCGTTGTCGAATCTTCCTCTGCAACCTTGAAAGGTACGATGCGCAGGGTGGAGCAGGGATTGATCCAGGATGCCCTCAACCACGCGGGCGGGAACCGAACCAAGGCGTCGAAAACATTAGGAATTAGTCACCGAACCATGCTCAACAAGATCAAGGAATACGGGATTCCAGCGGCGGGATTGGGTGCAGGTTCCGGGGATGGGGAATTGGATCTAGCTGCAGACGATTTGGGCGAGAATTTTGACAGTTAGCGTACGTAGACTTACTTTGTAATCATCACAACTACATGTAGTTCAATGTAGATGTTCGTATCTCGGAACGGAGAAACCAGGAAATGGCGAAAAACTGTGTAGGTCTCGACATCGGATCGAGCTCGATCAAGATGGTCCAGCTCCGAGAAGCCTCGGATGGGATTCATCTGGTCAACTTCGGAATCGAGCTCTTGCCGTCCGAGACCATCGTCGACGGCGCCATCATGAACCAGGGCGCCGTGGTCGAGGCCATCCGGACGTTGCGCTCGAACCTTGGCATCCGCCAACGAGAAGTGGCCACGGCGATATCCGGCCACTCGGTCATCATTAAAAAAATTCAGGTCCCGGAAATGACGCCAGAGGAACTTGAGCAGCAAATTCCCTGGGAGGCCGAACACCATATTCCGTTCTCGAAGGATGACGTACAGATCGATCACGAGCTCTTGAGCACCGACAACGGTCAGGGCCAGATGGAACTGTTGCTGGTCGCAGCCAAGAAGGAAGTGGTCGAAGACTATTCACTGGTCGTTCGCGAAGCGAAGATGATCCCAACCGTCATGGATGTCGCGGCGTTTTCGATGCAGAACGCGTACGAGATCAGCTACGGAATGCCGACTGAAGGCGAAGCTACCGTGCTCATTAACATTGGCGCGGCGCTCTCGAACATCAACATCGTTCACGGTGGCACGAGCGCCTTTACCCGCGATGTGACGATGGGCGGCAACGCTTTCACGGAGGAAATTCAAAAGCGTCTGAACGTGAGCCACGAAGAAGCCGAGGCCTGGAAAATCGGTTCGAGCGGCGAGAGCGCCAACGAGGTGATTCCGCAAGAAGTGCAGATCGTTCTCGCGGAAGTCGCGGATCTGATGGCAGGTAAATTCCAGCGCTCGCTCGACTTTTTCCTGACTTCGGCCGGCAACACCAAAGTGTCACACATTTATCTGTGCGGCGGGGCTGCCAAGGTACCGGCCTTGCTAACGTCGCTGCAAGATCGCGCACACGTACCGGTTGAGATTATGGATCCGTTTCGTCGACTCATCATCGACCAGAAGAAGTTCGACATGTCGTTTTTGCAGGAACATGCCGCTGAGGCCGTGGTGGCCATCGGCTTGGGTCTGCGTCGCGCAGGAGATCGGGCATGATTCGCGTAAACCTATTGCCGCAGCGAAAGCAGCGGAAACAGGAAGTCGGGCAACGGCAGCTCATCTACATGGGATTCGCCCTGTTGGTGCTAGCCGGCGGCATGATGGCTTTTCACCTGCAAACCGAGGCCGAACTCGCACTGCTTCAAAGCGAGAACGCGGCTGTTCAGGCGGACATCGATCGCCTGAAAGCAGAACTTGGCGACTACGACAAGATTCGCGCGCAACGCGAAGAGTTGATCCGTCAACAAAAGACCATTGAGGAACTGCAGGCACGACGAACCGGACCGGTGTTTGCACTGCGCGAGTTGTCGGAGCTGCTGTCGCCTACGAAGGGTCCGACTTTCGACAAGGAAGACTACGGCGAGGTTCTTCGGCGCGATCCCAATGCGGGGTTTAACGCAGCGTGGGACACCCGTCGTGTTTGGTTGACGAGCTTCGATGAAAAAGCGCGCTCAGTGAACATTGAGGGTTCAGCGAAATCGAACGAAGACGTGGCCGAATTCCTGAAGCGATTGCAAGCGTCCGTGTTCTTTCAAAGTGTCGTGCTTGAGAAAACAAACCAGGTTTCAAGCTCTGGCAACAGTCCTATCAAGTTCCTGACTTTCAACCTTAATACCCAAGTGGTGTACTAATGAACGAGAATCTTGAAAAGTTTCTCAAGCTCAAAACGCCCGTCAAAATCGGTGCCACGATCGGTGCTGCCGTTTTGATGGGAGTTGTCTACCAGTTCCTATTTTATACCGATCTGGCCGACCAGATCGCACAGGTCAAGGGTGGACAGGACGCCTTGAAGGAAGAGCGGAATTCGTACGAACGCCGCAAGACCGAATACCTGGCGTATCGCAACGAACTGACACAACTGCAGGAAAAACAGCGCGAACTGCTGCGCGCTTTGCCACGCGCGCAAGAGATCCCATCGTTCATTGGCAGCATTCAGGAACAGGCCGAGTTGGCTGGTCTTGAGATTGTGAAGCTGGCGATTGACGCGGAAGTTCCCGAGGAACTCTATATCAAGATTCCCGTTCGAATGGAGATCCGCGGATCGTTCCACAACGTCACCCGGTTCTTCAAGAACATCAGCGAA
>JAWXBF010000012.1:0-3122 GCA_034439895.1 Deltaproteobacteria bacterium
CCTGCATTCAATACGATCGCCGCCAAATCGGCGGGACTTGTCGGTACCGAGGTGCCGCGCAACAACGTCCGAGCACCCCCGGGCGCCGCCAGCCCAGCGCCTGCCACCGATCCGGTCGCGCCCTGTAAAGCATCCGCCAGGGCCCGCAATGTCAACCGACGATTGGCAAGTTTATTGGCGTCAGCGACCACCTCAAACGTACGACGACCTCCCCCCCAAGCATTCACTTCGACGACGCCGGATATGGATCGCAACACGGGACCCAGGCGATATTCTGCCAGTTCGAGCAGTTCGGCCGGCGTCCGAGAGGGGCTCGTCAAGACGAACTGAAACACTTCACCAAGCCCGCCGCTCAAGGGTCCGAGCTCGGGGATGTCCACACCCCGTGGCAAGGCGCTGGTGACAATGGCTACCCGCTCTTGGACAACTTGACGCGCCCGATAGGGATCGATGCCGTCTTCGAAAACAACGGTGATCGATGAGATGCCATAGCGGGATAAACTCCGATGGGTTTCAATTCCGGGCAAACCGCCCAATGCAACCTCGATGGGACGGGTGACACGACGTTCGACTTCTTCGGGCACAAGACCCGGCGCACGGGTCAGCACAAGCACCTGGTTCGCCGTCACGTCGGGCAGTGCATCGAGCTTCAAGTGGAACACCGCAAACCCGGTCGCCACCATGAACACAACGGTCGCGATGACAACCGAAACTCGGTTTGTTATCGACCAACGTGCGATTTGGGCAATCATGCAGTGCCCTAAGGGGAAGGTGACCAACCCGGAGGAATCTCGCTTGCCACCGAATCGCCGACCGCAATCGTACTGCGAATCAATGCTTGTCCACCGGTCAATAGCACAATGCTGACCGCGATGGGTTCGCTTTCAGATCCCCTTTGTTTCAGCACAAAATCGCCCTTGGAAGTTCGGGCCACTGCCCGTGCCGGCACGCGCACCACGCCCGACTGACCTGGGAAGCGTACCGACAGAACACCGCGCGTCCCCGGCACCGGCAATGGAAGACAGGTGGGCTTGAACCACGCCAATCGACTTCCGTCGGCTTCATCCACATCGGGCGCGGTCGACAGCAGCGCGACGGCACACGTGGCTCCGGCCGTGTCACGAAATGCGAAATGCGTATCTTTGTCCGGCATCATCGCGAGGCGAACCTCGATGCGACCGGGGGCCACGCCCACAACGTGTGCCAAAGGGGGACCTGTCGTGGAGACTTGCGCACCAACCAACGCGTTCATCGCGACCAACGTGCCTGCAACGGGGCTGCGCAAGATCACGCGCCCTTGTTGACTGACAATCGTTTCCGCATCGGACGGACGCATGCCCGCGCCTTCGAGGATTCCACGGGCCCGTTGTAACGCGGCATTTGCCTCTGATACGTCCACGTCAACCGCAGATTGTTCGTCGAGTCGAGCCAGACCCTCGGCAGCCAACGCGTCCAACTGCCGCTTGCGCTTGTCGTACGCTTTGGCCCGCGTCGTCGCAGCGATAAGTTCGCCCGCCGCGGTCACGAGTTCCGGCATCCGAACGGCGACCAACTTTTGCCCCGCCACCACCGAGTCGCCCGCTCGGGCGAAAACCGCCAACACACGGCTTGGGTATGCCGTTGAAAGTACCGCACTTGCTTGCGGATCGGGTCGAACCAATGCGGGAAACTCCAACCACGACGTATCATCGGGCGACAGTGCGGCAACCCAACGAACGGCGACGCTCGCACGGGCGGACTGAAGATTGGGCGGCGGTGCGATGGGATGTTCACCACCCTTGCATCCGAACCACAGAACCCACGCAATGACGATCCGCCCGCCTTTCATCGCATATCCTTTGAAGCGGAACCGTCTTCAATCGCGAGCAACAACAACCAAAGTTTGACCCGGGCCCATGCGTGTTGCGTCGATGCGCTGGTGTGTCGCAGTTCGGCCGCCAGCATCGTCTGTTGACTCCGCAAGGTATCCAGCACCGTGGCGCCTCCCAACTCGAACTGTTTTCGTCGGAGTGTCCAAACTTGTACTGCGGTTGGCAAGAGGCGGGTGGCAATCAAATCCGCGAGTTCGCCGCTATGTTCGACTTCATGAAAGGCCAAGGCAACGGCATTCTGCGCCGCAAGGGACGCGGTGACCGCGTGGCCGGCACCCTCAATCGCCGCCGCCTCCGTGGTCCCGCGATATCGCTCGCCTTTTTCAAACAACGGCGGTGTTGCTTGAACAATACCCGAAAGAATGAGGCCGCCGGGCGCATCGCGTTCGACGTTGACCCCGAAGGCAAAGGACCAACCGTATTGCGATTTCTGTTCAACCGCCTGCGCGCGGTTCGCCTGAGCCTGCATCAACGAGGCGCGCGCTTCTGGCAATGCTGCCGCCCGCTGCACATACCCATCGCGTGCCGCGTGGCCCGGCACTGGGGCAAGCGGCAATTCACCCACGGTTTCGATATGACCCGTCGGAGACCATCCCAACCGGCGCGACAACTCAAGACTCAAATCGTGGACGGTACCTTCGGTCTCCACCACTTGAATGGCGATCTCGGCCGTGCGCGCTTGCATTTCACGCACGTCGATTTCGATGGCAGCGCCCACCTGCCGCGTCCGCTCAATCCGTAGGCTCAGCGCTTCTGCGATGGACAGCATCCGATGCAACACTTCCAATTCACGTTGTGCCGTTGCGAGCTGCAACCACAAGTGCGCCACGTCCAACTTTTGTCCGAGGGCGATGGCTCGCGCCCTTGCGTCCAAAAGCGAATGCTCGTGCATCGCACTGCTTCGTCGCGCTTGTAGGTAGCCACCGCCCGTCCAGGGTTGCAGGATCTGCAACACGATCTCCGGTTCGCGGTTTTTCTCGGGCAATAGACGAGGCCCGGCCTGGAACTGAATCGTCGGGTTCTGGTTGACCCTGGCAATCTGCTGGTTCAGCTTGGCCTTGACAGCCGCCGCATCTCGAACGCTCCGGATGGCGACCCCCTCGGACGACAAGCCGAGCGCCTGATCGAAACTGAGAGTTGTTCTCGATTCGCTCGTCCCGGAGTGCTCCGCCGCAAACGCGACCAAGAACAACGCCGTGACGATGTGAACGATCATCCAGTACCGGTAGGTATTTAATGCAACCGGTGGCA
>JAWXBF010000013.1:0-72782 GCA_034439895.1 Deltaproteobacteria bacterium
ACGCTACGCCGCGCTTGCTGCTCGCTACCTTGCGGCCGGAGAACCGGTGGCCGGTGAAACCGGTCTGCCCGATCACCTCCGACAACCGAATCCCTATCCGGATATCGGCACGCAAGATCTCGCAGAATGGGAACTGCAAGGAGACGCGGCCGCGACCCTGTTGCGCATCCTCGTGGATCAGGCGCACTACGTTCGATTCCGACGGCAGGCCTTGCGCGCGTTGCTGATCGCGCTCGACCGGGAAGGCTCCGACGGCGACATCGAGTTGGCAGCCGCGCTCGGCAACGTTCCGCTTTATCAGGTGCTTGCGCCGCTTGAACGTTTGTTTGCTTCGCCGGTGCCGGAGTTGCGGGTGCAGGTGATGGTGTCGGTTGGACAAATTCTAAACAAGCGCAGCTTTCATCTGGTGCGCATCGGTCTCGACGATTCCGACGAACGCGTGCGCGAGGCGGCCCGTCGAAGCCTGCGCGGTTTGAAATTTCGCGATGGGCTGGAGCCGCTGGTCCGGATCTACCGGGAAACCCGCGACCAAATCGTTTGCGAAACGGCCCTGGCGGCGATCGCGGATGTGGGGACGGTGCAGGCTGCGCAATTTCTACTCGAGATCGTTCGCGAGGGCACTCCCGTATTGCGGGCGCTCGCCGCCGATCGCCTGAGCACGTTCCGTGTTACGGATGTGTTGCCCTTGGTCCACTCGGCGCTTGAGTTTGCCGTGGGCGCGGAGAAGCAGGCACTTGAGGGGGTCGTGACTGCCCTTCAACCGCGGCCGGTCTGAGCGCCGGGTTCAACGCCATCTAACCATTGGGCGTCGGCGTTCGACACCTCGGAATCCGGCCCGTTGCGTCGATGCCTTTTTCGGCGATCGGGCGCGTCGAAAAGTGCGCCCGGGCGCCGCGTATCGTCAAAGCCTATTCCCGTTCGCGATATGTATGCTACAACGCTGAAAAAAGGAGCTCCCCCGCACAATGGCTACGAAGATTGCAATTAACGGTTTCGGCCGCATCGGTCGTCTGGTTTTCCGCGCACTTTACGATCAGGGTCTTTTCGGAAAAGACATTCAGGTGGTCGGCGTGGGCGACATCGTTCCGGCAGACAGCCTGGCCTACTTGCTGAAGTACGACTCGGTTCAGGGCAAATTCCCCGGCACTGCGGTCGCCAAAGGCGATGATGTGCTTGAAGTGGACGGCCACCCTATCAAGGTCGTGAGTGCCAAGTCCCCGGCAGAGTTGCCCTGGAAGGCGCTCGGGGTCGACATCGTCATCGAGTCGACGGGTCTATTCCTTTCCCAGGAAGAGGCGGGTGGTCACCTTCAGGCGGGCGCCAAGAAGGTCATCATCTCTGCGCCGCCGAAGGGCAAAGTGGATCTCACCTGCGTGATGGGTGTTAACCACGAATCGTACGACGCTTCCCAGCACAACGTGATCTCGAACGCGAGCTGTACCACGAACTGCCTCGCACCGGTGGTTCACGTCTTGCTGAAGGAGGGATTCGGTCTCGCCGAGGGCCTCATGACCACGATTCACGCGTACACCGCCAGCCAGAAGGTTGTTGACGGTCCGGCGAAGAAGGCCTGGCGCGATGGCCGTGCAGCGGCGATCAACATCATTCCGGCCTCCACGGGCGCTGCCAAGGCAGTGGCCGAAGTGTTGCCGGCAGTGAAGGGCAAACTCACGGGCATGGCCTTCCGCGTTCCGACCCCGACGACCTCGGTTGTCGACTTGACCTTCAAGACCGAGAAGGGCACGAGCATCAAGGACATCAACGCCGCCATGAAGAAGGCCAGCGAGACGTACTTGAAGGGCATCCTCGGCTACACCGAAGACATGGTCGTCTCGACCGACTTCATCCACGATTCGCGTTCAAGCATCTACGATGCCGACGCGTGCATGGAGCTCAACGACAAATTCTTCAAGCTCATCAGCTGGTACGACAATGAGTGGGGTTACTCGAACCGCGTGGTTGACCTCACGAAGTACGTGATCAGCAAGGGCCTGTAAGGCCTGACGGTCCGCGAGGCTGGTTTGACGTGAATGCGACGCACCCACTGCCGAAAGGCCGGGTGCGTTTGCATTTTCAGCGTGTTTTCGCGCGCGTGGGATTGTCTTGAGTCCCTCGGATACTCAAATTATACTCATGCCATGAGTAAGCGCTTGCAGGTGGTCATGGACGAAGCCGAATTGCGCGGTTACGAGCGCGCGGCCCGGGCCGCTGGCGTGCCGCTGTCCGAGTGGGTGCGCCGTGCGTTGCGCGACGCTCGGAACCCGGTGGCGGCGGTGATAAAGAGCTTGCGGCTGTAAGGGCCGCTGCGCGGCATCAGTTTCCTGCTCCCGACATCGATCAGATGCTTGCGGAAATCGAACAAGGATACGCAAATGTCAGCCCGGGACGCGTTGCACATCGCAATCATGGAACATCAACGAATCGACACCATTCTCAGCTTCGACCGGGGTTTTGATCGTCACCCTGGCATCCGTCGGCTAGCCCGATGAAACCGGACGCACACACCTGGACGCCCGGTTCAAAAGCGACGCGATTGCAGCGTGAGGTCGCGGAGTCCGAGACCGGGATGCGCCTTGATCAATACCTTGCCGCTTCGTTTCCGGAGATCTCCCGACGCAAGGCCAGGACGCTGATCGATATTGGGGGCGTTTTTGTGGATGGACGGCGCGCGAAACAGGCGGGTCGACCGGTGGCGACGGGCCAGAAGGTCCATGTTCACCTTGGCGGGGCGATTGAACGGGCGGCACGGGGCGTGGGGCAGGCGGCGCGGGCTTCCGATGCGTCGCGTCTTCCCCCGATTGAAGTGTTGTTCGAGGACGAGCACCTGATCGTGGTCGACAAGCCGGCCGGCCTTCTGACTGCGCCAACTCCGGAGAGCGATCGCAACAATCTGGCGGATCAACTTGCACGACGTGAGCCTGGGACGCCAGCCCCGATCTACGTGGTGCACCGCTTGGATTTGCAGACGAGTGGCGTGTTGGTGTTGGGCAAGTCAACCACGGCAAACCGGCTGCTGTCCGAACGCTTCGCGGTCCACGCGATCGAGCGCCGTTATTGTGCGGTGGTATCTGGGGTATTCCCGGAAGACGTGAAAGAGATCGCAAAGCCGGTGGGAGGGCGTCCGGCGCTCACGCATGTCATCGGCAGAACGCCGCTGGGAACCATCGCAACCTTGCTTGAGCTGCAACTTGAAACGGGTCGCACGCATCAGATCCGATTGCACTGCGTGGGTCTTGGCCATGGTGTGCTGGGTGATCCAGAGGTAAAGGGCTTACCGGGGCTGCGTCCCCCGCGCATGGCGCTGCATGCCGCGGTTCTGGGGTTTGAGCACCCTGTTGGCGGCGAGAAATTGCGCTTCGAAAGACCCTGGCCGCCTCCGGATCTTGCCGAGTGGTTCGCCGCGATGACCGAGCGGCACGGGGTAGGGCCTTAGCCAGGGAGCGCGCGGGACTGCGTACCGACGAAGGAACGCGCTAGACTGATGTTTATGACCGCACTCGCGAAACAGATCATCGACCAGGCGCTCCAGCTTGATGAAGAAGATCGCGCCGAGGTTGCCCACGAAATGCTGGCAAGCCTCGGCTCGGCGGAGGTCTCGCCGATATTCGCGCGCGAGTTGGAGAAGCGGATCCGAGATGTGGAATCCGGTGCCGTGAAACCGGTGTCCTGGTCCGAGGTTCAGGCCGAGCTCGAGATCCTCGCGCGTGGCCGCTGAGTCAGACGACCTCCTCCATCCGGAGGCTCGGACCGAACTCCGCGAAGCGGTCGCTTGGTATCGTGGGAAGGGAGCCGGCGCCATGGCGTTTGTCGCGCAAATCACCCGGATCATCGATGATCTTGTGAGGGGACCAAAGCGCTGGCCAGCCTTGCGCAATGTGAGTCCGCTCATCCGCTATCGCGTGTTGCCCAAGAAGCACCCTTACACGATCTTCTATCGCGAAACCGCTACCAGCATTCTGATCCTGGCCTTCGCTCACCAGAAACGTCAGCCACTCTATTGGGTGTATCGGCATTGAGTTCGCGAATTTTTCTTCAGGCGCTTGCCCACGTCCGAAGCGAGGAGCCGATCCGTTCGTGCAGTCACCACTTTCGACACGCTCTACCCGGGCTCACGTTCGATGAGGCCCGCTGCGCCCATACCGCCGCCGATACACATCGTGATCACAGCCCAGCGACCCTTGCGTCGTTCCAGTTCGTGTAATGCGGTTGCGACCTGACGGGCGCCTGTGCATCCAAGCGGATGGCCAAGCGCAATGGCGCCGCCGTTGACGTTCACGCGCTCGGGCGGAAGTTGCAATTCGCGCATGCAGTACACTGCCTGTGAGGCAAAGGCCTCGTTGACCTCGAAAAGATCGATGTCGTCGATTTTCAGATGCGCCTTGGCGAGAAGCTTGCGCACGGCCGGAACAGGACCGATGCCCATGATGCCAGGCGGCACGCCGGCCACTGCGAAATGACGGAAGTAGGCGCGAATCTGTTTGGCCTGTTCACGGGCTTTCTCCGCCGACATCAGCACGACGGCTGCCGCGCCATCATTCAACGGTGAGGCATTTCCGGCTGTCACGGTTCCGCCTGGGTCGAAGGCGGGCTGCAATTTTCCGAGTTTTTCAATCGACGTATCGGCACGCGGACCCTCGTCCTTCTCGAAGACGATGTTCTTCCACGCGCCTTTTTCATAGACCCGCGTGGGCACGGCAACGATTTCGTGTGCCATGCGCCCGTCGGCCCATGCCGCCGATGCCTTGCGATGACTGTGATACGCAAACTCGTCCTGATCGGCCCGGCCGATGCCGAACATTCGCGCAACGTTTTCGGCTGTGTTGCCCATCGGGATGTAAGCATCAGGGAAGGTGTCTACCAGCCTTGGGTTGAGCGCAACGGTGTGTCCGCCCATCGGTATGACAGAGAGGGATTCAACCCCGCCTGCAATCGCGGCATCAATCGCACCAACGGCGATGCGATCGGCCACCATCGAGACGGCCTGCAAGCCCGATGAACAAAATCGATTGATGGTCATGGCAGGCACCTCGTCAGGCAACCCCGCAAGGTGACCAATGAGACGCGCAACGTTGAGTCCCTGTTGGCCCTCGGGATTGGCGCACCCGATGATCAAGTCCTCGGCCCAGGCGGCGGGCATGTCGGCGCGGACAAGCGCTTCTCGAACCGCAACGGCGGCGAGATCATCGGGACGGGTATCCCGCAACATGCCCTTGGTTGCGCGGGCGATCGGTGTCCGAACGGCTGAAAGGATGGCTACGTCTCGCATGGTTAGTTCCGCAGGGGTTTGCTGGTTTGCAACATGTGTTGGATTCGAGCGCGGGTTTTTTCCTCGCCACACAACGAAAGGAAAACTTCGCGCTCGAGGTCGAGCAGGGTCTGTTCATCCACCTTGGTTCCGGCTGGCACATCGCCACCCGACAGGATCTTGGCGAGGCCTGACGCCACCTTTGCATCGTGTTCCGAGATGCGATGGGCATCGGCAAGGTTGTGCAAGGCAGCGCGCAAAGTTGCAGCACCGACTGCGCCAATGACGCGGATCTGGCGGGGTGGGGGCGTGCGGAATCCGGCGCGTGCACGACCCAACACCAGCTCTTTGGCGTCGTGTAGCACATGCTCACGGCGCATCGATACCGAGTCTCCTTGCTGCAGGTAACCGAGTTCGCGGCCATCTTCGGCGCTTGTCGATACCCGCGCGGTGGCCAGATACTCGAAAGGCTGGCGCACCAGCGACAAGAGATCGACATGCGGGTTGCCCGCCATGCGTCGCGCGGCACGGGCTGCCATTTCCATGGTGCCGCCACCCGCGGGAATTAGACCGACGCCCACTTCAACGCAACCGACGTACAGCTCGGCCGCGGCGCGGACTTCCTGGCAGGCCATCACGATTTCTGCGCCGCCGCCCAGCGCCAGTCCGAAGGGGGCGCAAACCACCGGCACCCGCGCATAGCGCAAGCGATTGCAGGCATTTTGGAAGGCGATCACCATCTCGTTTATCACCTTGTAGTTGTTCTGCGACAACGCGACCATCAGACCGAAGAGGTTCGCGCCCGCGCAGAAGGCAGAATCCGCATCGTTGCCGACCACGAGTCCCACCCCTTCACGTTCGGCGCGATCCACTGCCTTGTGAACCATCGTGACCATGTCGGGGTCGATGGCATTCATCTTTGCGTGGAATTCCAGGCAGAACACGCCGTCGCCGATGTCGAGCACCGAGGCGCTTGGGTTGCGTTCCACTTCGCCGCCCCATTTGCGAACCTCGGAAAGCACCAGGGCACGCGGATCGGGCGTGATTTCCTGGTAGCCGCCGATCTTGCGCAACTGCGACCGGGGGCTTGCGCCCTCTTGTTTAAAAAAGGTCGTTTCACCGGCCGCCAGGCGCTGTTTGACCCACGCGGGCACAGAGAGTCCGTTGGTTTCCATCCGTGTCACGGTTTCAGCGACACCAAGCGCATCCCAGACAGCGAAGGGGCCACGTTCCCAGCCAAAGCCCCAGCACATGGCGTTGTCGATGTCGGAAATATCGTCAGAGATCTCACCCACGCGGTTGGCGGCGTAGATCAGGGTCTCGTCAATCACCTTGCGGGCAAGCTGCGAGGCGCGATCGTCCTTCGTGAAGAACTTGCGGAGGCGTTCATCCGGATCGTCCACGCCCTTCGTGGCACCGACGGAATCGAAACGTGGTTTCTTGAGAGGGACGTATTCAAAGGTGCCGAGATCCAGTTGCTGGATGTCGCCTTTTTTGTCCTTCTTGTAGAAGCCTTGCTTGGTCTTGCTGCCGAGCCACTTGTTCTCAACCAGCTTTGTCAGAATCGGGGATTCCGCAAAGACCGCGCGGCGCTCATCCTGCGCAAGCAATCCGTGACAGTTGCGTGACACGTGCACGAGCGTGTCGAGGCCAACCACGTCCGCGGTTCGGAAAATGGCGCTCTTCGGACGCCCGGTGGCCTTGCCGAAGATCAGATCGACTTCCTCGACCGTGTAACCCTCGGCGGCAGCCACATCGAGCGTTCGCAGCAGCGAAAAGGTCCCGATGCGATTGGCAATAAAGTTGGGGGTGTCCTTGGCCCAAACAACGCCCTTGCCGAGCACCGTGGCGCACAGGTGCTGCGCGCGGGCGGCGTAGGCGTCGGTCGTTTCGGCTCCTGCCACAAGTTCGACGAGGGGCAGGTAGCGGGGCGGGTTGAAAAAGTGGGTGACCACAAAACGCTTTTTGAATTCGGCGCTGCGGCCTTCAATCAGCGAGGCGAGGGGCAGGCCGGAAGTATTGGACGCGATGAGGGCTTCGCCGCCGAGGGCATCCAGGCGGGCGAAAAGCTGGCGTTTGATGTCGAGGTTTTCCACGACCGCCTCGACCACGACATCGCAACGGGCGGCCTTTTCGAGATCGTCCTCGAGATTGCCGGTTCGAACGAGGGACTCGAATCGCCTGGAAAAGAACGAAGCCGGCTTGGAATCGGCCGTCCGGGTGAGCCCATCCTCGGCCACCTTGTTGCGGTTGGCGGCCGGCTGCGGAGGGTCGCCCGTCGGTTTGGGGACCACGTCAAGCAGCAGGACCTTGAGACCCGCATTGGCGAGGTGAGCGGCAATCGCGGCCCCCATCACCCCTGCGCCCAGGACTGCCACCTCGTCGATTGGCTTGTTCACGTGTTTCATGGTGTTCTTGATTCTGAGATGCCGTGGGCAGAGGATAGGTTGCCCGCCGAGATTTCCGATGCAGCCTCTTGATCGCGGGACGCCATTGACGCAAGCTGCCCGCCATGCGCGTAACCTGTTATCGGAACCATCGGTTGGTTCTCGCAATTCTTTTGGTGCCGCTGTTTGCGACGGTCTTGCCCGCCGATGTCAAGGCGCAATCCGGGGCCGCGGCAGCGCCAGAGGATCCGGCGCTGAATGCGGCGAAGGCGGCCTTCGAAGAAGCCCAAACCTTGTACATCAAGGAAAACTGGGACGGTGCTGCTGCAAAGTTCATTGCTGCTTTCGAGGCCAAACCATTTGCGGCGTTCTTGTTTAATGCAGGCGCTGCTTACGAGAAGGCGAATCGGGTTGAACTCGCGATTGACTACTACCAGCGTTACATCGCCAAGGATCCAAATGCAAAAGACGCGAGGGATGTTGTCCTTCGCATCGACGGTCTCAAACGAAACCTTGCGCTGAAATCGGGCACCCCGCCGGCGCCCGGCCAGCCGGACCAGCCCGTCTCGATGGCGATGTTGCCCGCCATCGAAACCAAGGGCCTCGTCATCATCGACTCGAAGCCCGCCGACGCGACGATCTATCTGAACGACAAGGCCAACGGTCCGCTCGGCAATACCCGCTGGGAAGGCTCACTCGCCCCCCATCCCGTAACAATCATACTGGAAGCCCGCGGCTTCAAGCCCGAGAAGCGCAAGATCAATCCCCGTCCCGACAAGATACTTGAGATCTACATCGCGCTTTCCGAGGAACACTTTTTGGGTTGGGTCGAGATTGCGTCCAACGTTGCGGGTGCCGAGATCTTTCTTGACCGCAAGGAGATAGGCTCGATAGGCAAGACCCCGTTCACAGGTCACGTCAAACCTGGCAAACACAAGATCTGGATCGAGAAAGCTGGCTACGAGACGCTGGAAAAAGACATCGAGGTCCTCCCCGGTACCGCCGCCAGTCACCAGTTTGATCTGAACCGTGTTTCGGTTGGTTGGGTGGCCGTGCGAGGCAAAAATTCGAAGGGTGCGAAGCTGCTTGTCGATGGCAAGTTCGCCTGCGACACCCCCTGCCAGCACGCTGTCCCGACTGGAACGCACGCGGTGCGGGTGACCAAGGAGGGCATGGAAGACTTCCAGAGCACGGTGAAGGTCGAACAAGCCATCCAGACCACCGTCGACCTGGTGTTTTCGCCGAAGCCGCCCAAGACACGGGCCTGGACGACGGCGGTCATCAGCGCAATTTTCCTGGGGGGTGGCATCTACATGGGTCTCGAAGCAAATAACCTCGAAGACGCGCTTCGCAAAGAGAGCAACGCGACCCCTCTGCCCGTGGGGGCGCCTCTCGTCGACAGCGGTGACGATCGGGTACTCAAGGGAAAAATCTATGCGATTGGCGCCGACGTGGCGTTCGGTCTTGCAGCCATCACGGGCGTCGTCTCGCTCGTGAACTTCCTGTCGTCGGGTCCGGCAAGCACCGGTGAAATGGACGAAAAGACGATCGGCTTTGCGCCCGTGCCCATGTCTGACGGTGGTGGATTCGCAGCCTCGGGGAGGTTTTAATTATGGAAACGAACTGGATGAAACCTCTGTTCAAGTGCAGCGCCGTGGTGGGTGCCCTGGTTATCGGAACCCTCGGCTGCGACTGGCGAAAGCTGGATGAAGCGGTTAGCAACGCCCCCGTCGTCGCCGTCGAGGCACCCGGTGGATACGCCGCGGATGACGTGGGGCGTTTGATCGTACCGTTGCCTTACGATCCGACCACGCCGGCTGTGATTGGGCGCTACGCGTTTTTCGGACAGACCCGCTCAAGCGGTGGTGTGGCGGAATTCGATGCAGCCGGGAAGGTCTCGGTCTACGCCATTCCGGACGCAGCCCTTTCACCGATTATGGCGGAATCGATTAACTCCGCCATCTGGGTCGGACCCAGGGCGGGGACGTTGTTGGTGGGCACCCAGGGTTTCGGCGGTGCAGCGGATTCGGGTGCAACCTGGTTCCTGGAGATCGCCTTCGCACCCGGGGCTGCACCCGTTTTTGCGATTACACCGCATGTCTCGACCGTTCCTCCCAACGATGCTGTGGAACCGACTCCGGACAAATTCTGGGGTGCGGCACTTGCGGTGGGCGAGGTGACTGGCAATGCCTTTGCAGACCAGGTCGGAATGAGCCGTGACCACGTGGTCCTCATCGAAGACGGCCTCACGAGTGACCCGAGTAAGCCTCTCATTTCCACCAGCGGGACCAACTGCGAGGTTTCCCTCGACCTCTTCACCCTGGGCGACGGGCGTGTGAAAGTGCCCCGGCCCCTGGCCATCGCGGACATCGCGGTGGGTGGCGCTTCCGAGATCCTGGTGGGGTTGCCATACGGCGTGGCGCCCAACAAGGGTGCGGTTCGCATCATGCGCAAGGTGCCGAAGGATCCGCTGAACCCAGCGCTCGGTTCTACCCTCGACTGTCCCAACGAGTTTGTCGCCGCGCCCGATGCAACACCCGAGAGCGCCGCCGGTTTCGGTTCGTCGATCGCGCCGCTCGATCTGGATGGCGATGGCAAAGACGAATCGCTGCTCGTCGGGTCGCCTCCCGATCGGGCCTACATCATCAAGGGCCCGATCGCTGTCGATGAAGATACGCTCAAGCGCAATTTGCATGCGCCGATTCCTGCGCAAATTACCGTGTTCCCACCTGCGCCCGCCGCGTCGTTCGGCCTCCGCGTTGACGCATTTGATTTCGACGGCCAACCGGGAGACGAAATCATCGTTTCGGCGCCCGACCAGGCTGATGGCACCAAGGCACAGGCCGGCCAGGTGTTTATATTCAAGTGGGACCCGGTTACAAGCAAGGCCATCTACCGGTCGTCGGTGAAAGACAACCAGAGCGAATCGCTTGCGATGTTGGGGTACGACATTGCGGGCATGCCGTTCGAGACACCCGCATGTGCAGGAACGGCGAAGGCCCCTCAAAAAGGAACGCTGTTGTTGGCGGGGACCCGTGCGGAGATCTTCACCTATTTCCGAACGCCCGTCGCGCCCGGAATCGCCACACCGTTGTTGGCCGAAGTTCCCGATCCGCGCTGTCAGTAAGATCCGGCAGGCGCATCGGTGGAGATCCCGTCGAGCGTTTCACGCACCAGTCGCGCAAGGGCCTCCGCACCAAAGGGTTTGTGCAGCAGCCGAAACCGGTTGCGCTCGATGATTGCCATGGCGTCGCCCTCGGCAAATCCAGAAATTAGAACGATCCGCAGTTCGGCATTTGTCATCCGAAGCTCTTCGGCGAAGCTTGCGCCGTTGCCATCGGGCAGGCGAATGTCGGACAGCAGCATCGCAAACTTCCGGCGACCATACAGGTCTCGGGCTTCGGTAACCGATCCAGCCGCTTCGACTGTGTAGCCGTGGTCTTCAAGGATGCGCCTGGTGAGGCGACGAACGGCCGGCTCGTCTTCGAGCAACAAGATCGCTTCGGTCCCACCCGCTGAGCTTTGCGAACGCGGAGCACCGACCAGCGTCGATAGCCGAGTGGTCGTCGGAAGGTAGATCGTGAACGTCGAGCCGATGCCAGCTTGACTTGTGACACGAATGGCGCCGCCCGCCTGGGTCACAATGCCATGGCAAGTCGCAAGGCCCAATCCACTGCCCTCGATCGGGCCCTTGGTCGTGAAGAACGGCTCGAAGATGCGAGCCATGATCTCGGGAGGAATGCCGCTGCCGGTGTCACTTACCTCGATGACCACAAAGGATTCCCCCTTGATCTCGTCGTGGCGCCCGTCTCGTTGTTCGCCCGGGCGAACGCAGATCCGCAAATCGCCTCCGTCAGGCATTGCAGCTTGAGCATTGAGGGTGAGGTTCAAGAGCACCAGTTGTAGTTGAGCCACATCCAATTCAACCGGGGCTGTTGCCGATGAAACATCAACGTCAAGCCTCACCCGTTCACCGGCGGCCCGCGCAAGGATCGTTTGGCACTGTGCGACGGCCGCATTGAGCGAAACCACCTGAGCGTTGGTCGGAACCTTCCGGCCGAAGGTGAGCAGCGTCCGGGTCAGTTCAGATGCGCGTTTGCAAGACGTCCTTACGTCCTCGGCAAGGTCCATTGCGTCTTCCGACCTGGCAAAAGCTGGGCGCATCAACTCGACCGAGGCGGAGATCACAAAAAGAATGTTGTTAAAGTCGTGTGCAACGCTTCCCGCCAACCGTGCAAGGGCTTCCATGCGTTGCGCGTGGTTCAGTTTTTCTTCAAGTTTCTTGCGCTCGGTGATATCCTGGACGCCGCCTGTCATACGAATCAGAACGCCGTCTTTGAGCTCGGGTCGTACGTGATCGCGTAACCAGCGGATCTCGCCGTCGGGACCGACAATGCGGTATTCGGCGACCATGGGCTTGCCTGCTGCAACCCCGGCGTATACCGGACCCAGTGTCGGAAGATCATCGGGATGGATGATGCTGGTCCACCCGCCTTTTTGGGCGACCTGAAGGGCGGTGTATCCGGTGGCACGTTCAAAGGAGCCGGCGACGATTGAGGGCGCAAGTGGTGTGCCTTCGCGGACCTCGGCGACGTAGATGTAGTCTGACGCAAGTTCTGTAAAAATACGAAACTGAGCTGCCTGCAGTTCAACGGCCTTTTGGTGTGAAATATCCATCGCCGTACCAGCGAGGCGCAGCGGACTGCCTTGTCCATCGCTTTCCACGCGACCCTTGCCTCCAATCCAGCGGACAGAACCGTCCGGTTTCAGAATGCGATGTTCGATGGAAAAAGATTGCAACCGAGTTGCGAGTGCCTCCTCGATGGCTTTCTGAACGGCGTCTCGATCTTCCGGGTGCAACAGAGCCGAGAATTCGGCAACGTTCTTTGGGAAGGCAGACACGGGTACCCCAAACAGGAGACCCATCTCAAGCGACCAGTTGACCCTATCGCTGGCAATTTCCCATTGCCAAACCCCGACCCCTGCACCCTGGACAGCCCATCGAAGCTGTTCGAGCGTAAATTCCGCTTCCATTGCGGCCCCATATTAACAACATATGACCGAAATCCACCATGCACTTTGCGCCGAGATCGATCGAATGGCCAATTTGAACAACGACACTCTCGTGTAATGTAGAGCAATGCGTCTTTCAACCCTACTCCGGCCGGACATTGAGGATGTCCTGCGCAACAACCCGGAGGAGGCGGCAGCCGTGGCGGAGGAGCTCCCGCCGGCAGATCTGGCGGAGACAATCGAGTCGCTCGATGACGGGCTGGCGGTGCGCTGGCTGGGCATGTTGAGCCGTGACGTTGCGGTCAAGGCGCTGGACCACATGGACCCCACCCGCCGGGTCGAGCTGTTCTCGAAGCTTGACCGAGTTCTGGCAGCCGACCTCGCTGCCGACATGTCGTCGGACGATCGCGCGGACATGTTCCAGAATCTCGAGCCTGAGCTGCGGAGCGACGTCCTCGGTCGCATGCCGGGGGCGGAATCCCGCGACATCCGGGATCTGATTCAATACCCGGAGAACACCGCCGGCGGCATCATGACCACGGATTTCGTGGCGCTTTCCGCCGAATGGACCGTGGAAAAGGCGATCGAAGAGATCCGCCGCACGGCCGAAGAAACGGAAACCGTCTACGAGGTCTTCGCCGTGGATCCTTATGGCACCCTGGTTGGGTCGGTTTCGTTGCGCGACCTTCTGTTCGCGCGCGGAGCCCAGCTGGTTTCCGCGATCATGAACTCGGATGCGGTTTCGGTTCCTGCAGAAAAGGATCAGGAAGAAGTCGCCCAGATTTTCCAGCGCTACGACTTGCTTGCATTGCCGGTCGTCGATTCAAAACGAAAGCTGCTTGGCATTGTCACGGTCGATGACGTGGTTGACGTCATCAAGGAAGAGCAAGCCGAAGACATCCAGAAACTTGGCGCTGTTCGGCCAACCGAGGGAACGTATTTTCAAACGGACTTCTATACGTTTCTTCGCAGCCGCGCGGTGTGGCTGATCGTTTTGTTCATTGGACAAACCTTCACGGTGGGTTTGCTCAAGCGTTATGAGGGTGTGGTCAGTGCGGCGACCTTCGTTGCGTTCTTCATTCCGCTCATCATTTCATCCGCGGGCAACACGGGAAATCAGGCCGCGTCTCTTGTGATCCGTGGGATGGCCCTGGGTGAATTTACCACGGGCGACGCGTTTCGAATCTTGTGGCGTGAGACGCGCATCGGGTTGGCGTTGGGTGGCATCCTCGCCATGATGGGGCTTATTACGTCGCTGGTGCTTGCAAGCGAAGGTGGGGCAGGGTTGGCATTTTCGGTGGCGATTTCCCTGGTGTCTTGTGTTACGATTGGTTCGGTAGCGGGAGCGGGGTTGCCGCTGTTTATCCGGCGCATCGGATTTGACCCGGCCCTTGCATCGGGGCCTTTCATTGCGTCGATGCTGGATGTGATTGGGATTGTGATCTACGTGCAGACGGCGATCTGGTTGATGGGGCTTTAGGGGCGAGCAAGCCGCTACCGTTTATTACGGTGTGAATACCGCTCAACCGGTGACAGTGCGAATTCTGCGCCTTGGCGCGGAATAAGGTGGCTAACCGAGGTCTGCTTTGGGTTAGTCTCGGGGCAGGGAACGGAGTGTTGATGAAATTTCGGTCGCTATTGGTTAGTCCGGTGTTGTTCGCGCTGTTGTTTGCATGCTCGGACAGAGTGGCGCTCGACCTCCAGCCGAACGGAGGCACAGTCCCGACCGATTTTCCGAACGGGGGCGACATCGGCGTGATGGTTCCAGGACCTACCGGCGGAACCGGCGGCGGCGTGGTAGGCGGGACTGGCTCGGGTCCAACCGGTGGAACCAACGGCGGTGGTATCACCGTGGAACCAGGTTTTATAGATTTCGGTTTGGTCGCCGTGGGGTCTCAGATCTCGCGCTCGTTCACCATTCGCAATACAGGGTCCACGCCGCTCGCCCCGCTTGAGCTTCTATTTGGAGCCAATGCGACCCAATTCAGCCTAACAGACAATTGTGTCATCCCGCTCGCGCCTTACGTGTCGTGTGTGGTTTCGGTTTGGCTTACACCCACCGCTCCCGGCGTGGTGACTACAACGTTGACCGTGTCGTCGGCGACCGCGTCGTTTGTGGTGAAGCTATTCGGCTCCAGCGGCGGTCCGCCCTCGATCGCGTTGTCACCGAGCAGCCACGCGTTCGGAAACGTCGATCTGAATGCCACCAGCTTGCCGTCGTGGCAGTTCACCGTCACTGCGACAGGAGGCACGCCCGGGACATATACCGGTGCTTTGTCGCTCACGATTCCAACCGGATTCAAGGTTGGGAAGGATACCTGTACAGGCCAGTCGCTTTCGCGTAACGGGGGTTCGTGCACGTTGCTTGTGCTGTCCGACGGCCGACCCGGGGTTTACAACGGTACGTTACGTGTGACGTCCGCCATGGGTGGTGAGGCGCTCGCTACGCTTACCATGTTCGCTTCGGGCGGTATGGTGACAGGCATGATCGGACACTGGCAGTTTGATGAAGGCTTCGGTACGGTCGTCAAGGACAGCTCGGTCAATGCGAATCACGGAACGGTTCGCCAGGGATCAACGTCGTCGGCCGCATTGCACCCCGCGCCGGTATGGGAAAGCGGCAAGAAGGGCCGTGCGCTGCGCATCGACGGGCTCGACGATTGGGTTAACGTTCCCGATTCGGATAGTATCGACAACACCGGTATCAACAATCAGGTTTCGATTTCCGCCTGGATCAAACTGGACCGGTACAACTCGCGCAGGCCGTACAACGTTGTGGCTCAGCGTCACATGGTTGGCACCCGTGTTGAGCAGTTCTTCATGGGTCTCAACAATGGCGCACCGGCTGTTGGTATCAGCTTCTTCTATGGCATTGGTATAACCAACGTTCCGCTGAACGAGTGGGTGCACATGGCGATGACTTACGACGGCATCCAATAGTGCGGCTACATGAACGGCGTCGTGTTCGTCTGTCAGGACGTGGGCTGGCCTACCGCAACCGACAAAACGCCCTTCACCATGGGTGCTGGCATCGCCGTAGAAGATATCGACGAGCATATGGTTGGCCTCATCGACGAGGTCCGCCTGTACGACATCCAACTGTCGCCAGCGCAAATAGCCGGCTTGTACAACGCGCCCTAGCCACGGCCGAATGCGATCTTGCGTGCAAACGGCGATCTGGCTGATGGGGCTTCGATCTCCCGAAAGCACACAAAATCCATCTGTGTCACGCCGTGTTTAGCAGCCTCGGCCATTGCAATTCGAGTGGCCTCATCAACGGAAAGGCGGGTCACGGGGCTTTTTTCCTGGCTCGACACCTTATATCCGATGACCGCCGTCCAGCTTCCCCAACCGTTTATCAAACGTTCCGAGCGGAAGATGGCCAGCTTTCCGAGCCACCTCAAGAACTAGACAATCGGTGAACCCGAGGGAGGGGTGCTTTTTGAACGATTCGAGTGCGGACCCCACGACGTCGGCGTCCTGGAGTATCAGGTTTTTATGCAGCAATAGCATCTCGATTGCCCTGACAAGCTGAGTCGAGCTTAGGTCGTACACACTACTCAACACCCAGCCCGTCTCCTGTAGCACAAGGAGCGAAACCCAGGCGCCTCCTTTGATGAAGTCATCGGCCGCGGCAGACTGCTTTTCATCGTCCCTCGTGAGCAATCGGACGAGGACGTTGGTGTCAACGGCGCGCATGTCGCTCCTTGATGTTGCGCTTGATCCCTTCCTTGAGTTCGGCGAGGGTCTTGGCCTTGGTGCCAGTCGGGAAGAGGGCTTTGTTTATTTCCTCCGAGCTGTACTGGCCCAACCGCCTCACCACGATCTTACCGTTCTCCTCGTCCCATTCGAGAACGGCGCCAGGGCCAACCCCAAGAATGCGCCGAACCTCGGCCGGAACGGAAATCTGACCTTGAGCAGTAACCTTCGATTTTGCAAGAGGCATGGGACTACATTACCAGGGTAATGCGGAACGTGCAAACGGGCGGGTTCGACGGTAGCTTTTCGCCATGATTCTTTGTCCCCGGGCACAGTTCGAGTCCTGGTGGCGAGCGGGTGAACGATCAAGTCTATGTCCTTGCTCGCACAGTGGGGTATTGGCGCGCGCCTCCAAACCGAGCGCGATACAAAAGACGAAGCGGGGCTGAGCCTCCAACCCTCAGCGCTTGCCACCTGCCTGCTCTCCTTATGTCACGACGCAGATTTCGCACCGCGCCGCAAGCCCGCCGCCCGCCCATTCACGTCCCCGGAATCACGCGCTGAAACAACAGCGTCAACGCAAAACACCCCATCGCCATGAACGACAACGCCACCGTTCCACTGGCCGACAGAAACATCGCATCCAGCAGGCTGATGCTGGCAATGAGCCATGGAACAGCAAAGCGCGGATTCGATTTGCGCTTACCAAGGCCAACCGCTGCCGCAACACCAATTGCGACTGCAACCGAGTACGCAAGGCTAACCGCCAGTCCCGCCAGCGAGATTTGCAACACGATTGCACCAAGCACAATCGGCACCAACATCAGCAACACTGGCCAGGTGCGACCCAGCGCGGCCTTGGTTTCGTGTTTCGCAATATAGGAAAGCCCGATCAAATGACAAAGCAACAGACCGGCCCCAATATACAGCAATGACTGGGGCGACCCCGCTGTCCATCCCGCCGTGATGTAGACCGCCACGCGGCACAGTCCCATTAACAGCGGCGACAAAGCGTTCTTTTTGTGATGCAGATCGTAAGCCAGAATCAAACCCGTCAACGCGAGCGTCGCAAGGAAAGGGCGCCACGAAAAAAACATCCCAAGCCCCGACATCGTGCCCACAATCCCTACGCCCGCTGCCATCAAAACACCACCCAACACAAACACCGCCGTCGCCGAGATCAACCCCGCCGGAATCGGACGTTCCTTCCGGTGTTGAGCATCCCACCCCCGATCAAAGGCATCGTTCAACACCATGCCGGCAACGTAAAGCAGCGACATCGCGATCGCCAGCGGAAGCAAAATTCGCAGATTAAGCGAGGCACCCGCAAGTGCAGCACCCGCAAATACGTTGGTCCACACCGTGGGCAGGTTTGAAACTCGCCCCAGTACCAGCACCGTTCGAAGGATCGATTGCGGCTTTGCGAGCGTCATCGTTGTTGTTCCACAACCCACTCCAGTTCGCGCGCGATCGCTTCGTCCACTGGCATGGCGCGGAGTTCGGCTGGCAACACGTCCCAGGTATAGGTCTCGACCTCAAGGTGTTGCGAAAGCGGTTCCCGATGGTGATGCGCCAGCAATTCGCGCACGAAATCGCCCGTGTTGTTGAACCCCGGACACAACCCCATCAAATTCGACTGAAACAGAGGCACATGGAAATGAACTCGCCACCGTTCGTCACGCGGGCTCGGGTGTGCCGCCAGTGCTTCCGACAGATCCAGAAAACGTTGCAGACCACCCGCAGCATCCTGAATCACCGTTTGGTGTAGGTACACACCCTCCTCACCAAAACGTCGTAACACAGCAAGGCCTTCGGGCGAAGCCGGATAAAGCTCAAGGCCCGCCGTTATTTGCAATTTCAGGATCCGGACACCCGATTGGCGCACGCACGAAAGAATATCCGCGATCGACTCAAATTCGACTGCGGCGTGACAGGTATCCAGGCAGATACCGACGTGTCGCCGCAACGCAAGCTTTGCCTCGGCCAAAGATAGTCCCATTTGACCGGCCAGTGACTGCGCCGCTGCGTCTGAAAAAATCCACTCCGAAATGAAGTCGATCGCCTCGGCGTTGGTTTCCAGCAGACAATGCGGTTCAGGTTCAAGCGCGATTCCGATGATGGGTCCGCCCTCTTGGACGATTCCGACCAGGGTGGCAGCATGGCGGACGATGTTTTGCGCAATCGTCGCACGGACGCCCTCGCCATCGCGCAGGCGGAAACAACCAGGTACCGTGCTGATCGAGCCTTCAAGATCACCCGTTCTCGGCAGAAGGGCCGCCAGCAATCGCGCAAGTCTGTCGCTGTAGGTGACGCGTTCCTCCTCGGTCCAGTCCGGGCGGTAGACCTGTTCCTTGACCGGTTGACCGTGAAAGGGGCCGTAGGGAAAGCCGTTGATCGTAAATACGTACATTCCCGACTCGGCGAGAAATTCGCGAAACGCCTGCAGCGTCGACGGTTCTTCCAGTTCAAGAGCCGCTTTTGCGGATAACCGCAATCCGATGCCGAAAGGGGCGTTCGGACTGACCCGCGCTTTCACGGAAACCGTGTGACGTTTCAGGTTGGCGAGGACCTCGGCCCAGCTTTCGCCCGGGTGGATGTTCGTGCAGTAGGTCAGATGACCCGCACGCGACCCCGCTTGCTTCATGCGCCAAGCGCCTCGCGCCGGGCGGAAGGCGCAACCGCGAGCTCCATTGCGCGATAGATCGCCTCGAAGCGTTCGACGGAAAGCGCGTGGACCTCGGTGCCCTTGCCGATGGCGGCCAGCATGGTGACGGTCAGATCTCCGCCCAGGTGCTCGCGGAAGTCCTCGATCCCAGCAAATACAGCGCGCTTGCCGTCAGGACCTAACAACAACAGGGCTTCATGCCAGACGGGAAGTCCCAGCATACGCAACACGGCATCGATACGCACGGCGGCGGCCTCGGACAGTAGTCCAATCGCAGCCGAGTAACGACTGTCGGTGCCGATGCCAATGCCCACGGCCTCGCCGTGTCGCAATTCGTGGTGAGTCAACGATTCCAGCTTGTGAGCAGACCAATGTCCGAAATCCAGGGGCTTGGCACTGCCAAGCTCGAAAGGATCGCCGCCCTCTGCGATGTGTTGTAGATGCAGTTCGGCGCACCGTCGTACGAGATGTGCCACGGCTTCGGGTTGGCCGGTCGCGAGGGCGGGGGCGTTGCCCTCGATCCAGTCAAAAAACGCGGCATCCCGGATCAGGGCGACCTTGACTGCCTCGGCGTAGCCGGCGATTCGATCGCGTGCGGACAGCGTTGCCAGTAGATCAAAGTCGTTGATGACCGCAAAGGGTGGAAAAAATGTTCCGAGGTAATTCTTGGCGCCAAAGGCATTGACCCCGTTTTTGACCCCGACACCGGAATCGTTCTGGGACAGCACCGTGGTCGGCATGCGAACGGTGCGGACGCCGCGATGAATGGCTGCGGCTGCGTATCCAACCGCGTCGAGTACCGCGCCCCCACCCACGATCACCACGAACGACTGCCGATCGATTCGGTGCTCGAAAAAGGTGGTGTGCAACTTTGCGAGCAAGGTCGGATCGTTTTTGCAGGCTTCGCCGCCCGGAAACGACAGGGGAGCCGTGACCAGTTCGAGACGATCGGCGTGGGAACGGAAGTAGTTCTCGATGGCGCCCGTCAAATCCGGGTTCAGTTCAAGGACGCCGGCATCCACGATCACGATCGCGCGATGTCGGCGCTTTGGCTCAAGCGCCGTCAAGGTACGGACCAGCGACGGATTCGCGGGATCAAACGCGCCGCGCGTAAAACACACGTCGTAGCCGAAGGGCACCGCGAACTGCTGGCGGAGCGTGCCGGTCGAGTCCATTCGTTCATAGATAACATGTGACAGCCTGGGAGCCTTCGTCCCGAACAACCTTTTCTTCCGATCGCCGATAACCGTTGGTGCACTTGCCTATTTTCGTGGGTTCCCTGGCGTTTGGAATGGCGCTGGGTCTGATTTTGCCCCGCGAAGCCTTCCCGTGGACCGTGGGTGGCGTTAGCCTGGTTGCGATCGCCTTTGCCGCAAAGCGCTACGGGTTCATTGCGGGCATCCTGGTGCTCGTTTCTGGCGGTCTGTATGGGTCGATGCGTGCGACGGCGCACATCGACGGTCCGATTGGCGCAGCACTCGCGATTGCGAGGACAGTACACGGGATGGGGCATGTCGATCTGGTGGAGTTGCGCGACGGACGTGGCCCGCGTCTCGTGTTGTCGTCCATTGCCTTTTCCGGGAAAGCCAGGGCCGGTTGGGATGAGCGGATCGAATTGTTCGTATCACACGGCACGACCTCCCTTTTGCCGGGCGACTGGGTTGCCTTTCAAGCGTTGCTCGAGGGTCCCCGTGGTTTCGCGAATCCGGGCGCAACCGACGGACGATTGAGCGCTGCCACCCGGGGCATTGTGGCGCGCGGCCATGTGAGTGCCACGGGGGAGCTTCGGATGGTGGCGCCGGGATCGTCGTGGGGTCCGCGCCGGCTCGCCCATCAGGCTCGGCAAGCCATGCGCAGACAACTCGAGCGTGCGCTCTCGGCCCAGGTCGCACTCTTTCTACGCACGGCCGTGTTGGGCGAACGTGCGGCCTCGGGAGCGGATGTCGAGGCCGGCTTCAAGGCCGCCGGGGCGACGCACGCGCTGTCGGTCTCGGGACTGCACCTCGCTGCCGTTGCCGCAGTGTTGTTTTTGCTCGTGCGACGATTGTTTGGTTTGTCGACCCGCCTGAGCCTGCGCGCCAGTCCATCGTTGCTCGCAGCGCTTCTGTGCATACCCGCAGTCGTTTTTTATACGCTCGTAACCGGCGAAGCGATTGCCACCTGGCGATCGGCGCTGATGGCGTCGGTCGTTTTCGGCGCACTGGTCGTCAATCGAAAATTCTCGCTCGCACACGGCGTTGCGATGGCGGCCCTGTTGGTGCTGATCGATTCACCGTTGTGGCTGATCGATCCGTCGTTTCAACTGTCCTTCGTTTCGGTTATTGCGCTTGGTCTGTTCTCCCGGGCGTTTGCCCCGCAAGAAGCGGTCGACGGTTCTGGACGCGGGTTGTGGTACGCGTCGCGTCGGTGGTTGTTGAGCGCGCTCGGGGCAACCACAGCCGCGGGGCTTTGCACGACACCTCTTGTCGCCCACCACTTCGGCGAGATAACGCCGGCTGCGTTCCTCGGCAACCTCGTTTTGACTCCCCAGGTCGAGCTGCTCATCGTTCCGCTCGGACTCTTTGGCGCCGTGCTTGCGCTCATCCATCCGATCCTCGGCTGGCTGCCGTTGTCACTGGCCGAATACGCGACGCGACTCGCCCTCGTCACCGCAGAGGCCTTCGCAAACCACGCCCCCATCTGGCGTTGTCGCTATCCCAATCCCCTCGAAACGGCCTGTCTTACGCTCGGCGTGGCTTGCGCGTTGATGGCGTTTCGCAGCGTCCGTCAAGGCGCCGAACCCCGACGGATCCGTCGCTGGATCAAGGTATCCGCGGTGTGGCTCGCAGGTGCGATCCTGTCGCTCTCGTATCGCGAGTTGTCTCGCAGGCTTTCGAACGAGGTCGAGATCACCTTCATCGACGTGGGGCAAGGGGATGCGGCGCTGGTGATTGGGCCCCGCGGATTCGTGATGTTGGTGGATGGCGGCGGATTACCAGGCTCTGATTACGATGTGGGCAAACGGATCGTCGAACCGCTGTTGCGGCGCAAGGGCATCGCCAAAATCGATCTTGCGGTGCTGTCCCACGCGCATCCGGACCACATGTTGGGCCTGATGCACGTTTTCGACCGATTCGAGATCACCACCCTCTGGGCGGCCGTTGCACCTGGCGAAAGTGAGCTCTTCGATGCGATGGTCAAACGCGGTCGAGAAAGAGGCACGCAAATGCCCATTCCGCTGCCGTTGTCTCGCGACGGGCTTGCCCTCGAACCGCTTGGACCCATGCTCTCCTCACCCGATGGCCAGGGCGGATGGCGCGACACGATTGGCCGTCCCGAGGGCCTTGGCGCCAACGACGCATCCCTGAGTGTTCGGCTGTCGTTTGCGGGTCGCAGTGTTTTGTTTGCGGGCGACGTCGAGGCTGCGGGTGAAACCGAACTGTGCGGGCGTGATCGCGCGGGACTTTTCGGAAACGTCGGATTGCATGCGGACCTGCTGAAAGTGCCGCACCACGGAAGCCGGACGTCGTCATCGGCGGAGTTTCTTGATGCCGTGGCGCCGTCCATCGCGATCATTTCCGATGGCGTCAACAATCGCTTCGGATTTCCCCACGCCGAAGTTCTCGAGCGATACCAGGCGCGGCCGATCCGGTTGTTGCGAACCGATCAGTCGGGCGCAATCACGATTCGGATCGAGCCGTCTGGAAAAATCGACGCAACCTGCGTACTCGGATGTCGATAACGACGCATGACCCTATTTCGCGCGTTACTGATCCTGGTTTGCTCGGCCCACGTTGCTGGTTGTTCCCGTACACAACGGCCGCTGCACCCCCGGTCGATCGAATTTCAACGCCGCGGCGCCGAGGCACTTGCCCAGTCCGAATTTGATCGCGCAGCGGGTCTATTTTCCCTGGCGCTTGAATACGAACCTCGACTGCCCGAGGCTCACAACGGACTTGGATTGGTGGCACGAACGCGCGGGGATACGTTGTTGGCGGAAACGCTTTTTCGCCGCGCGCTCGCGATCAACCCGAACTTTGCCGAAGCCCACGTGAACCTCGGATGGATTCAATTTGAACGGCACAATCTTCCACTGGCCGCCCAACATTTCTCCCAGGCCCTCGCAATCGATCCGGGTTTTCCCGTGGCCAGGTTGGGCGCGGGGCAGACCGAACTCAGTCGAGGCCGACTCGAGACGGCGCACTGGCATCTTCGAAAACTCGTTGAGGTAAAACCGCGCGATGCGCACGGACATGGCGCATTGGCGCTTGTGCTCGCACGTCTGGGTCGGCCTGCCGATGCGGAAGCGGAAGCACAAAGGGCGCTCGATCTTGAATCTGAAAATGCACTGGCGCACCGCGCGCGCGGCGAGATATTGATGGCAGGAGGACACGCGGAGGCCGCTGCGGAAGCCTTTCACAGAGCCTTGCATACCGATCCATCGGATGTCGATGCGCGACTGGGTCTTGCGACGGTCTTGATTGAAAAGGGTGATTTCAGTGCGGCCGCGGGTGAGCTTGAGCGGGCGCACGAATCCGCCCCCGAACGCGTCGAGGTGGCCTTCGTGCGTGCGTACCTTGAACTGCGACACAACAATCCGATGGGTGCGGAAAAAGCCGCGCGAGAAGCGCTACAAATGAACGCAGATTTTGTCGCCGCGCAGTTGATCCTGGCCGAGGCGCTATTGCGTCAGTCACGCAAAGTCGAAGGCCGCTCGACCCTGGTCGCATTCATCCGGTCCGCGCCGAATACCATGGAAAGGCAACGCGCCGCCGCCCAATCCTTGCTCGACGCGATGGATCGGGGCGACAACGTGTACGGACGCTAGTTGCCGTGTCGTTTGGTGGGTACCGCGCCGATTCCCAGGCAACCGCCACACAACGGGATGCAGTTCGAGCGAAAGTCGCGGGTCACCCGCCATGAAGAACCACAGGCGACGCAGTTGAGGTTGCTGGTATTGGGGCGACCCACCGATGCCACGTCGAGGTTGTTCAAGGTTTCACGCGTCACCATGCCGACCAGAAATTGCCCCGTCACGACGGGCAAACAATCGACGGCGTTTTCGTCCATGATTCCTTCGGCTTCATCCACCGTGGTTTCGGGCGAGATACACAATACGGGCGAGCTCATGCAATCGGACACCATCGTGCCTGAACGCGCCGAGTGCAGGTCGCGATCGCAAACGATTCCGGTCAAACCACCGTCGTCCACAACCAGAAAGAAGTTTACCTTCTTGTTGTCGGCAAGCCGAAGGGCGGCCGCGACGCCGGTGTCCGGTGTAACCGTAAAAAGATGCGTTCCCATCACTTCCGCAACCGAGCGGGACTCCGCGTCTTCCGCATTCGATTCCGATCGGCTCACCTTGCGATTGCTCGACATGGTCTGCTCCTTTGGATTGGACGCCCGGGTTGCGACGCCCACCCAATGAATCGCCCGAAAACCTGCGTCGCTTGGGGGTTGGATGCTTCAAGTCCCGTGCCAGATTCACGATCGTTGTGATTACAGGTGGTTGGGCTATGCCGCGGCGAGCGGATCACCCGGAGATCTGACACGACTGTCAGGGTTTGCCCCCAAACTGTTGCGATCACATCTGCGACTTTTGCCCACCTACCGGCAAGGCAATGTTCAGTAGTCGATCGACAATTCGAGACCGACGGTGTGTTTCTCGAAGTTTTTGTCATCGAACGCGAATTCAACTGTGCTGCCGTTGTGCACGTAGTCATAGCGAAGGCCAAGGTCAACGTAGTCGCCTACCGGGTAGGCGAAGCTGACGGCCGTGGCAAATCGATTGTCTTTTCGGCGCAAGCGCATTTCGGTGCTGCGACCAAACGGGCCCGAGACTCGCAACACATTGTCGCCCTGGTAAGCAATCCTCTCGAAACTGAGTTCGACGGACAGACGCAATTGCCCCCACGGCGTCGTCGTTCCGCTGATCGTTGCTGCATTCGAATGGTACGAATACGGCACGGTGTAAATGCCGGTCAGATTCTGTCGAACCGCTCCCAGATCAAGTTCGCGCGTGCCGATGTTTTCTCGCCGCGAACGCAATGAAACGTTTGCCCTTGCGCTTCGATAGCGGAACCGTTGTGTCAGCCGCAGGTCGCGTCGGGTACCTTCGTACAGGTCAAAGTCCGGATCCAGGGCGTTTTTTCTCGCCATTCGTAGTTCAAGCCAGGTGCTGGTGAAATGTCCTTCTTCCAGTCCAATCGACGGCATCAGCGAGAACACCGAAAGGAAGGGTGCAAAGGTTTCGATGCCCGCGATCTGGTATTCGCCCGACAGACCCAATCCTGCGTGAAACGCGCCCGTTACGGTTTCGCTCAACAACGATGCATTGTGGACCTGCAAGCTAAAGTCATCCGCATCGGGATTCGAATACGCGATCTGATCGAGGGCGTAGCTTCCTTGCAAGGAAAACGCATCACGCCATTTGTGGGTGTAAACGGCTTCGGCGCTGGTCGTGAAGAAAAAGCTTTCCTTGTCGCCGTATTCCGCGTTGACAACGTCGCTGCGCAGACCTCCCATAAGCAACACGTTCGAATCGTACCCGGATCCCGCCTGCGCCTGTAGCACCAACCCCGTGTTCTGCGCGGACAATCCCCATCCCAGCGCGGCTCGATAGGTTTGTGCCAGCGCTGCCGTTTCAGGGTCGATCTTCAAGTTCAAGGCGCGATCGAGATGGATTCGGGCTTCGTCGGCGCGATCGAGTCGGTAGTTCGCCATGGCGGCCTGATAGTGAAAGTCGGGATCATCTTCTGACAGCAACGCCGCTCGATTCAGGTGAAACCGTGCCACCTCGAAATTCCGCTGTCGGTAGTAGATCAATCCCAGCGCGAATTCGAGTTCGGCGCGATCGACAGCGGTGGCGCCGCGGGCTTCGGCCTCGGCAAGAGCCTTCTGGTAGAGCGCGATCGCCTCATGGGTTTTGCCTTCCCGGGTGGCCCGACTTCCGCCGTCGAGCGCGGCATCGATGTGGGTTTTCAATTCCAGCGTCGCTGCTTCGTCGATGTCCTGTTGCAATTCTTCGACATCTTCTTTGAACGCGTCCCGGTCGGGGGCTTGTTGCACCTCGGCCAGATGTTGTTTTGCCCGCGGGATCGTTTGTGCGTCGAAAGCGGCCTGTCCGGCATTGAGCAACGCAAGCGTCGAAAGCTCCGGCGCAAACTTGGCTGCCATCACAAAGGCCTGTTCGGCATCGACATAGCGCTCAAGGGCGTAGTAGGTGGCCGCTTCGTTGAAGAACAACGACCCTTTGGAAGGCGGGTTCTGGGACTGCTTGGCCGCCGCAAAGGCTCGCAACGCCTCTTCGTATCGTGTGGCACGAAAGCGCGCCATACCCAGTACGAAAAGAGCAGCGCCGTCGCCAGGCCGTGCGTCCAACATTGCGATGGCGCGGAACGCCGCCCCATCGAAATCACCCGCTTTCATCAACCTTCGCGCACCGTCGAGCGGATCAAGCGCCGCTTGCCGGGTGGTGTCTTCCTGCGCCGAAGTGGGGACTTGCGACCAAGCGCTGTCAGGCCCAACGAGAGCTAGCACGATCGCGAGCGTCAGGGATGGGCCCCGGGTTCGACTCATTGCGCTCGTCGGGGCGAGGCGATTCGATTGGCTCTGATTTCGCGCACGCGATCGCGAAGCCGTTGCCGTCGTTCGCGGACACGCGAAGGATCTCGCCGTTGCGATCGCAACTCTGCCCGGCGCTCACTTGCAGCAGGCTCCGCTCCGCCCAACTGGACCTTCTCGATCGGGAGTGGCTTTTCCGCGTTGTCGAATCGGGGTGTCGCGGGATCGGCCTTTTGCTGCCGACGTTCGGCTCGAATCCGGCTAATCACATCTTCGAAGGCTTCGCCGTCGTCAACCAGCGTTACGGTCGTACGACCCGCTCGTACCCGCCGTCGCTCTTGCCGCTCCTCCCGTCGAGCTTCGCGTTTTTCCAGGCGCTCGTCTATGGGCGATGGTTGTTTATCATCGGCAAGCGCAACACCCATTGGTCCGAAGCTCAGCATCGCAAGGGTTACCACTGTCATCGTGGAACGTTTCATGATGCACCTTCCACCTGAAGCAAGATCTCCTGTTCGATCACCTGATCCGCGATCTCGGCCCGCGCCTTGACGCGATAAAGTCCTGGCTTTTCACCCCGCACGGCAACCGGTAATACGTTTTCACCGGCCTCAAGGGTACCGGGCCAACGAAAGCGCCGTTCGGCCATCGCTTCCCCCTTGCTAGAGAACGACAACCCTTCGGGCAGATCTACCTCGAACGTGACGTCTTCGACGCGGACTTCGGCGGTGAAGTTCAGGTGGATGACCGCGGTTCGCGACGAGGGCACGCTGTGGGCGAGGGCAGGGGCTGGTGCGATCTCTGCGATTTTCGGCATCGCCACGGTTGTCGTTGTCGTCCCGGTCGTCGCCATTTCGGCGGGCGGGTGCTGCATCGCCATCAAAAACGCAAACGTTGCCGCTCCGGTTGCGACGCCAACCGCAGGCCAGCCGAGCGCCGGATGTTCAGCAAACCACTGGCGTGCACGCTCGAACCAACCTTGCGGCTCCGGCGGTCCCGCTGCCACCAGTGTGCGATGCAGTCCCATCCGGAAATCGCGCCCGGGCAGGTCCTCAACGTGCGCCCGCAGCGCGCGCAGACGACGGCTGATATCCGCGTCGTCGTTGTGATTCAGATCGTTGGGATTCATCGGGTGCCTCTCGGTGCCAGGGGGGCTTCGTTGGGTTGGACGAGCTCGGATCGGTCAAGGTTCCGCTCGGACCCCAACAATCGACGCAGGTGTTCACGGGCTCGGTTTAGCCGGGACTTGACGGTCCCCAGCGCAACCTTTTCGATGGCCGCGATCTCGTCGTGGGACATCCCTTCGATATCGAACATGACGATGGTGCCTCGAAACTCGGGGGGCAATTGTTCGATGGCGCCCCACACCCGACGTCGTTCCTGTTCCTGTTCCAGACGGTGATCGGGCTGATTGGGCCCGTGGCCATCCAGATCAACCTGATCGTGCGTCCCAACCGTATAACTTTCTTCGACCGCGCGATTCCGGTGCGCACGGCTTTTCATTTCATCCAGAAATACGTTTCGAACGATCGCATAAAGCCAGGTCGAGAAGGCCGACGCAAAACGATAACTATTGATGGACTTGTACACCTTGATGATGGCGTCCTGAGCCAGATCGTCGGCCGCTGCGTCATCTTGTGCAAATGCGCGGGCGAAACGGCGGACTCGATCCAGGTGTTGGCCGATCAACGTCTCGAAAGCCCCCACATCGCCGCCCTGCGCCCTGGCAATAAGGTTGCGCTGAACATCGAGATCCATCGATGTGTTGGGCGCGACCAGCTGGGCTTCATTTTCGTTCATGTTGATGAAGGTGGCCTCTGCCATGACATCGTTAGACGACAGGCGGATGTTAAAGGTTCCCGGCGCAAGTCATTGAAAAAAGACGAGAAAATAAGTTTCTTTCGGGAACGTCGGGCCGCGGGATTCCGTCCTACGGACAGAACGAAACCAATCCGGTGCGAACGCAAAGCGTCCCCGGGGAACCCAACTGAGGAGAACGACACCATGAAAACGATTCTTTTGACCGCCTTCCTTTGCTTGCCAGCCACCCTCGCTTTCGCTGAGCCCACACCAGCCGCCGCGGGAGCCGGTGAAGTGCGTGCGGATATTCGCGAGATTCGTCAAGATCGCCGAGAGCTGCACCAAGACCGCAAGGAGATTCGAGGCGACAAAAAAGAGCTGCGTCAGGATCGCAAGGAGATCCGCGGTGACAAGCAAGCGATGCACGCGGCGGCCGCGTCGGGCGATCGAAAGGCCTTCGCTGTGGCTCGCCACGAAATGCGCCAGGATCGCCGCGAGATGCGCCAGGATCGTCGTGAGTTGCGCGGCGACAAGCGTGAATTGCACCAGGATCGTCGCGAGTTGAATCGCGACCGCCGCGAAACCCGTGGCGATATCCGTCAGGCTCGGCAGGCTCGCCGGGCCGGAAACTAATTCGGCAAAAAGCAGTACCCCGTGGCCCGGATCCCTGAAACACAGGGGTTCGGGCTTTTTGTTGTATCGTGCGACGCCATGAATCGCGTTGTCACTCGAATGCTCCCAGCACCCCTGTTGCTGGGTCTATTTTTCTCGTCTCCGACCGCTGCGGCACCGCCGGCCAAAACGGCTGCGGGGTTGCGCTTTGCTGCGAACGACAAACTGATCATCATCGGCGATTCGATCACGGATGCAGGTCGCAAACCTTCGGGCGAGGGATTGTTCGATGCCGTCGGCAAGGGGTGGGTGGCTCTTGTCGACGGTCTGCTTGGATCAGCCTATCCGGCGTTGCAGATCCGGGTCATCAACAAGGGCACAAGTGGTCACACCACGCGCGATCTAAAAGCGCGCTGGGACGCCGACGTTTTGGCGCCTTCGCCGCAGTGGGTGGTGGTCATGATCGGCACCAACGACGTGTGGCGACAGTTCGATGTGCCACGAATGAAGGAAGACGCCGTGCTGATCGACGAGTACGAGAAAAACTTGGATGAACTCGTCAGCAAGACGATTCCTCGGGTCAAGGGCATGATCTTGATGACGCCGTTTTATATCGAGCCCAACAAGGGCGATGCGATGCGCGCCACGATGGATCGCTATGGCGCCGTGGTGAAGAAGCTCGCGGTGAAGTACAAGACGATGTTTGTCGACACCCAGGCTGCCTTTGATGCCCTGATGCCGCATTATTATCCCGCGACGATCGCCTGGGATCGCGTGCATCCGAATCACATCGGCACAATGGCCCTGGCGCGTGCGTTTCTGGGGGTGGTTGGCTTTTCGTGGACCGGAGCGCCGTCGTTGAAGCATTGAAGTCGGGGCTGGGGAGCGACGACGCTAATCCTTCGACAGCCCACCCAACCAGTCGAGCTCGCCGTCCATCGTGTCCAGCAACCCCATCCCGCGCTTGATCCAACCGCAAACGTAATACATATACCCCGTTGGCGCCTTCGGGTCTAGCAGCGACCGGGCGTTATCCAAAAAGTATTGATCCGCGTTCGGTCGCTTGAGCTCGAAGCCCGAACGGTAGGTGGCGTCGTAGCGCCTGCGGACCTGTTCGCAGCCCCGGTTGATGAGCGCCATTGCGGTGCCGTCGTTCTGGAAGTAGGTGAGCGACAGCTGGGTCGAGTCGCGTTCGACCGCGTACAGCGAACGATTCGCGTAAACCCATCCCACCGACGACGACTCGTACATGAACTGTTTGGCGCCCTGTCCGACGACGAAAAATCGATAGAAAAAGAATTCGTAGTACTGGCGCGCTTCTTCGGCATTTATGGCGTTGAACCAGGTCTTGATGAGATCCCGCTGTTTCTGCGACAGGTTTTCCCAGGCCGAGATGTGCACCGTCTGATCGCCCAGATTGGCCACAAGGATAAACTCCTTGAACGAAACGTCGATTTTTTCGCGATTGATGATCGAACTCACGCTGTAGTCCGTGTAGTTCTCGACCTGCTGGTTGAATGATCGCAGCTCGGTCAACACGCGATCCACGACGGTTTGTTCCGGAGGTGTTAACTCCGCGAACGTGGGGCGTTCGTTGGTGACCGTAAAGTCGCCACACGCCAACAGCAACAACAGGCCAAGGATTGCCGTTTTAGAAATGAAATGCGACATAGGCTGGCACCTCCAGTCTGTCGACCATGGCAACCGGCCGCAAGGCCTTGATGTCGATGATCTCCGGGCCGCTGACGCGAGACATGTTGAACACGTGGTACCGAACTCGGATGCCCACGCTCAGCCAGCCCGTGAGTTGTTTGCCCAGCGTGAACCCGCCGCCAACGCCGGTGGTCCAGGTCGACTCTTGAAGCGGGTGAATCACAAGGTAACCACCAAAGACCGCGTCCAGGGACAAAAGCCAATCGCTGCTCGGCGACGTAAGGCGGAAGGTGGGACCGAGGGTGGTGTTGACGGCCCAGAATGCAATGCCCGTATCACCGAGACCTTGCCGGTATGGGTTTTCCGAACCGAAGACGGCCAGCTCAAGACCGATTCGGCGGGTCAACCAGGCGCCAAGTTCCACTCCGCCGCCCATCCCGGCTTCCATGTCCGGGTCCACGAGCAAGGACGAGCCGCCGAAACTGACAGCGAAACGGAAAGGTCCGCTGCTCGGTTGATCTTCCGGTTCGGCGAACGGATCGAGTCGCTCGACGATAACCGGGCCGTCCTGCGTTTCCACGGGCCGCGGACGGCGTGGGCGTGCGGCGGGTCTCGGTACCTTCGGAACTGGCGTTTGGGGAAAGCGGGAATGAGAGGGCCGTGCGACGGTTCCCGGGGTGAGGATCGGCGCAGGAACAGGCAGCGGGTTCGTGGCAACCGTCGGTAGCGGGTTCGTGGCAACCGGTGGTAGCGGGGCGGGAGGCGGAGCCGGGATGGCAACCGGTGGTGGCGTCGAGGGTCCGAAACTGCGGGCGGGCCGAACAACGGAATTCGCGGCTGAGGGGGCCAGGGCAGGTAACGGGGCTCCCCTGACGAAAGGCCTGGATGGGCGGGCGATCGGTGCGGGTGCCGCATTTTGGGCGTGAGCGGTCGGCACGATGGTGATCGCGATCGCAATCCCGAGTGGCAATCCGAACCGCCTCATTCCGCTCCGATATCTATTACGATGACCGACCAAAACCTTTCACGTCGCTCAACATTATCGAAACAATTCTACTCCGATGGTCTAGTTTACGCCCCCCGAACGCGCCATGCTGGTCGCTGTATCGGTCTTACTAGGTTCAAACGGCTGTGCTTTCCCGTCTTTCCGCCACCATCCTGGAGCACGGATTGCTTCAAAAGGGCGACCGTGTACTGGTGGGGTTATCCGGAGGACCCGATTCCTGGGCGCTTTTGCTAGGACTCCAAAAGCTCTCCGGTCGATTGCAGATCGCCATCGAGGCGGTTTGTGTGGACCATGGCCTTCGCTCTGAATCCGCGGCCGAGGCGAAGGCCGTTTCGGAGCAGTGCAAGTTGCGCGGGATTGTCTGTCATACGATTGGGCTGAAAGGGCTGAAGGGGCGGACCGGAACGGTGTCGATGGATGCCGCCCGGACAGCCCGGCTAGATGCCCTTCAAAAACTGGCACGGCGACGAAAATGCAATCGCATCGCGCTCGGACACCACGCCGACGATCAGGCAGAGACCGTGTTGTTCCGAATCGTGCGGGGCACTGGAATTGCGGGGCTTTCCGGGATTCCGTATCAGCGCGACGCGTTCATTCGGCCCTTGCTGGACGTGCGGCGTTCCGAAATCGAAAAGTTTGTTCGCAAGCACGGCGTCGTGCCGATGCAAGATCCCAGCAACGCGAACCCTCGTTACGCACGAGCCCGAATCCGGCACACTTTGTTGCCGCTCTTGAGACAAGAAAACCCTCGCGTGGTCGATGCTCTTATCGAACTTGCTCGACAGACGCGAAACGCGGAGCGCCCGGCAGCGTCCGCGGGATTGAACTTGCCGCGTGAGGCGGCACGCACCTTCGAAAAACTCCTGCGATACAAAGGCGGCACCCAGGGCGTCGATGTTCCGGGAGGGCGCGTTGAAATTCGCTACGGGCAGTCGTCCTTTGTGCCGAGCCGAAAAAGTGTTGATCCGGTGGCCGTGCCGGGTAAGCCCCAGCGAATCACCAGCTCGGGCACCTACGAGGCTTCCAACCACACCCGGCTGCGCATTCGACTGGCAACCCGCACGCGACCATCCGAGAAGGCGATCGCCTTTGACCCCCAACAGATTCTTTTGCCTCTCGTGTTGCGAACGCGCCAGCCCGGCGATCGCATGCGGCCAAGGGGCGGCGCGGGAAGCCGAAAACTTCAAGATTTGATGGTCGACGCCCGAATTCCACGACCTGAGCGTCCGAACTGGCCCGTCCTGACCGACGCAAACGGCACAATTCTCTTTATTCCGGGCTGTCGTCCGGCCGAATCCGGAAGGCCGAATGAGTCGACGCAACGTTGGCTGGTGGTGGAAATCGCAGGTGAAAAGGGGTCGCTTCGCCGGCCTGTGGAAAAAGGTTCGTGATTTCGCGGCTTCGCGAACGTTGACGGACCACCGATCGGAGACAATACTTTGGCGAAAGTCGACTTCTCGACCGGAAAGGACCCCGGGTGCGTCAAAGCCACAAGACATTCTTGCTCTGGATCATGCTCATCCTGGCATTCCTGATCGTATGGCAGTTGCTCAATCCGAAGAATCCGCTTGAGCCGGTGCAGTTCTCGCAATTCCTCTCGGATGTCGAGAAAAAGCCCGAATCCATTCGGAACCTCACGATCCAGATGAATGACAACTACGCCACCTACACGGGTGAGACGAAGGCTGGCGAACGGTTTGTAACCAACGGGTACATCGGCGAACAGATCCTCGACAAGCTGTCGAAGTCGGGCATCGCGTACCAGATCCAGCGCGAGAACGAGGACAGCTTCTGGAAGCAGGTTCTCGTGGGTTGGTTGCCGATGGTCGTGTTCATCGTGCTTTTTCTGTTGTTCATGCGACAGCTTCAGGCGGGTGGTGGCAAGGCGATGAGCTTTGGCAAATCCCGCGCCAAGCTGCTTTCAGAAAACCAGAAGAAGATCACCTTCGCCGATGTGGCAGGCATCGAAGAGGCTCGCGACGAGGTTGAAGAAATCATCGCGTTCTTGCGCGATCCCAAGAAGTTCACCCGCCTCGGCGGCCGGATCCCCAAGGGCGTCTTGATGATGGGTCCTCCGGGTACCGGTAAGACGCTCCTCGCGCGAGCAATCGCGGGTGAAGCGGGGGTTCCCTTCTTCTCGATCTCGGGGTCGGACTTCGTCGAGATGTTCGTCGGCGTCGGTGCAAGCCGCGTGCGCGATCTTTTCGAGCAAGGCAAGAAGAACGCACCCTGCATCATATTCATAGACGAGATCGATGCGGTCGGTCGTCACCGTGGCGCAGGCCTCGGCGGTGGGCATGATGAACGCGAGCAAACCCTGAATCAGCTCCTCGTCGAAATGGACGGTTTCGAGTCGAATGACGGCGTCATTCTGGTCGCTGCGACAAACCGACCCGATGTTCTGGATCCAGCTTTGTTGCGACCGGGCCGTTTTGATCGTCGGATCATCGTGCCGCGCCCCGACGTGAAAGGCCGCACGGGCATTCTCAAGGTTCACACCAAGAAGACCCCGCTTGAGGCCAACGTGGATCTGGAACTGTTGGCGCGCGGAACCCCCGGTTTCTCGGGCGCGGATCTCGAAAACCTCGTCAACGAGGCGGCGCTCTTGGCCGCTCGGGCCGACAAGGACCGCCTCAGTCAATCGGATTTCGAATCCGCCAAGGACAAGGTCCTCATGGGCCCGGAACGGCGTTCCATGATCATCAGTGACAAGGAAAAGCGGACGACCGCTTTCCATGAAGCCGGTCACGCCCTCGTGGGCAAGATGATCAAGACCTCGGATCCGATCCACAAGGTCACGATCATTCCACGCGGTCGGGCGTTGGGTTTGACGCAGCAGCTGCCGACCGAAGATCGCCTGAACCTCTCCAAAGAAAACGCCGTCGATCAAATCTGTATCGCCATGGGCGGTCGCGTCGCGGAAGAGTTGGTCTTCAACCAGCTCACCACCGGTGCCTCCAACGACTTGCAGGTGGCAAGTGATCTGGCGCGCAAGATGGTTTGCGAATGGGGCATGTCCGAAAAGCTCGGCCCGCTGCACTTCGGCGGTCGCGACGAGATGGTATTCTTGGGTCGCGACATTCACGAGCAGCGCGAATACAGCGAACAAACGGCGATTGAAATCGACGCGGAAGTTCGCGTCATCATTATCGATGCCTACAAGCGCGCCAAACAGATCGTCGGCGAGCACCTCGACAAGCTCAAAAACCTCGCCAACGCTCTGCTCGAGTACGAAACCCTCGATGGCGCTGACATCGACCGGATCTTCGAGGGCAGGGCGCTTGACCGTCCGCCGGTCGTTTCGGCTCGCAAACGAGAGGAATCGGCGGCCGAAAAGGCGGACAAGCGTTCCTCGGGCATACTACCCATGCCTGAACCTGAAAAAGCCTGAGCAGGACAGCGCCGCCGGGCAAGATTAGTGCTCACGGGCTTGTCTGGGATAGACTTGCCTCCATGAAGCATATGTGGGCGATACTTGGTGTAATGGGATTCGTCAGCGTGGCGCCTTCTGCGGCTCGCGCCTGTGGCGGATTCTTTTGTTCACAACAGCCGGTGGATCAGTCGGGAGAACAGATCGTGTTCTCTCTTGAACCCGGAAAGGTGACCGCGCACATCCAGATCGCCTACACGGGGACCGCCAGCGATTTCTCGTGGGTGGTTCCAGTGTCGACCGCACCAACCAAGATCTCGGTTGGCTCGCAGGCTCTCTTTTCCGTCCTGAACAACACGACGAGCCCGGTGTTCCGGCTCGATTTCATGGGCAACGGTGGGCAGTGCTTCGCTTTTCCTGAATTCGCCGCCGGCAACGGGCCACCACGGGCAGCCAATGACGGCGTGACCGTTCTTGCCGAGGGCGAAGTTGGTCCGTTCAACTACGTGGTTCTCGAATCGACGGACGCCGTTCAATTGACGACCTGGCTGAAGGACAACGGCTTTGTCCAACCGCCCGAGGCAACCGAACTCATCGCGCACTACCTGAAGCTGAAGATGAAGTTCGTCGCGGTGAAGCTGAAGAAGGATGCGATGGTCGGCGAGATTCAGCCTCTCGTCTTGGAGATGGCGCAGACCGAACTTTGCATCCCGCTGGTTTTGACCCGCATTGCGGCCGTGAAGGACATGCCGGTGTTGGCCTACGTCTTCGGTTCGGCTCGCGCCTTTCCGAAAAACTGGTTTCACGTCGAACCCGATCTTTCGAAGGTCAACTGGCTGAACGGCGGAAGCAACTATCGTGCGGTCGCCACCGAGGCCATCGACGATGCTGCGGGCCATGGCTTCATCACCGAGTTCGCAGGTGCAACGACCTCGCTGAGTTTGAAAGAGGCGCTCTATTCACCGAATCGCTTCAAGCTCGACGCGCTTCGTGCGACTTCGGATCCGGTGGACTTCCTGCAGGCCTTGCTCTCGCAGGGATTTCCACGCGACGCTGCGATGCAAGCACTCTTGCGGAAACACATCCCGATGCCGGCGACGTTGGTTGCCAAGGGCATCATGGAACGCGATTTCTACAACAACCTTGAGATGTATCGCGCCGACCTCGTTGCGGCAGGCTTCAAATTTGATCCCACGGCCTTCGTGGCGGATCTGCAAACCCGCATCATCGATCCGTTGATTCTCGCGCAGTCCATGATCGACAAGCAGCCCTATCTCACCCGGTTGTTGTCGACGGTATCGCCCGCCGAGATGTCGCGCGATCCGCTGTTCCATCTCAATCCGGAAATGCCACCTGTCAGCAATATTCACACGGCCAAGTTTTACGGTCAGTGCGGCAACGACGGTACAATCACCGAAGCCAAGGTTGAACTGCCCGATGGCGAAGTCCTGAATTTGCCCGGCAGCGTTCGGCTTTACGGCGGCGACTACGTTTGGCCCTACGCCAAACGGATTCCAGCTGCAAAACGCATCTCCCTCGTCGGCGCCTCGGGTCCGCCCGTGTATTTGGCCAAGTCCCAGACTGCGGCCATCGACATGATGCTCAACAATGAGGACCCCACCTCGGTTCGAGGCAAGGTGATTGTGGTGCCGGGTACCGACAAGAATTCGGTGCCTGAAAGCGCCGAGACCAATCTTGACTCGTCCGGTGGCCTTTGTGCTGTTGGCGGCTCCGGCGGCAACGGCCTCGTCGTGTTCCTGGCATTCGTCGGACTCGTGTTGCGTTTGCGCAAGCGGCGCCAAAACTGAGCATGAATACGAGCCGTGGTGAGCAGGCAAAGCCCATCCTGGTGGGTGTTCTCAACCTGACACCAGACTCGTTTTCGGACGGTGGCCGGCATGGTGACGTGGAAAGCGCCGTGCAGGCCGCGCTCGCGATGGCCGAGGCCGGTGCCTCCTGGATCGATGTGGGCGGCGAATCGACTCGACCCGGTGCGGTCGCGGTGGATGCACGCACCGAGATCGATCGGGTCATCCCGGTGATTGAACTTCTTGCGTCACGGCTTCCTCCCGGCATTCGCATTTCGATTGATACGTACAAGGCAGAAACCGCGGCGGCAGCGATCACCGCCGGCGCCACGATCGTGAACGATGTCTCCGGCGGACAGATGGATCCCGAGATTCTTCGGGTCGGCAGTGGCGTCACCCTGGTCCTTGGTCACATGCGTGGGACGCCCGCGTCCATGATGGCACATGCGCCGTTCGAAGATGTGGTGGCGGAGGTACAGGCCGACCTTGAGCAGTGCATTCGTGCGGCTCGAAAGCGGGGATGCAAGGACGTCTGGTGGGATCCGGGCATTGGCTTCGGCAAAGGACTAGATGAAAATCTTGCACTCATCCGGCAGGTGGCGGCGATGAAAACGGCGCTTGGGTGTCCGGTCATGGTGGGCGTGTCACGCAAACGTTTCATCGGAGAACTAACGGGACGTCCGGTCAACAACCGTGTTTTCGGGACCGCAGCGGCCGTTGCCAGCCTCGTATGGTCGGGCGTAGACGCAGTGCGGGTTCATGACGTCCCCGAGATGATGGACGTGGTGGAAGTGGCCTCGGCCATTGCAACGCCTTGAGAATGCCGGTTTCTTTACCAACGGCATGGGCGCGCTAGACTGCAATACTGAATATGACCATACGCAAGCTTTTTGGAACGGACGGGATTCGCGGGGTTGCCAACCAGTATCCCATGACAGCCGAAGTCGCGATGCGGCTTGGGATGGCGGTGGCGCAACGTTTCCGTAGCACAGGCCGTCGCGGCCGAATTGTCATCGGCAAAGACACCCGCCTGTCGGGCTACATGCTGGAGAGCGCACTCGAAGCGGGTATCGTCGCGGCCGGAGCCGACGTGATGTTGGTGGGACCGTTGCCAACGCCCGGTATCGCTTTCATCACCTCGTCGATGCGAGCCGATGCAGGCGTGGTCATCAGTGCTTCGCACAATCCCTATCAAGACAACGGCATCAAGCTCTTTGCAGCCGACGGGTTCAAATTGCCCGACGAGGTCGAGCTTGAGATCGAGCATTCGATGGCCGGCATCCTGGACGGTGTGACGACCTTTGCCGCCGCGAGCGATGACATTGGCAAAGCCTTTCGCATTGATGATGCCGAGGGTCGCTACATCCAGTCGCTGAAAAATGCCTTTCCAAAACAGTTCACCCTCGACGGCGTGCGCATTGTGGTGGATTGCGCAAATGGCGCGGCCTATCAGGTCGCACCTCGAGTTTTCCAGGAACTCGGGGCGGAGGTCATCGACATCGCCGCCGAGCCCAACGGGCGCAACATCAACGACCGTTGCGGCGCCTTGCATCCCGAAAATGCGGCGATGCAGGTTCGCCACACGCGCGCTGAAATCGGCGTCTCGCTGGATGGCGATGCCGACCGGGTGATGTTGACCGACGAACAGGGTCAACTCGTTGACGGCGATCAGATGATGGCTATACTGGCCACGCGTTTGTTGAAGACGGACAGCCTCCCGGGCGCAACCCTGGTTGCAACCGTGATGTCGAACCTTGGTCTGGAACGCGCAATCGAAGCACAGGGCGGCAAGCTATTGCGGACCGCTGTTGGTGATCGCTATGTGGTCGAGGCGATGCGCGCTGGCGGATTCACGCTCGGCGGTGAACAATCGGGGCACGTCGTCTCGTTGCAACACGCAACCACGGGCGACGGGATCGTCGCCGCCTTGTTGGTGCTGGCCGTGATGAAACAGGAAGAAAAATCGCTTTCCGAGCTTGCCCGCGTGATGACGCGATATCCGCAGGTGTTGAAGAACTTCAAGGTGGGGAAAAAGACTCCAATCGAGGATCTGCCGAGGGTTCAACGGGCCATTGCCGATGTCGAGGCGCAATTGGGTTCAGAGGGGCGCGTACTGGTCCGATACTCCGGAACCGAATCGAAAGCCCGCGTCATGATCGAGGGCACCGATGAATCGTCCATCAACGCGCAGGCGGACGAGATCTCGCGCGTGATGCAGTCCGAGCTGGCGGAATCCTAAACGCATGGCGCCCGCGGTTCGTCTGCACGTCAACGTCGATCACGTTGCCACCATCCGACAGCAACGGGACACCAAATTTCCGGACCCCGTCGCGGCGGCGATCCTGTGTGAGCTTGCGGGTGCCGACGGCATCACCGTGCACCTGCGGGAAGATCGCAGGCACATCCAGGATCGCGACGTTCGGATCTTGCGTGACACGGTTCGAGTTGTCTTTAATCTTGAAATGGCCCTGACGCCGGAAATGTTGGACATCGCCTGCAATATCAAACCCGACGTGTGCACCCTCGTTCCCGAACAGCGACACGAAAGGACCACCGAAGGCGGACTGGATGTGCTTGGGGCAGGACAATCGCTGCGAGACGGCGTTGCCCGTTTGCGCGCAGCAGGAATTGACGTGAGTCTGTTCATCGACCCAACGTCGGCAGCGGTCGAGGCGTCCAAGTACGTGGGCGCCAGCACCGTCGAATTGCACACCGGCGACTACTGCCATGCCCCGTTGCTTTCCCGTGCTGCGGATGAAGAACTGGCCCGCCTGTTTCAGGCCGCACAGGCTGCGGAGGCACACAAGCTCAAACTCGCAGCGGGACATGGGCTCGACTACGTGAACGTGGCGCGCGTGGCTGCGCTGCCAAATCTGGAAGAACTGAACATCGGTCACGCCCTGGTGGCGCGGGCCGTACTCGTTGGGATGGATGCGGCGGTACGTGAAATGCGACACGCCATCGCTGCCGGTCTGCGGTGGAGCGCGGAATAATATGTCACTGGTGCTGACGGCCGAACAGCTCCGGCGCACGGACACATGGGCCATCGAAACCCTCGGGTTGCCGGGCATGGTGTTGATGGAGAATGCCGGGCGCGGCGTGGTACGCATGATTCAACGCAAGCTCAAGTTTTCGGGCGAAAGCGTCCGAAAAACCAAGGTGGCTGTGGTTTGCGGTGCGGGCCAAAACGGTGGCGACGGATTTGTCATCGCAAGGCATCTGTCGCTCGCGGGCGCCGAGGTTCGGGTTCTGATGGCCTTGCCGGATGCCGTGAGCTCGGGCGATGCCCTGGCGAACCGCGAGGTACTGCGGCGCATGGGCACCGTCCCCATCGAGGCGTGTTCATCCGAAGATACGGAAACGATTTGGACTCATCGGCTGCATGGCGCCCGCGTCATTGTGGATGCCATTTTTGGAACCGGACTTTCGCGGCCCGTCACGGGCGTCCCGGCCATCGCGATCGCCGCCATGAACCAGCACAAAAGCGCAATGCGAGTCGCCGTCGATATCCCCTCGGGTTGTGATGCCGATACCGGACGCGTACTCGGCATAGCGGTGCAAGCGCATCACACGGGGACCGTCGCCGCTCGGAAACTGGGCATGTCCATCCATCCCGACGCGCCCACGGGTGAAGTCGAGGTCATTGGGCTCGGCGTGCCACTGTACACTCCGGCAGACCGAGGCCCGTACGCGCGGTGGCTCGAGTCCGACGCGATCCGTGCGTTGTTGCCTCGTCCACCATTGGGCGCTCACAAGGGAAGCCGTGGTCACGTGTTGTTGGTCGCGGGGTCACCGGGCAAAACCGGAGCCGCGGCGCTGTGCGCTCGCGCCGCGCAGCGGGGTGGGGCGGGGCTAGTCACAATCGCGGTGTCTGCCTCGATGCAAGCGGACATGGATGCCAGGGTGCAAGAGGCCATGACCCTCGCCGTGGACGCGACCGATCCGAGCGCACTCGTCGGCAGGGCATCGGACTACGCTGCGATCGCGGTTGGGCCGGGCATGGCCACCGATCCTTCATGGAAGGCTGTTGTGTTACATTTGGCTCGTGAGGTTACCGGCCCTCTCGTGTTGGATGCCGATGCGCTGAACCACCTTGGACCGGCGTTTGGCGCCGAGCTTGCGCATGCGGCTGGTCCACGAATCGTCACACCCCATCCCGGCGAAGCCGCCCGTTTGCTGGCCACGACAACCGCGGCCGTCGCCGCGGATCGCGTTGGCGCTGTTCGTCGCCTTGCCCGCGAGGGTCAGTGCGTCGCGGTGCTGAAGGGTGCACGCACGTTGATCGCCACCTCCGATGGTAGTTTGTTCATCAATCCTGCCGCCGATCCAGCCCTTGCCACCGCAGGGAGTGGCGACGTGTTGACGGGCCTCATCACCGCGCTTTGCGCGCAGGGTCTGTCGGCAGTCGACGCGGCCTGCGTCGGCGTATTTGCCCATGCAGCGGCTGCGACCGATGCGCGGGCCACACTCGGCACCGGAAATCTCATCGCCGGCGACTTGCCCGAAGCGATCGCACGCTGGATCGGTTAGCGAGTGCATCGTCAAGTTTTCCAACGCAAAGGTGGGATGTTCAGTTTTTTGCGCCATCGCTGGTTTTCCCGTGAGATGGGGCGATGGACTCATCCACCCTGGTCGGTCGGCGTGACAGCTGGCGAGGTCTCGACGCCGCACTTGAGCGCGCCATACGATTCGAGGCTCCGCAGTTTGCGACGGTGATAGGCCCAGCCGGCAGCGGGAAAACCTTGTTGCTCGATTCCTGGTTGCGCGATGTTGCGGCCCGTGGACATTATCGCACCGTCCGGGTTGCCTGCGGTCGACATGCTCGCGGATCTTCGGCCCATGTTGATCGTCGCTCCCTGGTTGGCATCTGGCTGCGCGAACGCTTCGGATTTGATGATTCCCTGGATCGCGAATCGGCGCTATCCATGTTTCGTGCGCAGTTGCAGGCAGTGTTTGCCGACCGAAGGGTAACCGAGATCGCAGCATTCCTCGCACCCTATGTCGGGCTTGATATTCCGAGGGGTCCGCTTGCCGTTGCGCTCACGGATCGACCTGGGCACGATACCGATGAGCTTGTTCGAGCCGTGCTGGCGCGATTTCTGGAAGAGGATGCGCGTGATACGCCCCAGGTTGTCGTGCTTGAAAATATCGACGCCGCCGATGAAAGCTCACTCGATCTCATCGAAAGTTTGGGACGCGAACTGGGACAGGCGCCTCTGCTTTTTGTCTGTTCTGCCCGTCCCGATTTGCGTGTGCGGCGACCTGCATGGGGACGACAGGGTGGCAGTTTCGTACGCATCGAACTTGAGCCTCTGGGTCGCAACGACATGGCTGAGATCGCCCGAAGTCTTGCAGAGCCTTCCGTGCTGGGCACTGCTGAAATAGAGCCGCTACTCGGACGCGCCAAGGGCAACCCTGGACAGCTTGTACAATTGATTCGCAACGGTCTACAGACGGATCTGTCGCAGCCGGGATTGCATCGCCACACCGTACCGACTGCGAATGAAAACGCTGCCCTGCGCATTGCCGAGTTGACGCCTGCCGAACGCGAGCTGTTGGGAAGAGGCTCGTCTTTCGGATCGTTGTTTTGGACAGGTGGTCTTGTGGCACTTGGCCGCATCGGAACGCGCCCGATTGATCCGACGACGGTGTTCGCACCGGATCCCTCCATCGATGATGTTCGCCATGTGCTGGGCGATCTGGAAACGCGCGGATTTGTCATGCAGTTGCCGGAATCGTCGCTATCCGGCGAAACCGAGTGGACCTTCTGCCATTCTGCGGAACGCGCGTTACTGGGAGGCCTTGTTGATCCCGAAGTCATGCGTCGCCGCCGCCTGTTTGCAGCCCAGTGGCTCGAAGGCCGCGTTGGCGCTGAAGATCTTCACGAACGGTTCGAATTACTGGCCACCTTGTTTGAGGGTGGTGGAGACCACCGACGCGCCGGGGAGTGCTACGTTATGGGCGGCACGCGCGCCCACGATGAAGGTCGCCTCGAAGAGGCAAGAACGCTGTATTTGCGCGGTGTTAGGCTGCTAGATCTCGACGATTCCGTTTACAAAATGGACGCCTTGCACAAGCTTGGCGACTTGACCGCGCGGATGGGCCGTGCGCGCGAATCGCTCGCCCACTTTTCCGAGATGCTTCAAATCGCCTGGCGTTTGGATCTGCCCGCCAAAGGTGGTGCGGCCCATTGCCGAATCGGCCGGTTGCATCGCGGCCTGGGTAGCTACAACGTGGCGTTGCGCCATCTCGAGCTCGGTCGTGTGCTGTTTATTCTGGCAGATGACGAAGCCGGTGTTGCCGGATGTCTGGATGATTTGGGCCGCGTCGCGATGTTGTTGGGAGACATCGACGAGGCCATGCGACGCCATCGATCCGCGCTCGCCATTCGTGAGACGCTTGGCGATGATCGCGGTCGCGCGTTGACCGTGTCGTGGCTGGGCCTGTGTGAGATGCAACGGGGCGAGCTGTTGGCCGCCGAACGTTGTTTCAAAGCCGCACTCGAATTGTCTCGGCGGGCCGACAATCCTCAGGGGATCGCATTTGCGCTGATGGATCTGGCTGGCGTTGAACGTGAAATGAGCCGACCCGATCGTGCCCATCTCTTGCTTCAAGAAGCCAAGACGCTGGTCCATGTGCTGGGCGAACCCCTGACCGAGGCCCACCTCGGCATTCAGATTGGAGAGTGTCTCCTTTTGATGGGACAACCGAGGGCAGCTGAACCCGAACTGCTGGTGGCACGGGATCTGGCGACACGATTTGGAACCAAGCGCCTGATGTCACAGGCGCAGCGGGCCCTGGCCGAGGCGCATCTGCTTCGGGGCGACGCCGTCGGCGCGCGGGATCTGGCAGAAAAAGCACTCGAGATCGCCGAACAAATCGAAGTGCCTTCATTGACGGGCGCAGCCTTGCGGGTGATGGCCAGCGCAGAATCAGCGGGGGCTCCCGGTGATGGCGACCGGGGCGGGCCGCGAGAACTCTTTGATCGGGCCGTCGAAGTTCTCGGGGATCGGGGCTCCGAACTGGAGCTGGGTCGAGTGCTTTCGGCCTATGCAGAATTCGAGCAGAAGACCGGACGCGATCGCGCCGCCGATGAACTGCGAATCGCTGCGGCTGGCATCCGGGCCCGCGGTTGGAACGACGATAGCGTCGGACTGTTCGACCGCGTGTAGAGTGGATTCGTGATTTCGCTCGCGGCACTTCTGTTCATCCAGGCCAACCTGGTGACGGTCCAGGCCTCGCCCGAGGAGTCCTGTCCTTCGGGGCCGCAGGTTGCCGATGCCCTTGCGTTGCGGGTTCCGGGTTTGTTGGTTGATGCGTTGCCACCTCAAGCTCAGCCTGCCAACCCCACGGCTGAGCTCGCCGAGGGACTCGTGTTGCGATTGGCGACTGGGGACGCGACGCTGACCGTTGAACTCGTGGATCGCGCAGGACAGGTGCGACTCGTGCGCCGGTTGCCGCAATCTCAAAACGTCACACCTGCAAGTTGCGCCACGCTCGCCGATACCGTTGCCCTCGTGGCGTTGCGCTTTTTGACCGACCTCGGTGTGGTGGTGGGTGATCTGCCCGCGCAGCCCGCGTCGCCCACAACACACCCGAAGCCGCTTGCCAATGAACCTAAAGTTCAACTTGAAGAAACATTGAAAAGCGCGGGGGAACCCCGGCCAAAAACAGCGCCCTCCCGTCCATCGCTCCGTCGCATCGAACTTGATCTCGCGTTCGGAGCACAGACCGGTCGGCCCGCCCTCGAGGTGGCACTATCGGCGCGTCACCTTTTCACCGGAATCGCCCCGTGGCTGGCAGAGATGCGGCTGACCGCAAATAATCCCGAGTCCCTAGAGTGGCAGAACGCCGACCAGTCCGAGGGCTCGGCCACGCTGTCGAGCTACGGACTGGAAGCAGCACTTGGAAAGCGTTGGGTTGGCGCCGACGCACGTCAAGCATGGGATCTCGCCGGATGGGGGGCAGTGCGGTGGCTTCGGGTTCGCGAAGGAGGCGAGGCCGAGCGGCTTCAGAATGCTGCTGCAGGCGCGGCGGGAGGTCAGGTTGCCTGGTCAGTTGCCGTTGCAGAACGGCTATTCGTGCGCGTGACGGCCCGGGTTGGGATGAACCTGTCGCGACACGTACTGGAAGGGCCAGACGGCGCCATCTATGACACAGCGCGCCTTCGTGGTACGATCAATGTTGGCCTCGGTGCGCGATTTTGATGAAAACCCGAACGCCCTGTCTCATACACTTTCAGTAACCCCGGTAGAACCGCCTTGCCAGTCGACCTTCACAGTATTCCGACCGAATCCGTCCGCGGCGACGGAGGCGATCCCGTCGGCGATGAAAACGACTCGGCTTTGGTCTCCCGCTGTTGCCGAGGTGACCACAGCGCCTGGCGGGCGCTTTACGATCGCCATTTCCGGTCGGTTTACCGCTTCGTCAGTTCACTCGGTGTTCCCATCTCCGAACGCGAAGACGCAACCCAGGACGTGTTCATTGCGATCTACCGCAGCTTGCCGAGATTTCGGGGCGATTCGCGTTTTTCAACGTGGGTGTATCGCATCACAGCCCGCCATGTTTCGCGCCTCGCACGACGGCGGCGGGCGAGGGAAATGCTGGGCGTATTGTTGCTCCGGGAGCCAACCCGAAATAGTCCGCAGGATCTGGCCGAGCAACACAGCGACGCGGATTTTGTGGATCGCCTGCTTTCACGACTCAACCCGAAGAAGCGGACCGCACTGGTGTTATTTGAGGTCGAAGGGCTTTCTGTCGAGGAGATCGCTCAGGTCGTCGATTGCCCCGTGAACACCGTCTGGTCGCGTATTCACCACGCCCGTTCCGAGCTCGCGAAGCTTGCCAGGCTGGCGGTGCGCGATGATTTGCGACCCGCCGCTTCGGTCCGCGCCGAGGGCGAACCATGAGCGACCTTCGTCCCGACTCGCAATGGCAGGACGCCTTGCAGAACGATGCCGATCCGGCTTTGCAACGCGTTGGCGAAGGCCTTCTTGCATCCCAATCGCGAGGCACGGATGAGCTCCTGCGGCGTCGGGTTTGGAGCCGGGTTGCAAGTCCACCTCCCGAACGCGGTCGCCGAATAGGCATCCTGGCTCTATTGCTTTCAACGACGGCGGTTGCGGCCGGTCTGTTTTGGTTCGTCGGACCGCCCGTGATTGATCCTGCCCCTATCGTATCCCGCTCGGCACCGATCAAAGCGAATATCGAGAAGTCCGAGGAACCGCTCGTCATTGCCGAGTCGCTCCGAACCGGACCGGGCGAACGGCTCGGCATTCACCTTGCCAATGGCGCCCGCGTCGATCTTGCTCCCGAGACCCATTTTCACGTCAGAGTCGAAGGCGCACCTGAATTGCAAGCAGGTCGCATCGGACTGCAAGTTCCGCCGCAAAGGCCGGAGGCTCCCTTCGTCGTGATGGCGGGTCCTTATCGCGTTCGGGTCGTGGGAACACGCTTCTCAATCGAGATGAACGCAGAACAGGTCGCCGTCGGTGTGATCGAAGGTGTGGTCGAGGTGGAACGTGAGGGCCGTGTGGTGCGTTTGCGTGCAGGCCAATCCTGGTCGGGCTCGATCACCAAACTGCATCGGGAACCCGAACGTCGTCGCCCAAACGTTGCCATCAAATCAACCTCGGTTGAGCTCGGTGAGCAGGCGCGGCAAGCTCTGGCGGCGGGCAACGTGGAAGAGGCGCTGCGCTTGCTATCCCAGTTGTCGCGCAAGGATGATCCCGCCGGTGAAAATGCGGTTTACGAAAGCGCACGCCTGGTTCGGGATCGGCTCAAGCAACCCCGTGAGGCCTTGCGGATCTGGCGCAGCTATCGCATCCGTTTCCCCAACGGCATGTTGCGCGCCGAGGTGGATCTCAACATCGTGGAAACGTTGGCCCAGCTTGGCAGTCGCGATCGAGCGCTTGTCGAAGCCGAGGACTTCTTGCATCGCCATCCCCAAAGCGAACGTCGGATGGAGGTAGAAGGGCTGGTCAAGGCCTTGCGAGGCGGCAGTGCGATCGAATCGCGTTAGGCGAATCGCATCACGCACAGGGTGGGGCCTGTTTGCCCTCGCGTTGATTGGATGTACGGAAACCCTGCGGGTCGGAGATCGCAACGGGGCCTCGCAAGGCGGCTCGGGTGGCCAGACTGAGGAGCCCGACGCGTCGGCTCACGATGGCGGACACAGCGGCGGCGGGCCCAAGAATCGCTGCGAATACCGGGAGCGCCTGTCGTTCCAGCGTGGGCAGGCCATGTTGCTTGTATTGCTGCAACGCTCGACCTCCATGTTGTCGCCGTTTGATGGCGAGACACGCCTTGGGGCAGCCCATCGCGCCTTGCTCGCGGCGACGGTGGGTGTTCACGCCGCAATTGGCCTCGTCGATTTCCCGGCTATCAACACCGATTGCGGTGCGCGTCTCCTGGTGCCGCCGGTTGATCTCGCGCGAGAAGGCACGCTACAGAGGGCGTTTCGATGCGATCTTCCATTTCAGTACAACCGTTGTTTCGAAACGTCCGACATGGTTCCGACGGCGGAAGCGCTGGACGAGGTGGAGCGCTTTTTTCGATCGTTTATCGACGGTTCGATCGAACGACGGGTATTGCTCATCACCGACGGCGATCCGACCTGCGATCGGGAATCGAATGATCCCTGTGCCCGGGCCATTGCCAAGACCTCTGCCTTGATGGCTTTGCACCATGCGAAAACGCAGCTCATCGGGATCGGTGGCGCGGCAGAAAGGACAACCTGCCTAGGCCAGATCGCGCTCGCTGGCGGAACCGCAACACCGGATGGCGTCGGGTTTCCTGTTGCGCACAACTTCAGTGAACTTCAGTCTACGGTGAAGCGGCAGATCGAGGAACTCGACGAGAAGACCTGCACCTTGAAGGTCAATGCCGGGTTCACCGATCCGGCAACCCTCGACGTGACCATCCAGGGTCGGAGTGTCCGATATGATCCGACTGGACGGGTGGGCTGGAACGTCGAAAACGATGGGCTACTTCGCTTTGTGGGCGAGGATTGTCGTCACCTGCGTGACGCTCGAACGCAAGACGTTTCTGTGTACCGCTGCTGTTCGGCAGAAGACGCCTGTTCGAGATAAATTTTGATGATCCGACTACAAGGTGGCCCCATACGAGGTGGCCGCCCTGAATCGGGGCGACTGCAACCTCTATGGAGTGTAACGATCATGATCACGCGTAACGTTTTCGGCCTCGCCTTGTCGGCCGTATTTTTGATCTCTGTCGCCAGCAACTGTGACGATGGCGGCAACACCCTTTCGTCGGACGGGGGCAATTCAGGCTCGGATGCCGAAGCCGGCGGAAACACTGGCACCGGCACTGGCACGGGTGGAAACAACAACGGAGGAAACGGCGGTGTGGCTGCCGGCGGTTCCAGTTCGACAGGTGGTGCGGTTGCGACAGGCGGTGCGGCAGCCGGTGGCTTCGGCGGACAGGGAACCGGTGGAAATGCCACGGGCGGTGCTCGAACTGGCGGTGCACCTGGTACGGGTGGTGCTCCCATTGTCGATCTCACCTGCAATCCCGGCGCAAGCTGTCAGGCCAATGCAACCTGCAATGGCGCTTGCCAGGTACAACAAGGTGGCATCGGCAGTCGCGCATGTTCATGCGTCAACGGCAATCTCACCTGTGGCATGTGCATGCCCGTGAACGTCGGAAATCCGATGGCATGCCCGGCCAATCCTCAGGGTGCGGCCTGTGGTGGATTGAACAATTGCCAAATCGGACAGAACCCGCGAAACAACTGCCTGTGCATAAGCAACAAACTCGTTTGTCCGGATGAAGCGCCTCCGGCCAACACACCGGACTGTGTCAGCAACGTGGAGTTCTCGGTTTGCCCAACCGAAGGCGCTTACTGCGCGCGCAGCGACGAGGAGTTCTGCTACTGCACGTCGGTTGGTGGAAACCAGCGCTGGCTCTGCAGGTTTCGCCAGTAACGATCGGCAACCCGGTGCTCCGGGTAAATTCCCCTATCCGGAGCCCGTTATTTTTTCTTCAGCTCATCAAGCTTGACGAGAACCCGATCAAGCGTGTACTTCGGGACCAGGAAGACTTCCTCGCGACCCGAAGTTTGCACGTTGTAGCTTTGATCGTCCGCCGTGGTCTTGCCAACCTTCAGCGTGCAGCCACCTTTGAGCTTGCTCTTCGCGACGATGGTCGCCGACGGCTTGTCGAGTCCCGTCGCCGCCGGTGCAAACGATTCAGCCATCGCCGTGGCCTTGAGCTCCGCAAACGCTGCCAGGACGGCCGCGTGTTTGCTGGTGTCGAGCTCTGCCGCTGGCTTCGCGAACTTCCAGTCCGTGCTGCTTGCGCCCGTTCGGACAAGCTGGAACGGCTCGCTCTTTCGTGACACGTCCACCTGTGTCAGCTCGGATTCCGGCAGGTTACACAGGACTTTTTCGCGGAACTCAATGGGACGCTTGTTCACATGATCAAGGCTGTACTTCTTGGCAAGAAACACCTGCGGGTTGCCTTCTTTTTGCACGTAGAAGTCTTCTTCGCCCTTTTTGTTGCCGATCCACAGCGATTGCACGCCACCGCCAACCGTAACACTGACTTTGAGAGCAGGGGCGTCGAGTCCTGTTTCACCGACAGCCGCGCCATCCGCAAAGTCGGTTGCACGAAAGCTGTAGAGCGCATTGATAAGGCCGCTTGCGATCGTCTTGTCGAGCGGATCGATTTTGATGGATGACTCCTTGAGCGTCCATTCCGCCGGGGGGGCAGAGGGGGCACCCGCCGCCACGGCAGGCGCTGCGGCGCGTTCCATCACAATCTTCGAGCCATCCTTGGCCACAACCTCAAGTCGCGTCGCCTTGTCTTCTTCAAACTTCAAGACGGTCTTGTCGCGCCAGGCTGCGGCGTCCTTGTCGAACTTCCACTTGAGCGAGCCGACGGCTTGCCAAACTGCATCTTTGCCTTCGACGCGCACGAGGGTCTGGTTGCCGTTGACCTTTCCGATGCGCAGGGTGGCCACTAACGTCGAGCCCTTCTTGATGTCAAGTTTGAGAGAAGCGTCATCCACCTCCATCTCGGCGTGCTTGGACTTTTGATCCGTAACCACCGATCCAAACTTCAACCCGGCAATCGCATCAAAGGCTTCCTTCGCAGCATCAGCTTCAGCGGCATAGGCTACCGGCTCGGTGACGGCGTAGCTGTCGCCTTTCCGTACGACGGTTGTGCTCTTGCCATCCCTGGTGATGGTCAGCGTGTCGAAGGCGTCCTTGTCGAGCTTGGCGATGGGGCGTTCCGACTCACCGGTACGCACCCCTTTATCAGGGGACTTCAACACCATCATGGTCAGCCCCAAAAGTCCGGCAAATAGCGCGCCGGCGAGCAGCGTCTTCTTGTTCATGGCTTCTCCCTGAATCCGTAGTACGAACCGGTTGAGATTAGAGTTTCATGTTGTTGCGGCGCGTGCGACGGATCCGCCAGCGCACCACCCCAAACATACAAAAGGCGAAGGGAAGCCCCACGACGTTTCCCCAACGCATGACGTCGGCTGACATTTCCCCCTCGAAGGTGATGGGGCGTGCGCTCATGGTCTTGTTGCGCAGCGGCGTGAGGGTCTCATCCTCGACCACCCATCGAACTGCGCCGAGCGCGAGGATGGCACCGTTCTGGTACAGCTGAAACAACGGATGGCGAGACATGCCGACGAACTCGTCGTTCGTGAAGTCCGAGTCGCCCATGACCAGCAGTCGAACGGGCTTCGCCGACTCACCGGCAGGAGGCGGTACGGCATCGTTCAACGTGGGTGGCGGTGCAGCACCTGCGAATGCGCTCTTGAGTTTGCCCTGGTACGCATAGCCGTAAGCAAAGGGACCACGCTCGTTGGAGGGCTTGTACTCTTCGGTTGGGTTAAGAATGAAAAAACCCGTGTGTCGCCAGGCTTCCGGCGTTGAGGCCGCGATTCGCCACAACTTGGCACCGGCAGGTGTGCCATTCTTCAGGTTGCCGACAAGTTCCACCGAGCTAGAAAAGGGGAACACCACGCCGCGGAGACCGTTCAAGAAAGACAGCTCGGATTTCTCTTCAAGCTGTGCAAATGCAAACGGCGGAGCCTGCAACATCATCATCTGACCGTTCATCGGCACCGCACCCATCGCGACCGACTCAGGCTCGAAGATAAAATCCTCGTGGACCTTGAAGCCGTAGCCTTCAAGCAGCGGACCCATGCCGTGTTGATTCGCCTGGCCCATCTTGATCTGCGGCTGATTCGGCATCTGCATGCCGCCCATGTTGGGGCTTGTCATCGCCATGCCATCGACCAGCAAGATGGCGCCTTTGCCCGACATGATGAAGCGATCGATCTCGCGCAGGGCCTTTTCATCCAACGCTTGCTTGGGACCACCCACAAAAAGAGCGTCGATGTCCGCTCCAATTTGCGCATTCGACAGATCAACGCTCGAGGTCTCGAACTCGGCATCCAAAACTTGTTTGAGTGCCTGAAGACCAGCGTTGGGCTCGATCTCGCCATGACCCGTGGCGAAGGCGACCTTCTTCTTTCCCTGCGTTAGCTTCTTGATGAGAGACGTGATCTGGTATTCAAGACCTTCGGCCTGTGCAACCTGAGGGATCGCTTCTTTCTTGTCGTTGAATTCGAGACACATGCCGAGGTAGTAGGTGCCCACCTCAAACTTACCTTCGCGCATGACCTGAATCTGCATCGGTTGCACCTGGCAGTCCGAGGCGACCTGCTTCTTCTCTTCGTCAGTTGCCGGATCGATCGCTTCCCAGCGGAACTTGTTGCTGGCCGTGGCGTACTCCGAGATCGTGTCGCGCAGGTAGCGTCCAACGGTCTTGAGTTCCGGCGGCAGATCCTCGGAGATGAACACCTTGACGTTCATGTAGTCGGGCAACGCCTTCACGAGCGCGCGCGACTCGTTGGAGATCGTGTACACCTTGGCGTCGGTCAGGTCGATTCGACCAAAGAGTCGGGTCGAGATCAGGTTGACGGCAACGATGCCACCCACAATGAAGAGGGTGTACAGGATGGCGTTCCCGGCATGGGCGGCCTTCTTGGGCGTAACCGCGGAAACAACGGGCGCCGTTTCTTTGGGTGTGTTTTCGCTTTCGTTGGACATGGCGTCTACTTCCACTTCCGGGATTCAAGAGAGACGGTTGCGATCATCAAGCACGCGGCGATGACCGAGACGTAATACAGAACGTCGCGAGAGTCGATGACCCCGCGTGCGATCGAGTTAAAGTGATCATCGATGGACAGGAAGGACATCAACGGTTGCAAGGCAACGGGCGCCATCGGTACCACGCGGCCGCAAAGGTAAAGCGCGAACGAGATCGCAAAGGCGAGGATGAACGCCACGATCTGATTCTTTGTGAGCGCCGATGACATGACGCCTATCGCAGCGAAGGCTCCGCCCATCAGCAGCAGGCCGAAATAACCGCCATACGTGGCACCCTTGTCGAGGTCGCCAACCGAATCGATCGAGAACGCATAGACCAGTGTCGTCCCCACCATGGCGCCTATCAAAGTGAGGGCGGCGAGGTACTTCCCAACCACCACTTCCCAGTCGCGAACGGGCAGGGTGATGAGAAGTTCCAGTGAGCCACTGCTCTTTTCTTCCGCCAGAAGGCGCATCGTGATGGCCGGAATGAAGAAGCAAAAGAGGATCGGCGTGAGCTGAAAGTACGCCCGCATTTCAGCCTGTTTTTCGACCATCAAGCCACTGAAAAATAACCAGCCCGCGAGCAACAGGTAAGCGGTCACCACGATGTAGGCGACGGGTGAATTGAAGTAGGTCCGAATTTCGCGCTTGGAAATGGCCAGTGCTGCGCTCATGTGAAATCTCCGTCTCAGGCGTCTTGCGAGGGGTTGGTTGCACCAGCGGACGCAACGTCGCCGGTGGTCAGGTGGCGGAAGACATCTTCCAGACTTGCAGCCTGTCGAGCGAGCTCGAGCAGCGGCCACTTGTTGTCGACGGCGGCGCGGTAGATCTCCTTACGCAGATCATCCTTGCCACGGCCGTCAATGGCGAATTCCAGCGAGCCATCTTCTGCCTCGCCGGGAAGGCACTCGGAAACACCGGTCATCGTGAGGATGCGCTGGCGAATCGCTTCTGCCGGCGTGCCGTTCTTCTCCACAACCAGTCGGTAACGTGCGCCTTTTTCGCGGGCGCGCAGCGAATCGGGCGTTCCGTCCGCCACCAGTTTGCCGCCCGAGATAATGAGCACGCGGCTGCAGGTGGCCTGCACCTCGGGCAAAATGTGGGTCGACAAGATGACGGTCTTTTCCTTGCCGAGATCTTTGATGAGTTTGCGAATCTCGACGATCTGATTTGGGTCGAGGCCGCTGGTCGGTTCGTCGAGGATCAGGATATCGGGATCGTGCAACATGGCCTGGGCGAGTCCGAGTCGCTGCCGATAGCCGCGAGACAACTCGCCGACCAGCTTGCCTGCAACACCCTGCAGACCACACTTTTCCCCGACAATCTTGATGCGCTCGGCACGTAGAGCCGACGACATGCGCCGCATCTCGCCCACGAAGTTTAAGTACTCGCGCACCGACATGTCCCGGTAAATGGGCGTGTCTTCGGGCAAGTAACCGATGCGTCTGCGCACTTCAAGTGAGTCCTCGTAGACATCGTGGCCCGCCACTTCTGCGCGGCCTGCGGTGGGCGCGAGGAAGCACGTGAGCATTTTCATCGTGGTCGATTTGCCAGCACCGTTGGGTCCCAGAAATCCAAGCACTTCGCCCTTGTGTACGTTGAACGTGACGCCCTGGACGGCTTTGAACTGACCGTACTGCTTGGTCAGGTTCTCGACGCGAATCATGACCTCTGACATCGAAATTTCCTCATGGATTGGCGGAGTTGTGGTGGTGGTGGATTTGACGGGCAGCCCCAGAACGGGGTTCGGACAGGCTTTATTCCCATTTCCAACAAATTGTTGGGCAGAAAGCGGGATCAGTGAGTATTGCGCCTGGCCCGGAGTGTCAAGTCCCGCGCGATGACGCAAAGCAACTTGTCCGACTATTCAAGGACGGGCGGATCGATCGGAACAATGATTCCGCAGTCCGCATCGAAGAGATTCGCCTTGGCAAGGCAGCTCGAGGGACAGCAACCATCGGAAACCGCAGAACAGGTCGTGACAGGCTCCTGCGCACAACGAGCCGTACATTTGGTGGGATCGCCGAGCAACACCGCTTTGGTGCAGGCATCGGCGTCGTTGCTGCACTGGGTGGGGCAGCTTGAGGGTGGATCGCAGGTCTCGCCGGTTTCCCGAATGCCGTTGCCGCAAACCGCAGCACAATCCGAATCGGTCGCCGCGCCACACGCCGAAGGACAGCAGCCGTCTCCGGGTGCACAGGCCGTGATGTTCGTGAACGCGCACACCCGCGTGCAATCATCGTTGTTGCCGGAAACGACATCCTGGGTGCAGGCGTTGTTGTCGTTGCAGGTCGCCGGACATGCCCCGGGGTTGCCAGCCGTGATCGCGCGGTCGCATTTCTCTGGAGATTCGACCACCCGATTGCCGCATACCGGGGCGCAGTCATTGTCATTGCTGGCGTTGCAGCCGACGGGACAACAACCATCTCCGCCCGTGCAGGTGTTGGTCTGTCGCAGCGCACATTCAGCGGTGCAAAGTGCCGAAGAGCCCTGCAGCTCGAAGCGCGAGCATCCCTCGGCCATGGGGCACGCCGTGGGGCAGGCACCGGGCATTCCCGCAGCGATGGCCTTGTCACACCGCTCGGTGCCACCTTCGTATACTGCGTTTCCACACGAAGGTTCACAATCACCATCGTTGTTCGCATTTCCGCCGGGCGGGCAACACTTGTCGCCATCGGTAAACGAAGTCGTCGACTCAAATACGCAGCGTGCGCTGCACGTACCCGCGGACAGCAAGGTGTCGCGGGTACAGGGATCGTTGTCGTTGCAGGCGACGGAACAGCGGTCACCTGCGGGTGTCTGCGCGCCCGTATCACAGGTTTCGTTGTTGTCTTTCACGTTGTCGCCACAGGTTGCGGAACAATCAGAGTCGGTCACGGACGTGCAACCCGTGGGGCAACAGGCATCATTGGTCTTGCACGTTTGAACAGTCGTTGTCTCACAACGGGCAGAGCAATCACCAGCGCTGCCCTGTAGCGAGCGCTGGAGGCAGCCCTCGGACGCACAACTGACGGGACAAGAACCGGGTGTGCCGGCGGGTATCGCCTTGTCGCATGATTCACCCGTTTCGACGACGCCGTTACCGCACACTTTCGGGCAATCGGAATCCACGAAGGCGTTGGCGCCTGGGAGGCAGCAACCGTCGCCACCCTGCAGCGCGGTGATGGGGGTGCTCTTGCACTCGGCATTGCAAGCGTTTCCCGTCAGTATATCGGTCGTACAGGCCTTGCCATCATCACAGCCCATCGGACAGGCGCCCGCTGACTTGGGTGACAGACCCGTATCACATTTTTCCAGGTCTTCGAGTTCGCCGTTGCCGCAAACCACAAGACAGTCCGAATCGCTGCTATGGCTTGCACCCGCCGGACAACAACCGTCGCCGGCAATCCGGGACCGTACCTCGCGGTTCACACAACGGGCTGAACAGGTATTGGCCGAGAGCAAGATATCCGTGCTGCAGGCATTGTTATCCTGGCAATCGGACGCTGTCGGGCAAGCACCGGGTTGTCCCCGCACGATCGCGCGGTCACACGTTTCGCCGGCTTCGATGGTCCCGTTGCCGCAGCTTGCGGAGCAATCGCGATCGGTTTCGTTCGTGCCGTCGGAGGGGCAACAGCCATCCCCCGCCGCGAAGGTTCGCACCTCGGTGTATTGGCATTCAAGCGTACAGTCCTTGCCCGCGGGGGCGTCCGCGGTACAGGCAATCGCATCGTTGCACGCGCTCTGTGGGCAGGCGAACGGTGCTCCGGACTCGTTCTTGGTGTCACACGTTTCGCCCGGATCCAGTTTGCCGTTCCCACAGCGCGCACCTGGAAAAGGCACGCCACCGTCGTCCTGTCCCGCGCCGCCATCGCCACCCAGCGGGGCTGCGGGGCAGGGGCCAGAGCAGAAAAGGCGAATCATCACGTCTTTGCGTATCCCTTCCTCAAGGGCAAACGACTCTTCGCCAAGCGCCAGTGCAGTGCCGGAAACTGCCAACCCCTGAACGGCTATCATCACCTGGCCCGTCAGCGAAGGCGGCAAAGCGATCGAAAAATCGGTCGGGAATGACAGGGATCCCTCCGCCTTGAAATCGTGGCGGGCGGCAAAGCTTCCGACGCGCAAATCGGTACGAAGCGTGGTGATATGGCCTGCAAGGCGCACATCGCCGAGATCGACATTGACGATAAGCGAGGTGTCGTTCGATCGATTGCAGCCAGCGATGGCGAGCCACGTTCCAACCAAGATCGTGAGGGCTTTGCCGCTAGTCAACTCGAACATCCCAGTTGCCAAGGGTTGTTTTGGGAACATCATTGTCTTCGGCCGAAAGCGCCAGCACAAGGGCCGCGCCTCCGACCACAACCACCGCCCCAACTGCAGACCAGAACCACCAGGTGTGTACCACGCTTTGATCGTTCGCCACGGACTCCTGAGGCTCGACAAGCAACGCCTCGGGTTGATTCGCCGGTTGTGGTACGGAAGGCGGCATTGCAATGGGATCCGCTTCGGCACGGGCGGCCGGGGTGGCTTTGATCTGCTTCTCCAGTTCGTCGATGCGGGTCTGCACGTCGTTTCTGTGCGGGCTTTCCGGCGCGGTCGACAAATATCGACGGTAGAAGAACAGGGCGCGCTCAGCATGGCCAAGTTGCCGGTACGACTGCGCGATGTTGAAGAGGAACACCGGGTCGTTCTTCAGTTCGTAAGCCTTGCGGTACTCCCCGATGGCGTCCTCGAATCGACCCAGGTTGTAATGGGTTGTGCCAGCTTGAAAATGCCCCTTCGATTCGGTGGTCGCCACATCGTCGTTACCGTTGTCGTTGCCGTTGTCGTTACCCCCATCCGCCTGTGCGAAAGAAACCGGGATCAAAGTCGCAACGAACAGCACCACCAAACGCAACACGTTCAGGCATCGAGACAGTGCGATTGATGGCAAAGGAAACAACAATAAGCTCAGGGGAAGTTAAAACTACCCGTTCATCATGAGCGGCCTGGATCGGGCTGTCAAACCAGCCGCGTCCGGTGTGACACGGCTGTCATAGCGCAGCCTTTCGAGGACTAGTCCAGCGGTGGCTTGCGGAGTTTTACAGCCTGGAAAAGCAGACCGTCGCGTGCCTCGATTGCCTGTGCCCATCGGCTAACCACGTTCGCCGCGGCGGGACTCAAGGGCCGTCCCTGCAACCTCGACCGAACATGGTCGACAATGCGATCTTTGAGATCGGCCTCGGTTCCAAGTTGAGTCAACTCGCCCCGCGAGAGTCCCCGCAATGGCGGACAGGCCTTGTCCATCACACGCAAGGCCAAGACCGTTCGCGCGACCACGCCTACGTCGACGCCGGTCTCAAGCTCGGTTTCAAGATCAGCGGCGAGCACCATCGTCTCATCGCCCAGGTTGGCGATGTCTTCGGGCCGAATGCCGAGCACCGCCAAAAGCGCCATGCTGGTGGCTGCGCGCTCGATCGCAGCCGATGCGCGCGCGATGTCGGCAAGCGAGGCAAAGGGTCTTGATTCATCCGTCGATGCGCCTTTGCTCGTGGGGTCGAGACGGGTGGGATAAACCGGTCGACGGCGGTTCAAGAACGCCAACACCTCGGCATCGTCGGGCTCGAAAAATCCCATTGCCAAGACGCGGGTACCATCTGCGCGCAACGAGGCCCGGGACAACACCGCGAAGGGTTGTTCGCGCTTCAAGGTCGCAACAACCTCGCCAACCTTCGTGATCAACGTTGCACCGACGCGGAAGATCCGCAGAAGTCCGATGGTCTCAAGCGCCGAACACGCCTTGTCATCATTCGAGCCGGCGCAGATATGTTCAAGGCCAAGATCAAGGGTGGACCGCATGCGGGTCAAAGCATCGCGAATCGCATCCTCGTCCGTGGGACGAATGCGCTCGGCCGCCAACACACGGTTCGACAGGAACACGATCTCGCCATGCAATTCGGCGAGCATCGCGGGATCTGTGATGAGGGCTGCGGCCCGGGTGAAAAGCGAATCGTCGGTGATTGCATCGACCAGCGCAAGGGGTCCTCGCAGCACATCGACTTTGTCGGCTTCGTCCGCAACGGTCGCCGAGTGTCGCTTGTCTCGTCCTTCGCCAATCTTCACCGAGTTGGGATCGATCGCGCGGTAGATTTCGAGCGCTTCGTAGTAATCCGCGAATCCAAGGTCTTGCATGCGGCCCGTACGCCAGCGCAAGGACATCTCTTCAAGTTCCGAATCCAGCTCGTCCGGAATGCCCACCATCAGCTGACGCGCCTGTTCCACGTCGGTTTCATAAAGCGACATGATGAGGCGCTGCGTGATACGTTGCTCTTCCTCGTCGCCGCGCAGATCCAGCTGGAACGAACCATCGGGCGTATTCCAGAATACGTTTTCAGGATCTTCCGGCGGCATCTCGGTGATGGGGTTGTAGATGCGGGCCCGTTGCCGCAGCAGGAACGCCATCAACTCGATGTCGATGCCCATCAGCCATTCATAGATGCGCTCCGAGGGGGCATCCACCATCGCGGCCAACCAAGCTTGGGCCGCGCGCGGTGAGATCTGATCGCGATCCCACAGGGCAAAATCAAGGGCAGTCTGGACCTGCTCTGCCGAACCGTGGCGAAGAATCTCGATCGCATCGGGAAAGCCGCGCTCGGCAACGATATAAAAAAATTCGTCGCCGGGCAGAGCGCGAATGGCGGCCTCGGGATCGTCCGAGTCGAGCAATTCGTCGCCGCGTCGGGAACGTTTCATGCGCAGAAGCTGCGCGCGATACCGGGACAGGTTGACGATGTCCGCGCCTTCAGAACGCGTCATTCGTCGAACAACACGTCAGAAGGTAGTTCAACGGCTCCAGCTTCCTGGCGTGCACCCGAGAGATCAGCGGTTGTCTTGCGCAATCGATCCGCAAGCACCTGTACGAAGCTCCACAAGAGCTTGACGGCCAGGGGAGGATGCTTCCGGATGATCTCGTAGAAGTCCTTGCGGGACAGCACGAGGATACGCGATTTTTCTTCTGCGGTCGCACTGGCGGAACGCGGTGTGCGATCCACAAGCGCCATTTCACCGAGGTGTGCGCCGCTTTCGAGGTAGGTGATGAAGGTCTCATCCTTGTGCAGGCGAATCTTGCCGCGCAGGATGATGAACAGATCGTCTCCGGGATCGCCTTCTTGTAATACGATTTGACCGGGTTCATAGTCGACCGCGGTTGTCAGGTTCAACACCCGCATGACCTCGCGGTAGGTCAGGTAGCGGAACAGCGGCATGTGCCGCAAGACATCGATGCGTCGGTTGAGTTCTTCGCTGCGCTGCGATTGCGCGTCGTCGACATCGCGATGTACGCGCAACGAAATGGCGGTGATGTTGTCGTGCCCACCACCGGAATTGGCGAGGTCGATGAACTTCTGGGGCAAGCCCGTCACGTCATCTTCGGAGGCAAGAATCTCGAGCGTCTTGTCGTCATCGAGGTAGTGCGACAGGCCATCCGAACAAAGCAAAAACTGATCGCCTGGCAGAATGTCGAAGTCGATGGTGTCGACCTGAACGCGCTCGTACACGCCAACGGCGCGGGTCACGGCATTCTTGAATGACGCGTAGGGTGAGGTCGCGAGGGTTTCCTTGGTGACTTTGCCGCGACGGATGAGCTCGTTGACGAGCGAATGGTCTTCGGTGAGCTGGACGACCTGATTCTTTCGAACGAGGTAAATGCGGCTGTCACCGACGTGTGCGATGAAGCCGCGGTCCTTGACGACGAGCAGGGCGGAGAGGGTGGTGCCCATGCCACGCTTGTCGGCCTCGTCCTGGCCTTTTTGGAAAACGGCGGTACAGGCGGCCAGAACGGCCTCCTCGAGAACGGTTAGAACGTCCTGTGTTTCGGCCTTGCCATTGGCGTAGGCCTCAATGGTGGGGCGATCTTCTTCCACGACGCGACGCATCTCGTGGACGGCGATATGCGAGGCGACCTCACCGGATGCGTGTCCACCCATGCCGTCGGCAACAATAAACAGTCGGAGTTTCTTGTCGACGAGGAAGTTGTCCTCGTTGTGTTCGCGCTTCTTGCCAACGTCCGTGGCCGCCCAAAAGCTAAGTTCCATTTGAATTGCTTCGCCTTGCTCGGACGTGGGGACGACCGAAAGTTTCGTAGAGGCTAAACGGGTACCACCGTTCCCGGTGACGGGCAAGTACGCAGACCTGACGAGGGCGCGACTTGACACGCCGGGTCAGCATCGAAGCCGATCGTCTGCGATCTTGACATCTGGCACGCCGCTCCGTACAACAACGGGCCTTCTTCGGGGATCGTCTAACGGCAGGACGCGAGTTTCTGGTTCTCGCTATTGGGGTTCGAATCCCTATCCCCGAACACAATTTAATATCGAACCACTCGGGGATCGTCTAATGGCAGGACGCAGGCCTTTGGAGCCTGCTATCAAGGTTCGACCCCTTGTCCCCGAACATTCCCGTGCTTCTTCCCTGGCTTGAAAAACTGAATATCGAACTTTCCGGCCCCATAGTCTAGCGGTTAGGACGGCGCCCTCTCACGGCGCAGTCCCGGGTTCAATTCCCGGTGGGGTCACAACTTTTCGCCGGCGCTTGCGCGACCTTGCGTGTCGCAAAACCGCGGGTTTCGGGTGAACCGGGGCTCGGCTCTACAAAAGCGGGATGGCTGGCGTGCCGATTCTAGAATCCATACTGATGGGCGCCAGCAAGACCGAATCTCCAATTCCGGAAGCCCGAGTGGACGATTTGAACCTGTCGAGCGAAACCGATTCGGCCACGTGGCGCGGACGGCTTGATACCATGGCCGAACGTCGACTTGCCCAAGCACGTGCCCGGCTTGAGGCAATGGGGATCGTGGACCGAAATGGACAACTCGTGTCCGACGAGTTGCCCTCCGACATGCAGCCGGGCTCGCTAGCCAGCGTGACCCTCCAACCGAATTAGCTATCCTCGACGGAGCAGCGAACGACTTCAGATCGACTTCGTTCACGGCGACGACAGGACCTTGACCCGCACGTCCAGCCCCGCGCGGACGCTTTGGGTCACCGTGCAGAAGTCCTCGAACGAGGGGATGCATTTTTCGAGCGCAGCCCCGTCCACACCCGGGCCGGGATCCAGTTCCACGTCCAGGTGGCCGATCCGGATCCGCTTTTGTTCATTGCGGACCAGCGTCACGTGAACCCGTGCCTTCACCCCCGTCGGCATCGCACCGGCGCGCTTCATGCAAAAGGTCAGGCTTGCTGCCAAACAGTTACCAACGGCGGCCGCCAGAAAACGCGCAGCACTGGGAGCGGCATCCTGTCCAAGTGGGGCAGGCTCGTCCATGCGCACCTCGGCGTACTGTTCTTTGTCGAAACGGACGCGAAACTCGAAGCCCTCCACTTGCTCGACCGAAATGTTGAATTCTGCAGCGACCGTTTCCGTTGGGGTACCCATGTTTATTGGAGCCCAGTTTAGGCGTTATGGGTTCGCAGAAAAGACGAAACCGCGGCGAATATTTCGGCATCCACGTCGGCCTGGGTTTGATTGCGTTGCTTCAAGGCTGTCTTCGTCACCTGCAGCGAGTGATCACCGCCGTCCACAACAAACAAGGTGCTGGCGGCGGTCATCTGGCGGCGCACATTTTCCAAGTCATCCAGCGGGCTGAGCGGATCGCGGGTGCCCTGCACAAAAAGAATCGGGGACCGCAATTGCAGCAGGCACTGTGCACGCAGTTCCGCCTTGTCTCCGGTGCCAAGGGGAAAACCAAAGCAGATCAATGCCGCAACCCGGTCGGGCAGGGCGCCCGCACCATGGCAGCCGATGCGAGAGCCCATCGACTTGCCAGCAAGGACCACCTTGCCCTTGTGTTGCGTTTTGTTGCAGGCGTCATCGATGGCGGCGATATGTGCGGCGATTAACACCGACTGTCGATCGGGACGCTTCGATCCTGCCAGCATGTAAGGGTAGTCAAACGTGTGTACGTCGCCTATCGCAGTCAGGCGCTCGCGCCAGGCCATCATCCATGGGTGACGGCTGGGCGCGCCGGCCCCATGGGCGAAAACGATGACGCGAGAATCGAACATGGGTTGGGGATAGCACCGTGGTTGATGCCCTTGCAATCATGACGGAATTGGTTCAGGGTCTATTTGTTCGGTAACAAATGGGCAGCAATGCTCCTTTGGACTATTTAGCGGGGGATTTTATCGTGAAACGATTGGGATTCGTTTTTCTTGCGGGTTTGGTTTTCGGCTGTGGTTCGGATGGAACGTCGACTCCGAACGATGCCACGGTTGGAAGAAACGACGCCGAACCCGATGCCGGAACCGATGCGAATGCCATCGATGAAGCCGGTCCGACGAAACTGTCCCTGGCAGTCACGGTGCGCCTTCAGGTCACGCCTCCGCCCTATGTTTTCGGGTACGTCTTTCCCACCAGCCATTCGTTTTCGCTCACTGTGGACAAGGACGGAAAAGGTATCATCGGATCGCAGGGATTTGCCGTACGGGTAACCATGGACAAGACCGGTAACGTGTGGCGTATCAAGAAGCCCATGTCGATCTCGGCGCCACATTCGTCCTACTACGGATGCGGGGACTCGCCGATCATCGTGTACGAAACCCTCGAAATCAGGGCCGGTAGCAATTGCACCGGGACGGTCTCTGGATCGGCTGGGGCAGCCCGAGAGGACACGTTCACCATGGCGCCTTTCACAGGGACGCTCACCTGTGTGCCGGATGAACGTCCTCGTTTCTGGACGCCAAGTGCGAACGTCGCACCGTCACCGCTACCCCCGCCGATTTGGATCGGGTTGCCGTTGCCGCCAAGCGCGCACTACGTAAACAAGCCACTCATCGCCGACGCGAAGGCTTCCATGGTTCACGTCGAAAGTGGAACCGTCTATCCGCTGATTCCAATCCAGAATGAGGGTTCTGTATCGACATTCCATGAACCCTCCATCCTGAAGCGACCCGGCCACTACATGATCAGGGCAGAAACAATCTTTGTGGACTTCAACGGCGACTCGCCGGTCGATTCCGTACTACATCAATCGGAGTCCGCCGGCCCGGCTATTCCTGTGCTCACCGATCCTGGATTCGACGTCCCGGTGGCGTCGGGGCTCGCGATCAACGCTCTCTTTGTGGATGCCACATCCTTCACGGTTATTGATGGTAAGCGATCTCTGTTGCTGCTTCCGGGCTACAACAACGGGGGATCTGCCGCTTTCAGGATCCCCCTTAAAGTCGGGGTTCTTAACCTTCGTTTCAAATTTCGTCGGGTTTGGGATCGAAATGCGATCGAACGAACACCGACCGTTGCGATCGGTGTCCTTGGCACCAGTCCGGCATTTGCGGAATTGCCAGTTCATACGGGCGAGGGTGAGCCGGTTGAATATCAAATACCCAGCGAATCAGCGAAGCGCCCTCTCCAGATCGGGCCCGTCCTGGAGGCAGAGATCCCACTCTCAATGCTCGGTCCGTCGATCACCGATGCTTCTGAGGTTTACGTATTCTTCGTCGGCCGGATTAGCCCGCGTTGTTCAGGCGGGGTACTTTTCGGATTCGCGCCCGGCATCCTCATCGATAACCTGCGCGTTGAGTGATCATCCTATCGGCTTGATCCGGGCCATTTGCAATGCGAATTGTTTGTCCTTGCGAGCGACAGCGAAGACCGGGCTGTACTTCGGCCAGAACGCCAGATGGGGCGATCGTTCATCCACGGCGCGTTCAAGCAAGGTGAAGAAGGCATCCATCTGTCCGAGGCCCAGGTGAACCAGGGCCGGATTGAAGGAAGGCATCGGCGCATCCGCAAGCAACGTGTGCAGCGTTTCGGTCGCTTCGTTGCTTTTTTTCAGCACACCCTGGGTGAAGCCGAGCAGGGCCACGTAAAGTGGCGTCTTGCCGTCGGTCAATCGAACGGCCGTCTGGAATGATTCCAGTGCTTTTTCGGGCTTGCCCGCACCAAACCAGATCTCGCCGGAAATATGGTGTCCGCGCGAAAACTCGGGATTGCGTTTCATCACCTCGACGATTTGTTTCTCGGCCTCACCTTGCCGGCCTTGCAGGTGAAGAAACCAGGCCAGGTCGGCACCGAAGACCGCTGACAGAGGATCCAGATCGACCGCACGTTTCATTGACGCCAGCACCTCGGCTGGTTGGCCGAGCGCCATCAAGTTTGCGCAGCGCCAGTGGTGCGCTTGACCCAAGTTTGCATTCCGTTGCACCGCGCGTGCGTACAGTTGTTCTGACTTTACGAAATCCCAGCTGTAGAAAAACGTCGGCAAGGCCAGTGCCACCAGGGCTTCGGGTAAATCGGGCTCCAGCTCCATCGCCTTCTCGGCCGCAAACAGCGCCCGTTCGGCGGATTCGCGCGGGGGTGTACGCGAGTAATACGAAATAAGTGCCTGCGTGTTCGAGAGACCACAAAAGGCGAGCGCAAAGCGCGGGTCCATTTTGATTGCCGTCTTGAAGTGAAATTCAGCCAGCGCCAGCTCCGAGGGCGTGCGACGAAACAGAGCCGCGCGCCCGCGCAAATATTCGTCGTAGCTTTGTACGCTGGAGGTCGAGGCTGTTTTCAGTTCCTTCTCCTCGCTTTGGCTGATCTGCACGTCGACGCCGTGAGCAACCGATGCCGCGATTTCGTTTTGAATTGCGAAAACGTCGGACACCTCGCGTTGGAACGTTTCGGCCCACGTGGCAACGCCGCTGACCACGTCCAGAAGGCGCGCGGAAATTTTGAGACGCGCACCCACCCTCTGCACGGTGCCCTCGACCAGCGCGTCGACGTTCAAGGCTTTACCAATCTCCATTGTGCTGACCGCCTTGCCCTTGAACTGAAATGCGGAAGTGCGGGACACCACGCGCAAGCCCTTGAGCCGTGTCAGACGGTCGATGATCTCGTCGGCGATGCCATCGCTGTAATATTCATTCTCTGGATCGCCGCCGACGTTCTCGAAAGGCAACACGGCAATTCCGCTCAAGCCGCGACCGAGTTTGCCCAGCCAACCTTTTTGGTATGCGACGCCGGTCACCGTGGTGGCAGCAACGACGCCCGTTGACACAATCAACACCGTTCGCCGTGTGGTTCGCGGTTGCACGGGCGGCATCGTGATCGCGGGAGCGGGACCTGGGGGGGCAGTGGGTGAAACCGGCGTCATGAACTCGACCGGCCGAACCCGGTTGCCGTAGGGTGTCGTGCCGGATGCGGGAAGCGTATCGTTGACAGGGGCCGGTGCCGATAGACGGTGGCTGACGTAGGCCACGCCGGAAACTTCCTTGAGTGCCGCCAGCAGATCCAACATGGAGGCGTAACGGTCGTTCGGCGATTTTGCGAGACACGTCAACACCAGTGCTTCTAGCGCGGCAGAAATCGATGGATCGATGGACCGCAGAGGTGGTGGTGGCATGTTGATATGCATGACCACCAGTTCGCCAAAGCCCTCTGAAAAGAATGGCGGACGTCCCACGGCCATCTCGTGCAGGATGATGCCGAGTGAATAGATGTCGCTGCGGGCATCGAGCTCTTTCGTAGCACGGCACTGTTCGGGCGACATGTAGACCGGCGTGCCGATCAACATGCCGGAGTTGGTCTTCACGGATGATCCCGGGGTCGCCACCTGAAGTTTTGCGATGCCGAAGTCGAGGACCTTGATGAACTCACGTTCAACTTCGGGCAGATTGACGATGAACAAATTTTCGGGTTTCAGATCGCGGTGGATGATCCCCTTGCGGTGAGCCGCGCCAACGGCCGACGCGATCTGTTGGCTGAACTCGAACAACTGATCCAGTGGAAGTCGACCCTGGCGCCTGATTCGCGCCGCCACCGATTCACCCTCGAGGAACTCCATCACGAGGTAGGGGGTCCCATCCTCCGTGGTTCCGGAATCCAGGATCTCGATCAAATTGGGGTGGCGGATCGCATTGGCAGCTCGCGCTTCGTTGAGAAAGCGGCCCAAAACCTGCGTGTCGCGATCAAAACCGTTGTGCAGGACCTTGATGGCGACCTTGCGTCCGATCTCGGGATGCTCGGCGAGATAGACCGCACCCATGCCGCCCTGCCCGAGCAGGCTCAAGATCCGATAATTTCCGAAACGGCGTCCGATCAATCGGGGGGCAGAATACCCCGGCATGGGGTCGGTTGTCGCGCCGGTTTCGGGTATACAAGCTTCGATTCGCCATGCTTCCACCTCCCAAAACCACCAAAACGGATTTGACCATCAGTTCCTGGAACGTCAACGGCCTTCGGGCGTGCGTGAGCAAGGGATTTTTGACCTGGTTGAACAACAGCGGCGGTCAGGTGGTGGGCTTACAGGAGGTCCGCGCCTTCGCAAACCAGTTGCCGCCAGAATTGCAGGCGCCCCAGGACTGGAATCCGTATTACGCTGCGGGCGTTCGTCCCGGATACAGCGGCGTGGGAATGCTTTGTCGCGACAAACCAGACGACGTTGGTTCGGGCCTTGGAATCCCCGAGTTCGACGTCGAGGGACGCTTTCAGTGGTTGCGTTTCGGCAAGCTTGTCGTGGCGAACGGATACTTCCCGAAGGGAAGCGGCAAGGAACGAGACAACAGCCGCGTACCGTACAAGTTGAAGTTCTATGAAGCTGTGTTTCGATTCGTCGAGGAACTCCGAAAGGCGGGAACACGGGTCTTGGTGATGGGCGACTTCAACACCGCGCACGCCGAGATCGATCTGGCGCGCCCTGCGAGCAACCACGGCACGAGTGGATTCTTGCCGGAAGAGCGGGCTGAATTCGGCCGTTGGTTAAAGGCCGGGTGGGTGGATACCTTTCGCACCCTGCATCCTGAACCCGGGCACTACTCGTGGTGGAGCCAGCGACTCGGTGCCAGGGCGCGCAATGTCGGCTGGCGCATCGACTACGTCCTCGGTTGTCCCGAGGCGATGCGATTTGTGAAAGAGGCGTTTATTTCACCGACGGTGCAGGGATCAGATCATTGCCCGGTCGGCGTCGTGGTGGATGGAAGTATCACCGGCTAGTGCCTGGGCTACTTGATCGTCGGCTCGTTGACTGAAAACAAACCCGAACCCGTTTCCGGCAAGATCACGGGAGCCGGGGTCGCATCTCGCTTGCCGGCCTCTCCGCTGCGCAAGATTGCGAGGCGATACAATATCGGCGCCACCAGTTCGTTGAGTGCGACCACGCCCAGGGTCAACGCGCCGGCGTCGGGGCCAAACTCTGGAAACATCTTGGTGAACATAAGGGACAGTGCGAGCGCGAGACCCGCCTGCGGCAGAAGGCCATAGCCTGCGTATTTCTGGACGGCCTCGGGCGCTCTCGCAATTTTCGCGCCGAGTTTCGTTCCCCACAGCAATCCAATGCCACGAACGCCCACGTACAGGATGGCGGGAACACCCACGGTGTACAGCACATTCAGATGCAGGTTGGCGCCGGCGACCGCGAAAAAAAGCACATAAACGGGCAACGACGACGCCTGGATCTGTTCATTCAATTCGTCGCCGATGCGACTGATGTTGCGAATGAACAGACCCGCCGACAGCGAGACCAACAGCGGATCGAAGTGCAGGCGCTGACCGACCTCTGCCACGACAAAAGACAAGGCGATTAGGAAGAGTCCAGCACTCCTACGAACCTTGCGCAGGTAAAGCGACAACAAGAATCCCACAACGACGCCAGCGACTCCGGAGCCGAGGATCTCCCACGCCAGCAAGCCAGCGGTTTCAAGCGGACTCGACGCACCATCAATCACGGCCTTGGCCAGCGAGGACGAGACCGCAAATAGAGAGATCACGACGAGGTCGCCAATGACGACCACGCCCAGCACAACCTGAGATACCGGGCCATCGGTCCGCATTTCGTCGCGCAACGCCATCACCACGGCGGGCGACTGCGCCACCATGACCACGCCGAGGACCACGGCCGCCATCATGCCTTCTCGCGGTGAGAGGTTCGCCATGAACGGCAACATGCCTTGTGTTGCGAATACGACGAGGGCCAAAATCGCGGTGGTGCCGAGGACCGCCGTTGCCGTGATCCAGAAGATCGTTTTGAGCAACGGGCGCATCGATCGCAGATCCATCTCGGTTCCCGCCGTCAGCGCGATGAGCGAAATCGCCACACCGTTGACGAGTTTGAGATTCTGGACCATCGGTTCTGAAACCAAGTTCAGCACCGACGGCCCCGCGATGATTCCAGTGGCCAGATAGCCCGTCAGTTTCGGCAAATGAATCTGCTTGAAGAAACGCCCCATGAAATAGGCAGTCAGCAACAAGAAGCCAAAACCCAGGGTGGTTCCGGCGCTGTCACCCGGAAGCCCAACGTCGAAGGTTCGTGCCGCGTGCATGAGTCCGGCAAGCGCGACAATGAGAACAAATTTCATGAGGCTCCCGTCGGTGGCGAGGGGACGACGTGCGCTTCCGATGAGACGCCTTGTCGACGGGAGAACCACTGCACGAAGATTTCGGTCAGCACGCCGCCTCCGAGCACGGCAGAGACCATCGGTGAGATGGAATTTCCAGGATGTAAGAGCTGTGCATTGATGACGATCGCGATGGCGAGGGTTCCGAGCGGCGCAAGGCCAAGTGCATAGCGATCCCCAAGGCGAAGGTGCAGACCTTCGCGGCCGAGCAGGACCGGGCTCGTCGCAAACCATTTGCCCGACATGCGTGCGAGAACGAAGACCGGCATCAGCAACCATCCGCGCCAGTCGTCGATGCGCCACAAGGCGCCGATGATGACGAGTGAGAGGAGCAAAATGGGATGCTCGAGTCGCAGGAGGGTGTCTCGCAACCGAGCGTGATAGTCGCCGGGAAGGTTCACAAGCAAGGCACCCGCCACGAAGGCTACAACGACCGAGGAAAGGTGCAGGTAGCCCGCGATGCCGGCCGCGAAGCTTATCGACCCCAGCGACAAAACCAGAAACTCGGCGCTCGCCATTTGTTCTCGGGCCGCGCGATACAACATCGCGTAGATGAGGACACCCAGGGTGACACCGAGTCCAACCGCCAGCAGAAACCATGCGGTTCCTGGCAGATGCCAGGTTGTGGATTCGGACTCGGGACGGAAGTACGAATCGGCCAGCGCGAGTCCGGCCACGCCAACCAGTTCTTCCAGGCGTATGACGCGCCCGATGATGCCTGAACTTTCGGTCGACTTGACGAGGCGTGTTGCGGTTTTGGCTGTCATCGCCGCGGCCGCACCCAGGATGATCGCATCCCGGACGAACTGCGGCCACTGCTGTGCGAGAGATTCCGATCCCTGGGACACGAGGGAAAGCACGATCGCGCAACTGGCGACCACGAAGGAAAACGGCAACAACGTGGACAGCAAGACGAGAGAGCCAGTCCCCGGTGCCAGATTGCGGAACAAACGTGCGTCGAAACGGAATCCAACCACGAATCCGATCCATCCCAGGCCCAAACGCAAGAGCGGTCCCAGCTCTGAAAGCACACGATCGTTCAAGACACCGATTGCAGGATGACGGGCCACAAGCCCGAGAAGCACAAACGGAAAACCAGCAGCGATGACCTGCGATAAACCAAGCCTTTCTTCGAGCGCGCGAACGGTGGGATGGGCACCGAGGTAGGCGAGGGTCATCAAGACGAGCAGGCCGATTATCGTCTTGATCACAGTGTCGGGGGCAGATGCTGCGTCTGGGTCAGTCAGCGAGGTCGTGGTGGGCGTGACGGTGGGGCGTGGGTCCGGGACGCGTACACTGACCGTGGGCATTGGCAGGGGGTCCGCGTCGACACCAGCGTCGGTATCGATGACGCGCTCCGCGTTGGCTCCGGAATCGTATTGCGCTGACACCACCGACGAGACCAACGACGGGCTGATCAATAACAACGCGAGAAGCAATCGCGGCGCATTCGAACGGTGTGAGGTGACCTTCGTCATCATGGAGTTCGCACCGAGTGCGGCGGTGTCGAGTGTAGCTGGATGCGACGCGTAGTCACGCCCGGACTGTCAACTGCAACTCAACCCGAAACCAAGTGGGAACAAGCCATCGATGGTCGCGGAAATGGGTACGAGAGGGACGCTTTACGCCTTGAGACCGGCGAGAACGCCGCGAATGTACGCGAGCGACTCCTTGATGCCGGGAACGGGCGCGTCCTTGTTGATTTCGTATTCGAGCGCCACGTGTCCGGCGAAGCGCTTTTTGACCAAAACCTTCAGGAGGCCAGCCACATCGATGATCCCCTTGCCGGTTTCGGTCTGACTGTTTTTGTCGTTCTTGTCCTTCAGATCCTTGATATGCAAATCAAAGAGGCGAGGGCCACATTCGCTCACGCATCGAATGGGATCGGCACCGGCGCGAACCGTGTGTCCGATGTCCATACAAACGCCGAATCGTTTGTCGCGCCTGGCGATCAACTTCATCACGTCGGCCGGGGCAGGGAAATGTTTGTCTTCGGGGCCGTGGTTGTGCACGGCGACCGGCATGTTGAATTCCTTGATCATCTTTTCCACCAGATCAAAGGCATCCGGATCGGGCGCGGCAACGATCATGGGTACACCCGCAGCGCGCGCGTACTCAAAATCCTTCCGTACCACGGCCTCGTCATTTTTCATGTAGATGACGCCCGCACCAAGAATGTCGATCCCGGCATCGGCGTAAGCTTTCTTGGCCTGCTCCAACTTGTCCGGCTCACGCGGCAGGTGCATATCCTTGTTGGTGAGCGACGTGACGCCCAGGTCCTTGCAAATGGCGATGACCTTTTCGATCGAGAAGGCCCGCAGCGAGTACGAGGCGAGTCCAACCTTCAGGGTATGGCCCTTCGGTGCGGCAATTGCCGAACCGGCGACTAGTCGGGACACCGCAAGGCCAGCACCCGCGCCAAACAACAGTGCCCGGCGGTTGGGAGCAAGGGGGAACAAGGGGCGGGTGGAGGAGCTCATTTCCGAACGATGCTATCCGATGAATCGAATCATTCTCAAGAAAAAACGACGATCTCGCGCCCCATCTGCGCCCTGGCGCACAGGTTATTGCGGAAAGCCGCGTTTGCGCATGAGCGCCGATATCCCCGCGTCTCGACCCCGGAACGCGCGATAGGCATCGGCTGGCTTTTGGGTGTTGCCCGTCGAAAAGATGTGCTGATAAAGGCGCGCCGCGACCGCCTTGTCGTAGGGACCACCTGCCTCGGTGAAGGCCTCAAAGGCATCCGCCGTCAACGTGTCAGCCCAAAGGTACGAGTAATAGCCGGCTGAATACCCATCGCTGCTGAAGACGTGGTTGAACTGCGGTGTCCGGTGTCGCATCACGATCTCGGTTGGCATGCCCATCGACGTGAGCGTGTCGCGTTCGAACGCATCGGGATCAATGGGCGTGCTCCCTGCGAGATGCAATCGCATGTCGATGAGGGCGCTTGCGAGGTATTCCACCGTGGCAAATCCCTGGTTGAAGGTCTTCGCACGCGCGATCTTGGCGACCAGTTCCTGCGGAATCGCAACACCCGTTTTGTGGTGCAGGGCAAACTGGTTCAACACCTCCGGCGTAGCCAGCCAGTGCTCTAGCAACTGGGAGGGGAACTCGACGAAATCACGCGCGACCGCGGTCCCCGAGACGCTGGGGTAGGTGACGTTCGACGACAGCCCGTGCAATGCGTGGCCGAACTCGTGGAAGAGTGTCTCTGCATCTTCCCAGCTGATGAGCACGCTGCCATCGGTGCTCTTCACAAAGTTCGAGTTGTTGGAGACGATGGTGGTGATCTCGCCATCCATGCGGGATTGCCGTCGGTACGCATTCATCCACGCGCCCGAACGCTTGCCCTTGCGGGCATAGGGATCGAAATACCAAAGACCCACCGACTTGCCCTCACGCAGTACTTCCCAGACCCGCACGTCGGGATGGTAGATGGGGACGTTTTTCGCCGGCTGAAACTGCAAGCCAAAGAGCTGTCCTGCAACCCAGAACATGCCTTCGCGCAACTTTTCAAGCTGCATGTAAGGCGTGATTTCGGTTTCGTCGAGATCGTACTTCTCCTTGCGGACCTTCTCCATGTAGTAGCGATAGTCCCAGGGCGCAATCGTGATGCCGTGCTTGAGGCGATCGGCCAGCGCCTGCATTTCGGCGACCTCTTCATGGACGCGACCCACCGCCGGTTTCCAGACCGCCTCGAGAAGCTGCATGGCCTTCTCGGGTGTCTCGGCCATCTGGCTCTCGACGCGCCAGTGGGCGTGGGTCGCATAGCCCAACAACTGGGCGCGTTCGGCGCGCAGCTTCAAGATTTCGCTGATGATCTTGTTGTTGTCGTTGGCGTCGCCGTTGTCGCCGCGACTGTAGTACGTTTTCCAGACCTTCTCGCGCAATGCGCGGTTGTCGGAGTAAACCAGGAAGGGCTCCATGCTGGAGCGCGTGTTGAGAATGGCCCACTTGCCGGGTTTGCCAGCCTCGGTGGCTGCTGCGGCGGCGCCTTGCACAAACGATTCAGGTAGACCCGCCAGCTCCGGGGCGTGCTCGATAAGCGTCATCTGACCGCCTTCGTCGTTCAACACGTGCTGGCCAAAGTCAGTAAACAAGCTTGCAAGCCGCTGGTTGATCGCCGACATGCGCGCTTTTTTTGCCTCGTCGAGCTTGGCACCCGCGCGCACGAAGTTGGTGTAGGTCAACCAAACCAGGCGCTCTTGTTCAGGCGTCAGACCGGACGATTGCCGACTTTCGTAGATCGCCTCAATGCGCGCGAAGAGAGGCGCGTTTTGCGTGATCTTGTCGAAGAAGGCCGCCATCTTTGGCTCGAGAGCGCGCTCGACCTCTTGAAATTCGGGATTCGAGAGGGTTGAACTGTAAACGCCATACACAGTTTCAACCCGTTCGTAGGCACGGCCCGCGCGTTCAAGCTGGGCAATCGTGTTCTCGAAGGTGGGCGCATCTTTTTGCTTCGCGATCGCTTCCACCTCGTCGAGTTGCTGTGCCATCGCGGCTTCCATGGCGGGGGTCAACCC